>NZ_CP045357.1:0-396761 GCF_009363455.1 Vibrio sp. THAF64
TGAGCGCTCCGTGCCAGCACTGAGTGTATTGGGGCTGACATCGGAAGCGGGGCAGGCGAGCAGTGTGTGGTTTGATGTCGAGCACAAGCGAGTGATTGTTGCCGGGCCTAATTTAGCGGGTCGATTCCTGTCTTATTTGGGACTCAGTGATGATGGTCAGTATGCCTGGGTGTTTGATGCCCAAGCTCAGGCCCTGTTCCGTCAGCCGGTGTATACGCAAACTATGGCTCCTCAGTTGGCGCCGGGGCTGGTGATCGTCCAACAGGTTGAAGATGCCGAACCTTATATGGGTCGCACAGCAGGCGTGACGCAAGTGACGAGAGAGGGCGCCCAATTGTGGTTGGAAACCGATGCGGGCGTGCGATTGGTATTGCCAGTGAGCGCGGCGACGTCAGTTGAGCCGACGGTGGTGGCGGTGGATGGCGCGTGGCGTCGACGTCATGCTGAGAACCTAGATGAGGCGCTGGCGTCACTGGGCAGGCAGTATCCTCTGGCGGATAAAGTGGCATTGCGCAGTGATGGCGTTACGTCGGGTTGGTATCTGACACGAGAAAAAGAGGTCGTGGTGTCGGCGGCGCTGAATGGGCAACACGAATTGGCGTATTTGGGTAAGGACGCCGACTCGGGCCAACCTATCGTCTATGATGCGACGGCGGGCGAAGTGGTGAGAGTCGACGGGGGTCGCTCTGTCACACTCGGCGTGTTCGGTGTTGCTGTGGTTGAAGAGGCGAGTGTGCTGGTGTTGCAGCAACGCCGCGACGGGGAAGACGGTGTAGTGACGTTGCCTCAGTTGGCGGGTGTGCCTCGTGTGATGGTATCGGGGTTCGCAGCGGGAGCAACGTATCGGATTGACGCGCAGGCACTGGCGCATTATCAGCAAATCGTGATTGATGATCACGCGCAAACGGCGACGATCGAACTGGCGGTCAGCGATCCAACGGCACTGTTAGTGCAAAAAGACGGTGACCAACTGGTATTGTGGGACCCAGAAAGTGACACGGGGATCATCATCCGCAACCTTGACCGAGTCGAGATCTCAAAACTACGATTGTCGGTGGGGGGCCGTGAGATCAAAGTTCACACATTGATTAAGCAGGAAACGCGCACGGACAAACAAGTGCGGTTATGGGAGTCATTGAGGTAAGGTTTTCCCGCCTTACCGTGATGAGCTGGTGATACGATGGGCTTCAACCTGTGGGTTGCGGCCCATTTTTTTATGGGCCGACCGAGTGCTTGCGCCGGCAGATTTCAGACATGACCAACACGTAGAGCACGAAGGCCACAGGTCCGGTGGCAAGGTGCCACCAGGCGTTGCCCACAAACAATGACGGTGAAGGCCAGTCAAGCTTGACCACGCCCAGTGCGCACAACCAGCCAGCAATCAAGCCAGACACAAATACGAGAAAACTGGGCAGGATAATCGCACAGGCCAGTGGAGGGGGGAGCCTTTGTAACTGAACCCCGGAGTAAACCAACCAAGGGATGAGAAACATCAGTAGTTCTAACACCGCGATCATACGCATACTCCTAGCCCGTTCACATGATCAGTGTAGTGATACAGAAGTACTAGGTGGTCAGAATTGAGGACGTTCTTGAAAGTGAGACGGCCAATGGGGCGTGTGACGATATTTTTCACAGTGAGATTTTTTGACTAGACTCTCAAGTGTGCGTTGTTGCATATTCAGATCGATGGTGAATAATTTCTGATCAGATAAGGACACATTGACTATGCCGCTATCAAGACTGATATACGCCAGTACCATGTCAACAGAATGTAATATCGACGAAATTGACCGCATTTTGGCTAGCGCCAGAACGCATAATGAGCGCAATCGCGTGAGTGGGGTTTTGCATTACTCGAATCGCTATTTCTTTCAGTATCTAGAAGGAGAGATGGCACAAGTTGAAGACACGTATGAGCGGATCATGGTCGACCCTCGCCATGCCGCTCTTCGACTGATTGACCTGTCGGTGGTCAGAGAGAGGGCGTTTGGCGACTGGACCATGGCCTATGTTCCTGAGTCTGCATCGCTGGCGGCGCTGCACCAGAAGTTCTGTGGGGGAGAGGTCTTTGACCCTCGCAGTTTGTCATTGGCTGAGGCCTTGCAGGTGTTTGAGGCGTTCAAGCACTGCCTCCCAACGGCACATTGTGAACGCTTACGAGAGCGGCATGTTCTTAGCACCACACGTTTGGGACTAGGGGAATAACGAATGGGGATGCGGAGGGTTTCGTTAGTTCGAGCCATCAATATTGACTTCTTGGTCACGTGGGTAGATAGGGCTCGCCAACAAAAGAAGGTGAACGCGATCCTATTGGAAGCGTGTGGTCGGTATTTGTGGATCCGTCTGTTGCCCGCGTCGGCCCTATGCGAAGCCTCTGTGCTGGAGAGGATCCAGATACTCGGTCTGGATGTGGGGCATCAGCGTCTTGTTACTGCGGTGTGTGAGATTGACACCCCTGGCGTCATTTCCAGATTGGTGGACGACTTGTGTCATCAATACGCCCAGCGTCGGTGAGGCGCGATGCTTGCTCCGCGTTCATGACTTATTACAGAGGGGGTTCTGGCAGTGGCCATACAGAGACAGGCTGTGGTTGGTGAGCGTGATGTTGTGCTGCCGCGCAATGGCGTGCTGCCTGTCTTCAATGATGGGGTCGAGAAATTCAATGACTTTGCCACAGGTTAAGCAAATTAGGTGATCATGGTGCTCGACGTGAGACAATTCAAATACCGATTTGCCGTTGTCAAAGTGGTGGCGAGACACGATGCCAGCATCGTGGAACTGGCTGAGGATGTGATAAATGGTGGCCAGTCCAACATCCTCGCCGAAATCGGTCAGCCTTTTATAAATGTCTTCAGCGGCCACATGCTTGGTATTAGGGGACTGAAGTAATTCCAGGACTTTCAGCCGAGGTAGGGTCACCCTAAGACCAGCATCTTTGATAAGCGCAGAGTGAGATTTGTCCATAGGGTTTTCGCCTTGGGTTGGTGATAGTGATATCAGGGAATCGATCACTTGACGTTGGAGCCTTAGTGGGGCAAAGCCGAGACGCGTTTCGCAGTGGTCTCAGCAAGCCCTATCCCTTCTTCCTCACGAGCTAAGTCCCAAGTATAGTTGACGACATGAGTCTTAGGCGTTGGATCGGTTGTGGCGCGTCTGGCTTGCCGCTGCCCGATCATCGGTCCAAGGCTGAGGTCATGATCCCGGCCCCGACTAAGAGCCCGCCGCTGGCTTTGTTGAAGCGCGCTTTCATCGTTGGGGAGGAAAGGCGTCCTTTCATCCATCCGGCAAAAGACGCGTACACGCTCACACTGCACAAGGATGCCCCGATGAAGGTGGCGATCAGGATCGCCATTTGTTCCAGCAGGTTGTCGGCATTGGGCGTAATAAAGAGTGGCAAAAAGGCCATAAAAAACACCAAGCCTTTGGGGTTGAGTGCTGTGACGATTAGGGAATCTTTGTATACTCGCCATGGGTTGCCAACGGTGGGAATGTCAGTGTCATCGTCCGTCTCTGTCACAGGTCGACGCCAAGCTTTGATGCCAAGGTAGATGAGATACAGCGCGCCCGCCCATTTCATGAGCGTAAACACGGCGGCCGAGGTAGCCAGAATTGCCCCGATACCGATGAGAGAGAACGACAGTGCAATCAGATCGCCGGACAGGACGCCGAGGATGGTGGGTAAGACGGAGCGTTTGCCATACGCCATGCTTTGGCCTACGACCAGCAAGGTGGTTGGGCCAGGGGTCAAGCACAACGCAAATGACGCCGCGACAAAGGACAGCCAGATCTCGACACTCATGATTTCCTCCCTAAACTCAAACCTTGGGTCACATGGCTTCATTGTTCCTTATTGTGCGCGGTGACGCAACCGGGCGCTTCGCATTCACGACAAGCCTTATCGCCTCTTAAGGTAGGGCGCATGCCGATGTTGTTAAATCTATGGTGAGCGATGCACAGGGCCCCGTGCGGATCGCGCGACTGTGTCGTAGGCCTGAGTCTTAGTGCGGTGCGCGGTGGTACTCACAACGAGGAGCATTAGCGAAGGGGATGTTAATGAAGGTACATCATTGAAACTTGATGGTTGGTGTTAAAAATATCATCTAATATTATGGTGTTGGCTAAGTAAAGAGTGACATTCGTTGAATGCGACTTTGTCGCCGCGTCATTCTCTTGTGTTTCTGCAACAGAGATGGTGCAAGGGTTTGTCTGCGTTGAACGTCATCTTATGAACTGGCTGGCTCACATTCATAGTGACGTTCATACGGTGAAGATCCCATGTTTAAAAAAGTCCTCGATGCCTTGTTCCACACTTCGTCTGATCTTGAAAGCGTTGTCCCTGCGGTGGGCGAAGACAAGCCTGCGCCATCACACAAGGAAAAAGGCAGAGTTTCTCTTCTGGATGGGGTGGTGATGAGCCCCCATGATGTGGCGTTTCTTGACCACTTGTTTGGCGATTCATCTCTTCTCACAGAGACGGATCCGTTTAGTGAACATGTGGCAGGACAGCTCGAACGTGTGTTGCTCTCACCTCAAGTCATGTTGAACGAATTGCCCATCATGCCGGCGTCGGTGTCGACGTTGATCGCAGAGCTTGAAAATGAGGAATTTCACGTTGACGCGCTCATCGAGGTCATCGAGTCGGAGCCCAGTATGGCCGCGGATGTGATCAAGTTGGCCAACAGTCCTCGCTATAAGCGCAGTGAACGGTCGATCACCGATCTGAGGTCGGCCTTCATGAACATCGGATCGCAGGGATTGATAGAAGGGGTCATTGAGTCGTATGTGCGTCAGATGACCCCTTCATTCAATGTCTACTGGCGACAATTTGGCCAAAATATCTGGACGCACAGCGTTCAGACGGCGGATTTCTCCAAAGCCTTGGTCAAAGGCACTGAGCTGGAGCAAGAGAGTGCGACGGCATACTTTGTGGGGTTGATACGCAATTTGGGGCGGATGCTGACGTTTCAGATCATGATTGAAGCATTCCGGCATGTCGATCCGGAGGCCAGTCCCAGTTCCAGTGCATTTAAAAAGCTGGTGCATGGGTATGAGGCGCGATTGACCTTCACGGTGGCACATTACTGGCAATTGCCGGACACGGTGCAGGTGGCCCTGGCGTATCAAGTGTCTCGACAACTGAAGAGGACACCGCTTGGGGTGGCGATTTATGAGGCGAACTATCTCAGTGAAATGCAGTGTTTACTGGCAAGTAGTGCCGTCAACGTTGACATGCTAAGCCAAGAGAACGACCACCATTTGAGCACGCCCAATGCACGGCAACAGGCGCTGGACATGATGAGCAAACATCAGGCGTCGACACCAAGCTAGAGTGGACGTTAAGTTCTCCTTTCATTAGGAGAACTTACGTGTAGATAGTGCGATGAACACCGTTTGTGAACGTGTTGTTCGTCGCTCTACGCTCGTTGAACACTCGCTTTTTCTGAGCGGCTTAGTTTCTTTCTGATGCGGGCAACGATACCGAAGAGGAGCACAAGGCCACAGAGGGCGTAAGTCACCATAAATGACGTGTCTCCCGACACGAGCCCAAGATCAGAGAACGTAATGTATGCGCCTAGAACCATGTAAAGGATGACGGCCGACGCTTCAAAACGGAACGCCCATGGTGTGATGTCCATGGCTTGGTTTACGGGAAGGACGTAGTCGCTGTCGCGAGGACGAACCTGACCGATTGCCAACATGATGAGGCAACACACGACAAACAGGACGGCTAACTGATGGAAAAAGTGCAGTTCGGCCAAGGGTTGAAGTGGGCCTAAGGCCGCGTGGAGTGATGTTGGGGTGAACTGGACAAGCCCGTAAGCGGTGACGAAGACGGTAAGGGAGATTTTCGCGGCGAGCGCTGGAACGCGCTTTGTCACGTAACCCATCAATACAATGGTAAAGATAGGGACACTGAACAGACCTGCTAAGCGTTGCAACAAATCGAACAGACCATTTGGCGCGAACATAATGAACGGCGCTATGCCCACAGAGAGCAGGGCAATGAACAGACCAAACACGCGTCCTTTGTTGACCAGTTGCTCGTCCGAGAGCCGACTCTCTTTATCAAAAAGCGGCTTGTAAACATTGAGCGTAAAGAGGGTTGTGGATGAGTTCAGTACGCCGTTAAACGTGGACAGAATGGCGCCAAACATGGCGGCTAAAAAGAAACCGACCAGTGGTTGGGGTAGGACTTCGTTCACCAAACGGGTGTACATGGTATCCGCTTCATAGCGTTGACCTGTCGCGTCGACGGTGCCAAACATATGATAAGCGATGATGCCGGGAATGATGAGGAACAGCGGCGTTAACACTTTGATGGCGCCCGCGAGAATGACGCCTTTCTGCCCTTCTTTGAGGTTTTTCGCCCCCAATGCGCGTTGGATAATGGCTTGATCAGTGCCCCAGTAGTATAAATTGACCAAGAGTAAGCCAGTGAACATGGTCGAGAAGGGCACATTGGGATCGTCGGCGGCACCGACGGCTTGAAGCTTGTTCGTCGCGTTGGTCGAGATGATGTGCATGCCCTCTGTGATGCTGCCATCCCCTAACGCAATTAGACCAAAGATCGGGATCATCAGTCCCCCGACAATCAACCCTACGCCATTGAGCGTATCCGCGATCACGACCGCCTTTAGTCCTCCGTAAATGGCATAGAACAATCCAAGAAAGCCGATCACGGCGGCGATGAGTAGAATGGCTTGAAACCGACTGATCCCCAGCATGGTTTCAATATCGAAGATCCCTCCAATCACCATCGCGCCAGCGTACAGTGTGTTGGGCAGTAGATTAACAATGTAGCTCAATAGGAAGAGTACGGTCACAAACTGCTTTACCGATAGGTCATAGCGAGACTCTAAGAAATCAGGAATGGTGGTGATACCTTGCTTGAGGTATCGCGGCACCAAAAATAGCGCGATCATGATCAGCGTGATGCCCGAGGCGACTTCATAGCCCATCACCGACATGTTGCCTTTGAACGACAGTGCGCTCATTCCCACAAAACTGGTTGCAGACAGGTTGGTGAGGATCAGCGAGCTCGCGATGAGGCCACCCGTCAAGCTTCGGCCACCGAGGAAGAAACCCTCTTTGGAGTCATTGTTCTGATCTTTCACGCGAGCCCAGGTGAAATACACCACGAACCCGGTAAAGAAGAAGAATGACAGTAGGATAGTTATTGGCATTGTTCTTGTCCTTTCATGTTATCAATCAATTTTTGTTCGTCATTGTTGGATGGCACCAGTGAGGGCGCCAGATGGGCCCTTACGGGTGCTGTGATATGGCTTACCCTCCGCCCTACTGTTTTCTGAGATGGACGATAAGCGCAGATTCTGGATCGAGGATCGGTAACGTTAAGCCAATC
The DNA here is from genome assembly GCF_009363455.1 of Vibrio sp. THAF64. Taxonomy (NCBI): domain Bacteria; kingdom Pseudomonadati; phylum Pseudomonadota; class Gammaproteobacteria; order Vibrionales; family Vibrionaceae; genus Vibrio; species Vibrio sp. THAF64. Next base: position 7,367 of record NZ_CP045357.1, read on the forward strand.
TCTTTGAGGTTATCCCCGCTGAGTGTCAGGGTCTTATCCAGCCACTTGGGGCGCTGTTTCATCAGTTGGAAGCTCGTTTGTGGCATGTCCACCACCGTCACCCGGTATTGGGCGTTGATGTCCGCGCAGCGAATACGAAGTGGCGAAGGTAACGCATGTTCAGGCATGGTGAGCTGACACACGGTAATGAGCATTTCGTCATCGTTTGTGACCCCATAGATCGTTTGGTTGTGGTCGGCAGGATCGATGCGGAAGCTTCGGCCATGGTGCAATAGGTGGCGATACTGCTTATGAAGCGCAATGTAGTGAGAGAAGGTTGCTTTCTGCTCGCGTGATTCTTTCACTGGATCGAGCTCCACCCCCATGTGTCCCCCAAGTGCCGTTACCCCTCGCATGTTGATGCTGTGGCGACGGTTCGTAGAGTGACACTCGGCGGGGCCAATGTGAGCGCCCATCACTTCGGGAGGAAAAAAGTAGCTCATGCCTTTTTGAATCGATTGACGTTCAAGGGCGTCATTACAGTCGGATGCCCAGAAACGTTGTGTGCGTTTGAGGATTTCAAAATCGATACGGCCCCCTCCGGATGCGCATGATTCGATTTCAACGGCTGGATGCGTTTGGTGGAGTTTATCAATCAGGCGATACAGCGCGTGGGTTTGGCCATGGACCGCCGCGCGTCCTTGGTGGCCTGGCTGGACTAGCTCACGATTCATATCCCATTTTAAGTAGGTAATATTGAAGCGGGTCAACAGCGCATTCAGTCGGTCAAAAAGGTAGCGAAAGCAGTCGTCATTTTGCAGATCCAATACGTATTGCCAGCGACCCGATGGCTGATGATAGCCTTGCAGACCGAGTACCCAATCAGGGTGATGCCGATACAGGTTTGAGTCTTGGCTCACCATTTCTGGCTCCACCCAAAGGCCAAATTCCATGCCGTGTTGGTTGACATGTTCAATCACGGGTTCGAGACCGTTGGGGTATTTCACCTCGTCTAAGTACCAATCTCCGAGTGCTGAACGTTCACCGTTGCGACCCACAAACCAACCGTCATCGATGATAAAGCGCTCCACTCCCATCTCAGCGGCTTCCGTCGCCATCTGCATGATGTATTCAGGCTGATGATTAAAGTAGATGCCTTCCCAAGTGTTTAAGTGAACGGGGCGCGGCTTATCGTTGGGAAACGTCACAATGTTGTCACGGACAAACTGATGAAAACGCTGTGTGATGCCGTTTAACCCTTGGTGGCTGTAGCAGCCGTATAACCAAGGACTTTGGTAGGACTCTCCTGGTTGTAGGATGATCTCACCCGCGAGCAGTAGTTCACCGGCTTGAACAAAGCGTCGCCCATCACTGCGAACATCGGCTCGCATTTGGTGGTTACCACTCCAACCAAGATGGAACCCCCAGACTTGGCCGAGTTCTTCACTGAAGCCGTGGGTACCGGCGAAGACACCTGGGAAATTTTCGTGGGAGGTTCGCCCACGACGGTTTTCTTGCATAAAGCCACCATGTTCAAAGCGTTGACGTTGCGTGTGGAATTCGTGACACCAACGGCCATGGAAGGTCATCAACTCGTTCGCATGGTTGGGCAGGGGCAAGGTGGCAGAGAGCTTACTGAGGCAGTATTGACTCTCTCCAAGGTTGGTGACCGACACGCACTTTTGTAGGACATCGGTTTCTGGGTTCAACCTGAGTTCAATAATGAGCTCAAGTGCTGCGGTCTCATCGACCAATCTAAAGGTGACGCCGCCAGCTTGTTCTTCCGTGGCGACACAATGGAACACGGGCGCCCAATCAAAGCCGTGGCGGTGGCCTTCAATCCCAGGCGCGTTGAAGTGACCACTGCCCAACTCGGGGCACAGTGACAGTGGCACGTCCACATCCAGACGGGCTTGAGAGATAGGCCGCTCTGTGGAGAGCAGCAGGTCTTCGTCAATGTGAGCAATCTTCGCGCCCCAGTGGAGAATTTCCGGCACGCGATCGGTTTTAATGATCACACTGTGGTGTTTACTTTGTAAATGTATCAACTTAATCATATCCATTCTCAATAATTGTTTTCGTAAACATTTTCTTGAACTCAATATCTCGTTGAATTCGGCGATCACGTAGCGAAGTAGCGATGAAATGTGATCCTAGGACGGGTAAATAAGGTCAAAATTTGGCTTGGATCGACTGTTTTCGAGAACATAAAAATGATGTTTTCGCCAACATTTTTTGGCTGTCTCACAGTAATGGACTGCGAGATGCGTTACCTTTCCCTCAAGACAGAGTGGAAGACGGAAACGCGTGTGAGTGTCACGTTTAAAGATGTAGCAAAATTGGCCGGAGTGTCGACCCAAACGGTGTCACGTGTCACGAATGGGTCTCAGAAGGTGGCGGAGTCGACTCGGATCAAAGTCAACCGTGCGATTAAGCAACTGGGTTACGTGCCTAACAAGGGGGCACAAATGCTGAGTCGAGCCAAATCGACGCATGTTGGTTTAATCACCTTAGATATGGCCTTGCATGGCGCCGCTTTAATTGCCAATGGTGTGAGAAGTAAAGCGCATCAATTGAACGTTGGAACGGTCTTTTCTGTGGTGTCAGAGCCTGGCTTAGCCAATATTCAAGCCTCAATGCGAGAGTTGATTGCTCAGCAAGTGGATTGTGTGATCCTCAACGTCCCTCTCACTGCGGAAGAGGCGGTGGCGCTGGTGGCACAGTTTCCGAGCCGCCATCTCATTTTTATTGATGTCCCCAGTGGAACTTCGGTGAACATGGTGCATGGTGAGCATGCCCAAGGTGCTGCGGAAGTCATGAAGCATCTGCTTGAGACAGGGCGAGAGAAATTCCTGTTGGTGAGTGGTCCTGAAGAGTCGAGCGCGTCTCGGATCCGGTTAAACACTTGGTTAGAAGAGATCGCCAAGGCAAACAAGCAGGTATCTTGGCAGTATCAAGGGGACTGGCAGGCGAGCAGTGGCTATCTGGCGGTTCGTGAAGCCGTAGCGCAACAACGAGAATTCGATGCTGTCGTGGTGGCGAGCGATCAGATGGCGCTTGGCGCGTTGCGGGCATTGGATGAGCTGCAAAGGCCAGTGCCAGAAGACATTGCCGTTGTCGGCTTTGATGGTATCGCTGATAGTGCGTACTTTACGCCCCCGCTGACGACAGTAAAGCAAGACTTCACACAGATCGGTGAGCAAGCCGTGATTCAGGCTATGGCACTTAAGGATCGTGAACCTCAAGAAACCGCTGGTGTCGAACATACTCGCATTCCGGTGGAATTGATCGTGCGCAAAAGTAGCGAGCGTAGACCTGAAGTACGCTACCAGAAGCAAGAAATCCAGACGTTGCTGAAGAAAGTTGCGTCACTGCTGCCTTAGACGTTATCGATTCGACGAGGGGCACCACGAGATGTTGTCCCCTCCGAGTACAGGACTGCTGGCGTATCAGACAAGGAACCGTAACGCCCCATACACTCGCGACACGATTTATGCGTCACACTGAACCGTCCTCCCTAGTGATGTCGCGCGGTTTTGTAATTTAAATGCACTGCTAAGCCGCTATCGATTGCCACTACCCTGTTGTTCTTCCGGTTATTACTCACGTTGAACTGACCTCGTAGCGACGCCTTGCCACGCTTGGTAGAAGTGGCATGAGTGGGGGGCGAAAGTGTACTTCTATCCATCGTACACCTCGCCAGTGCTAAGGGGGATGGTGTAAAAAGAACAAAGTGGCCATTTGTTCAATCCCGTCAACCCCCTTAATTTGAAGGACGTCCTTTAAAACAGAAGGTGACAAGACTGCTCACGTTGAATGGACAACAGCTGAGAAGCCAACGAGGCCAACATGGCTTCATGCACGACATTCCCCATGCTGATGCGTTTCACCCCTAGCGCTTTGAGCTGTGAGAAAGTCGGCAATTCTGGCACGCACATGACGTTGATTGGGAGTGGAGTGCTGGCCACGACGGCCTCAATGTCGTCGGGTGTTCGAATGCAGGGCAGAAAAATCCCGTCTGCGCCGGCTTGTTGATAGCGATGGATCCGCTCGAGGCTGACACTGAGCGCTTCTCTGGCATTTAGCAAGAAGGCGTCAGTCCGCACGTTAATAAATACCTCTACATCGGCATCGCGAAGCTGTTTTCTCACGCCAGTCAGCAGATTTGCAAACCAAACGCTGTCGCGCAGTGTTCGTTTCCCTTGTGATACGACGCTGTCTTCGATATTGACGCCAACCACACCAATCTTAACCAGTTCAATGATGTTGTGTGCGATGACATCCGGCGTGTCGCCATAACCCGACTCGATGTCGACCGTTAAAGGGAGAGGGGTCGACCCAACGATGGCGTTGACGATGAACAACACGTCCTCGAAGTGAAGGTTTTCGCCATCCTCTTTTCCAAGGGTGTTGGCGATGGCTGCGCTGGACGTTCCGAGAGCGAGAAAGCCCGATTTCTCGGCCAGTTTCGCACTGGGCACATCCCACACATTGCAAATGACCAATGGATTTTCCGCCTGATGCAGACTCTTAAACATATTTACTGCTCCTATATCGCTGTAGACTTAACGGGGGAGATACAGGCTAACAACAAAGAGGTTTAGGAATGCGCCATTTTCGGAGCTGAACGCTGGTGGACGGGCAAAGGGCTACTGTCAATCAGCGCTCATCGGTCGGCTTCTGCACCACATCAAGACCGACGCTTTGGCGCAGACGGTGTTTGGATGTGACTTGAACAGGATATGATTGAGTAAAAGTTCTAACCAACAATGGGGCAAAGGCGAGCCGAGCTTCACACCTTACTTTCCATGCTGGAGTTTGCCGGTCAGGATAATGGATTTGTTAGTTACAGTATTTTTAACCACTAGAATGGATCTAAAGTTATTTAAGAACCATTTTAGTGGTCACTAAGTATTTTGGAAGCTCGTATGAAACCCTCTCCAAGAACTTTTCCTAGGCATAGACAATGGATTCATTGGTTACGATTAGTATTTTTGACCACTATAATGGATCTAAAGTTATTTAAGAACTATTTTAGTGGTCACTAGGCTATTCTGGAAGCTCGTATGACACTATCTCCAAGAACTCTTCCGAGCCGTAGAAAATAGAATCGTTAAGAATAGCCCTCTTCCAAAGCATTTTCCGGCCAAGCTCAGATAGATCAGCTGCATCACAGAGAGATTCAAAGTTATCGTTAATAACCTTAATTTGATGACCGATGATATCGAGTGAAGTCTCCTCGTCTACATGAAACACGCGAGCTGCTTGCTTGCAGTTTTCGATTGATGAGATGTTTGAATTACCAACAATAATCATACCGTGACTGGCCTCTCCTCCAGTTCTGCTCTGTGGGCACACATCGTATGCTGGAGTAAGTTCTAGCTTCTCACCGTTTACAAAAAATGCGTGGTTTCTGGCGTGATCATCCGTATTTCCAACAAGCACATTGAATACGACGCGCTTATATAGTTCTAAGGCATCATCGCCAAAGTTTTTACACTGAACCTGCATTTTATCGACTAGTGCAGGGTAAGCGCAGTACCGAGCGTTGCTTTCATCGAGTCCAAGAACTGTAAGTCCAGAAATCATTGAGTGTCTGTACCATTTCCCATCCCCTGCCGGAGAACGGTCAAATCTCTCCACAAGCAGCGCATCTTTACCAGCTGAATGGACTAGCTCAACCTTCGCAACATTAATTCCGCACAACGCAGCTAGTTTCATTGCCACATACTCAGACTTTACAATATCGTAAGTGTCATTAGATGCTGAGAATTTTGCTATGTACTTGATGTTGTCAGCTGAAATCATAGCTTTAGGTCGAGCCCCACCGAGTGAGGTTCCGTGTAGCATGGCCTTATCAAGTTCAGCTGGTAGCTTTTTACCTGATGAAATGATGTCAGCAGCCGACTGTAAAACTTCCAGCGTCGCCTCTTCTTCACCGCGTTCATGATACTGGATTGGCGAGGCCTGAAAGTCGATAGATCCTATCCTATCCGAGGCCGAGTTCATTAAATACGTGAATTCAGTTAAGGGCTCATCTGCATCAAGGTTCAACTTGCTGTTAATTACCCTGCGCCCCCATGCATCTGGAGCTGCATCGCGAATCGAGGAGAAGTTAATGAGGTCTAGGTCGCGAGCATAGATTTCAGATTCGATAAGTGGAAGCTCCTCCACATATATAGGCTCTTTATTGTCTCTTTTTAAGTAGCTTTGGCCGTATCGAAAACTCATTTCTCCAGACTCAGAGAAAATTAGTGCTCCAGCAACAACAGGTTCAGTTTCACCATTCAGCCATTTCCATACAAAACATTGTTCAGAAGTCATTGTTTATTTTTGCCTTTTGGTTTCTAACTCTTCTTGGTAGCAGTTTTTCCATTTTTTCTGAGCTTCTTTTTTTTAGCTCTAGTCGAGATGGGTCTTGATCAAAGAGGTCGACTCTCAGAATTCTGGCCGCTTCAAAGTACAACCCAACTCCAACGGCTGGGTCACCGGACATCAACTTACCTGTTGTTGTACGTGAGACTTGCAGCTTATCTGTTAGCTCTTTAATCGTCATTTTTCGTTCTTTTCTTGCAATACTTAATAAGTTTGCAAAGTGCTGAAGCGCTGCTTCTGTTTGCTTACTATAGTGGCGGCTTTGTGTAGACATAATCAACCTTTAGAACTTTTCTATTATTCTAGTTACCCAAACAAGAATTAACAATAAAGTGACCACTAAAATAGACCTTAAAAGCCTTAAGGTCCACCTCAGTGGTCACTTCAGGGTTATACCTCACCTTTATCTATCAACAAAAAAACGGACGCATGGTCAAGGCATTACGTTTTCCTGTGGTTGTTGTTTGTAAAACCCTCAGTAAAGCCTTGCTGAATATGAAGTAAGGCTTATTTTAGCTTGGGCGAAACTAGTTCTGGGAGTTTTCAAGCACAACCCATTACTGCCAACCATCAGTAAAAATAATGCGACTTCAGTGGTACGATCAGCTACTGAGTAATTAGGCTAAATAATTTGGGGGCAAAAATGTGTTGTTTACGAGTTCAAAGGGATATGGAATCACGTAGGCAAACTGAAATCGAAAAATGAGCGAAGGGTCAAAACAATAGCAAGGTGAGTGCGTTGACTCCCAGGTGGTGGCTGGTTAGCCTAATAAAGCACTGGCAAAATCCGGTGCCGGGATTGGACCCCCGATTATGCTACAGGTGCATAGCCTTCAGTGATGTTTCTCTGGTTGGCATGCGGTGTTTCGGCGCATCTGTAAGTCGAGAGCGCTCCTATCGAGCGTTACGGACAGTCATTACGGTGGGCTGGGCAGGGCAGCCTCCGGGCTGGCCGATACCTGTGGGTCGGTAGGTCCAACCTTGTTCAGTTCACCACCCTTTATAGGGGGTTGAGGCCCCTGGGTGGTGTGGGTTCTTCCACTGGGAGGTTGCTATGCCCCATGCGATACTCGAACACCTTGACCAAGTCTGTCATCAAGCCTTGCAACACACATCCACTCAGCCGCGCCAACTGCGCGACATTTCCAACGCCTTTGATACCCTTAAGCACCAAGAAAACACGCCGTGCCCCTGGCTAGAAACCGCCGTGGAATATGGGGTGCTATCCCGTTGGTTACAAAGGGAGCTGCCGAGCACCCCCACGAAGCGGCCCCCGGTTCGTGTGGGATTGCTGCACGGTTTGTCGCGCCATGCCTACCAGCTGTGCCTGAGTCGCGATATCGACCGGCGCATCATTCAGCTTCGCCGCCGCAGTGGTGAGAAGGTCGAGTTGGTGGCGGTTGGGCAGGCAGGGCAAATGGCCGATCCGCTCAGTCAGACCTTAGTGCACATCGCCACGCGAGGCGAAAAGTGGTTTTCATTGTCGAATTATGAGCGTCAACAGCTTATTGAGGCGGTAAGGCGGAGCGGGTGAGTATCCAGGGAACTTAAACCTAGGCGCAGCTTACGCAATACTTGCCAAAGCAGGTATATCCCCAAAAGCGGCCTTGAACGTGTGCGTCAGTAAGCCGTTGGTGTTCCCTAAATTCGATGCTCAGATGTGCGGTCAGGTGGGACGAAAACACAGCTAAAAATTAGTAATGACACCATAGTCGTTTGTATGCCTGCAGGTAGTTTTGTGTATTGGCATTGCTACGCCGTTCAGTGCATTCACAGGTATGATAACGGCCTTTGAGATACTTGCTGCGCTTTATCGCTGTATTGGCTGACTTCCATGGCCGCATCGCAACCAGGGGAGGTGCATTTCACGTAACCCAATATCATGATTCACCGCCTTCGACTTGAGCGCGGAGTTCATCAATTTGTTTCTGCAGGTTCGACCGTTAAAGGGAGAGGGGTCGACCCAACGATGGCTTTGACGATGAACAACACGTCCTCGAAGTGGAGGTTTTCACCATCCTCTTTTCCAAGGGTGTTCGCGATGGCTGCGCTGGACGTCCCGAGAGCGAGAAAGCCCGATTTCTCGGCCAGCTTCGCACTGGGTACATCCCAAACATTACAAATGACCAATGGATTGCTCGCCTGATGCAGACTCTTAAACATGTTTACTACTCCTATATCGTTTTAGACTTAACGGGGCCGATACAGGCTAACAACAAAGAGGTTTAGGGATGCGCCATTTTCGGAGCTGAACGCTGGTGGGCGCGCAAAGTGCTCCTGTGACTTATACCCAACGCCGGACCTGACGACAGTATTGGTCATAGCCTTGGCCGAAGGTGTCTCGCAGTATTTGTTCTTCAAACCGAATGTACCACCTGTCGGTGATGAGGATGAACAGTAATGTCAGGAAGAGAGCGGGCAGTGAGGCGCCAGACAGTATGGCCACGCCCAATAATGCGACAGCAAACCCGAGATACATGGGGTTGCGGGTGTACTGATAGATGCCTTGTGTCACCAACAGGGTGGGTTGACCAAACGTCATGATGTTGGTGTTTAGCCGGGTAAACAGGCGCTTCCCCGCCGCCGATAACCACAAACCCAGGACAATCAATGGCAGTCCCAACAGGGAGCAAGGGAAAGCAATGTGTGAAGGGAATGACGTCTTCCAATGGAGGAGCCCTATTCCAACCACAAAAATCAAAAAGAGCACAGGGGGCAACAGTTTTTTCATATCGAGTTTCCTTGGTAAAGAAAACACGATATTAGGGCAGTGGTTCTCTGTTGACCTTAACCTATGTTAAGCCCATCTCTCGGCGGATCCGCGACAGCGTCACATCGGTCACACCGATATACATCGCAACATGGCGAAGGGGGATACGATCGCTATCGTGGCCAAACTCGTGCAAAAACTGCTGATAGCGTTGTTTGGCATTCAGCAGAAGAAAGCCCGCCTCTCGTCTCTCTTTTTTCAGCACCAGACGCTCTAAGAGCATCCGCAGAAACTCCGCCCAATTGGGGTGAATTCTTGAGAGTGCCACGAGGCGTTCGTAGCGGATAGAGGCCGTCGTGCACGGTGTCAATGTCTGAGCGAAAAATGGGCTTGGGCTGGCTTCAACCAAGGAACTCAAACTCGCGAAGGCACCGCCTGTGGTGACCAGAGACTTATTTCGTTCATTGCCCTGCTCATCGAGGTAGAAATAGCGGCCGATGCCGTCGAGTACGAAGTGCACATCGAGCACGACATCGCCGCTGCAAAAGAGGTTCTCGAGCGGTTGATGGGCATGAATGGTGATATCGTCTAAGGCGTGAACGAGGTCGGTTTGACCCAGCGGAGCCCATCGCGAGAGGGCGGAGAGCAACAAGCTCTGGCTATGAGTATCCATACATTCTATCCAAAGGTCTTAGGGCGCTGACGGCAGTTAAAGGGGTTGATTGTGGTATGGGCGGTTGCTGGTGTCCACACTGCCTTTTTGTTTTCCGGATCACCTATTCCAAATTTTTCTCTGTATCGCTTGTCATTATGCATAGTCAGTTCTCTAACGCCTTGCAAGGTGTGAGCAACGCAATACCTATGCCTCCGCATAATACCTTAAAAACAGAAACCGACGCATAGTAAAAATGCCCCGCACTTTGAATCACTTTTAAGCAACTTGTGATACTGCTTGGTTGAGGCTAATATGACCAATATAAAGACCACTTAAGAGACTGATTATATGACCACTAGAATTTTAGCCGATGTTGCTGCAAGCATTACCGAGTTGAAAGCTAACCCGATGAAAGTTGCAACTAGTGCTAACGGTGAACCTGTTGCTGTCTTAAACCGCAATGAACCCGCATTCTATTGCGTACCTGCCGAAGCGTACGAGATGATGATGGATAGGCTCGAAGATCTTGAATTGCTCGCTATCGCTAAAGAGCGTGAATCCGAAGAGAGCATTTCGGTCAATATTGATGACCTATAAACTCGACTTTAAAAAGAGTGCACTCAAAGAGTGGAAAAAGCTTGGTGCTACTCTGCAACAACAATTTAAGAAAAAGCTGATCGAGCGCTTAGATAACCCACATGTTCTGGCTTCAAAGCTTTCTGGAGCTGACAATATGTATAAAATTAAGTTGCGTCAATCGGGCTACCGTCTCGTCTACAAAGTTGAAGACGATGTTATCATTGTCACCGTCTTAGCCGTCGGAAAACGCGAACGTAGCGATGTTTACCGTAAAGCCATGAACAGGTTAGATGATTGATTGCGGTATAACGCCCAGCTAGGGGGAGTGACGCAATACCAACGTCGCCGCAAATCACCTATTGATCAGTTTCCGCTCTCAAATGAGGAGTAGTCATCTGTCTGACCGAATTAAGCTTCGACTTTAAAGGTAACAGATTCAGTCCAAGCTAATTCAGATTAGTATTTAGATAGGATGGATGTCTTCTCAGATTGCAGCTTCTTGAGTTCTGATGAGATTTCACGTAAACGAGCTTTATCTTCTGGAGTAATTTCTCTGGCTTTTGGATTAAAGCTACACGCTGATAGTGCCTTCTTAGATTTAGCAGTAAAACCAGAAAGACTGACATTGAAGTCAACAATTTCTGAACGTCTGTCATTTTGAATCTTCACGTATGCTTTATTACCAGCAATCATTTGAGCAAGTAACTTACTTACGTCTGCTTCTGTCTCACCGCTGACGTATCCTGCACGATATGAGTTTGTATATAGTTGACCTCGTAAGCTAATAGGCTGATTATCATCGACTTTAACAAACCATCAAGGTGAATATAAAGGAAAATGTTAAGCGTTGGGAATCCGTCTTTAACGCTTTGTTAGTTTGCATTTCACACAAATCGCACGATTTAATTAAATTGAACATTTCATGCGATACATTATAATCTAACTATACACTCAATTGGGAACTGACCATGTATACATTAACAGCCAATGATGCCAAACGAAATTTCGGCGAACTACTTCTGAGCGCACAACGCGAGCCAGTAAAAATCAGCAAAAACAGTAAAGATACTGTCGTTGTCATGTCCATTCGTGACTTTGAAGAGCTAGAAGCTATGAAAGTTGAGTACCTCAAACACTGCTTTAAGTCAGCTAAAGAAGACTTGAACAATGGAAACACTGTTGATGGCGAAAGCTTTCTGAACTCGCTGTAACTAACTTATGCAAAAGAACAAATACAAGCTAAGTAACTTAGCGCAATCTCACTTGCACAAAATAAAAAACTACACTGTTGAAAACTTTTCTGAATTACAGTGGCGTAACTACAAAGATACCCTGCTATCAGGGTTTCAGATGCTAGCTGATAATCCAGGCTTAGGAAGAAGTTGTGACGAGATATACCCAAATGGCTTTTATTTCCCGATTGGAAAACACACAGCTTATTTCACCAAAGAAGACGGCTTTATCTTAGTCGTTGCTGTCTTAGGTCAATCACAGCTACCCCAGAATCATCTGAAATAACACGACTTTCAATAATAACTGGGACGAGAGTTTATCCATGCAAACTAACGCCTTGCTAAGGTGTGAGGCACGCAATACCGAAGCCTCCGCATACAACCTTAACCACTAAAACCAACGCATACCAAAAATGCCACGCGTGCCAAATCCTTCTGAACGCTTTGTTAGGCATTTTTCTTCTCAGGTTCCTTGTGCCTCCAATCAATATGTACTGGATACGCTACCAAGTTACAATCCAACCCATATGAATGTTGCTCACCACCTACGCTACATTTTGCGAACCCTTTACCGACTAAATGACACTCTCAATCATTCATATGAGATATTTATCACTTTAGTAAAAGTGCATGTCAATTTAGACATTTTTTATCTTTTATAAAAGTTAGCATAGGTGAAATCATGAGATTCTTTTCTGAGCAATAACAATGAGTAACCCAGAAAGCATATTCCCTAAAGGCTCGATAGCTTATGAAAACGAGCAGAAACAAAATCCATCAAGCAACTCCGAAGCTGAAGCCGAAACCTTTTTCCCTAAGACTTCTATTGCCTATCAAAATGAAGTTAAGACTAATAGAATTTCCCCCGGCGTTGGTAAAGGTTTCCTTCCTCCATTAAAAAGACAAAGCACGATTACACCGGCCAGAACTGCGAATATTAGTCCTGAAAATATGTATTGGCCACCATATGACTTTACTTCAGGTCAGTACATAAACACAAAGCAATTACCTGATGAGAGTTTGAGTAATAACCTACAAGAGAATCAAGAACATGTGATGTTTCTAACTCTCGAAGAAGCATTTAGAGTGCTACAGAGCTGGGGATGGAAAGATACTCAAGCGACTTGGAAATCAATGACAACCTCCACAGGCGCACAAATCATGATCAACTATGGTGTAAACGGTAAAGATATCGTCACTACTTCAATGGTCATCGCCCAATTTAATGTCCATGGCATTAAAGCGACCAAACTCGGATTAAAAGCTACTTTTGGTATGAAGATGTCAACTTACTACAACCAAACTGGCACCGAAATGATTAAATTGAGTGGCTATTCTGGCTTGAGAAGGATATTAACAGGCACAACGTACAGGCTTGACAACCCTAAAGTGGTTCAACTAGGGATAGGTAAATATGGATTAGCTAATTCAATCAAATCAGGAACCGTTATAACTATATTTGTTGCTGCTGGATTTCGGATCTTAGATTACGCGTTAAATGACGAAATCTTTTTAACCGATTTAATAGGCTCATTAGCCACAGATATTGTAAAAATCGGCATCTCTTCTGCTGTTTCCGCTGCGTTAGGTGCTGCCTCACTAGCCTTTGTATCTTTTGTGGCGGTTAACCTTGCCGTAGTTGTTGCTGCCGGTTTGGTCACATCTATTGTACTAAACGAACTGGATGAGCATTATGGTATAACACCTAAGGTCATTGAACTATTGGAGAAAGCACAGCAGGAAGCGGTTGAAAAAGCAGAGCAACTAAAAGAAGATGCTTATGATAGCGTTCTCGATCTAGCTGAAATGTTGCTGGAAGGCGTTTTAGAAACAGGCAAAGAAGTGGTAGAGAGCGAAGTAAAACGATTCATCAAAAAATCGTTAAATGAATTAACCCCGAGAGTACTATGAGTATTTCCCATCTGATAAAAAAAATTAAAAGAGTATCTAAGTTTTTTCCAGCGACCCTTATTGGCGCAGGGTTAACTTCCGCCTGCTTTTATTTAGGCTTAAGCAAAATAGCTAATTTCGCTCAAGAAATTGGAAATGTAGCGGTATATTCTCGTTTTGATTTTAGCCTCATACCATTTGGTATTGTTATGCTCGGATTTACCATTACGGCTGTATATTATATTTACTATGAAAAACGGTTTGAAGATACGCACGGTCACATTCTTAATTACACAATGGTAGTTGCATTTGCCGTTTCAATAATCTTAGTTTTTATTACTCCATCAATCTATCAAAACCGCTTGGAAAATGCTGGGCTAAAGGAGTGTAGTAATACACCAAGCAGCTACCTACCCTTATTTGGCACCAAGTTTGTCAAAGATGAATCGTTATGCCGACTAAGGCACAATTAGCTAACGTCAGCTTTTCTAAAACCATACTTTAACTAGATCGTACCAATTTCTACTCATTAAATTACTTTTGGACAGAAATCGTTTAGGCGTATAACTCTAATCAATTTACACCAGATTAGAGAAAGTATCTCGAAGTCATAGTCGTTGTTAGCCACATAGATTTTTTGGAGAGCGGGTTTGTCTATTTTGATTAGAACCCGACGCTAGTATAAAAACCAATAGCTCCCGTATTATTTGACTAAACATGAAGGTCAACTGAGCTAGCGCCAAGGGCACTAGCCCAATTAGTAAAATGCCTATAGCTATATCCAAATTTCGAGCTTCGTTAGAAACAATTAATGCCCACAATATAGCCATAATTCCAACTAGGTAAATTAATGGCATGCACAATAAAGGTCTAAATAATAAAAATATCACATTACTTGTCAATTGATAACTTTATTATATAAGCTAATTGTAGCTTTTGTCGCTATATTTTTTATATAACTCAGCCAACGTCCCATCTTTTAAGAAAACTTCCATCTTCTGATTCCATATAGCTTTCATCGACTCTCCAGCTGCATCGTTTGAAAACAGCATGTAGTATCTAGGCCCCTTAATTACATCCTTCTTTATTGTTAGAGTATTATCTAGTCCAAGTTGTTCAGTTTTACTTTCTAATGCCTCTGCATAGTCAAGTATGTAATCTAAACGGTTAGCTTCAAGCATTTTTAGAGCATTACCTAAATCTTTAAAGTTATGTTTATTGACATGTTCGTTAACTATGCCCGCTTTTTCAAACTCATAACCTAATTCCCAAGCTACTCTTTTTCCTTTTAAAGAACTTTCATTGCTCCAATCTAAACCACGCCCTTTGTGGTATGCCACAGCAATAAATTCAATTCCTAAATAATATTCTGGTTTTGGAGAGCTTAGATTACGTCCGTCAGCTTCCCAAATATAGGATCCCGGGTAAGCATGCGCTTTTCCTGCTGACACTTGCTCCCTACATCTTGATAGTGTTGCATATTGAACAGAAAAATGGATATCTTCGTAAACCTTCTTCCATAAATCATGATATAGGCCACTACCATCTTGAACAGTGTAATTTTCCCACTCCGGGGTGCAAATAACATACTCAGCTTTAGCGAATGTTGGAGAAAGATACATTGCTATAGCAATGAAAGAAAAAAATCGAATAATATTGATTTTCATAATAATATCCTTATATTACAATTAATTAGCTTTCTGATTACTGATGTTGTTATTTATATAGTTAGTTTACTTTTACTTGAACTGCAAGTGTCGTCCTAATAGAAGAGCTGCGATTATAAAAAATTTAAATGTAAGATTAATAAGGAAAAAGAGAATAATCACTAGTTTTTATTTAAAATCAAAATTCTCATTAATCATGGCGTCGATAAATTTTCTAACTTTCGCCGGAACATACACAGCAGAATTATACAGCGCATGCAAAGGGAAAGCCTTTAATTTATATTCAGGTAAAATAATTTCGATTTCCCCTGTTTTAATCTCCTCATGGAAGAACCAAAGTGGGCCTAAGTGAATACCTACACCTTCGAGCACAAGGTTCTTTACGGCGGTAACACTGTTCACAGTGAAGTTACCCTTGACTTTAAAAGACTTGATTGAATTATTTCGATATAGCTCTACTTGATTTCTCGCTTGCTCTTTGGAATAAAAAATAAAATTATGTGACGAGAGATCTGCTGGAACTCTAGGTGTTCCATTTGTTTGTAAGTATTTTTTGCTTGCTACTAGTACACGTGATACATCGCCCAGCTTTCTGCAAATTAAACTGGAGTCAGGTAAACTACCTATTCTAATTGCAACATCTATCCCTTTTGAATTAATGTCCTCGAAATGGCTCCCCAGTAAGAGTTCAACATTTAATGATGGGTAATCTTCCTGCATTTTTTTGAGTACCGGAGCAACAAAATGTGCTCCAAAATCGACTGGAGCAGTAACGCACAAGGTGCCCCTAGGGCTTTCCTTTTGCCCAGAAATTAAAGCTTCAAGAGCATTTTGCTCATCCAAGATTTTTCTTAAACCTTGATAATACTCCTGACCCGCATCTGTTGGTGTTGAATGGCTTGTCGAACGATGTAAGAGTCTGACACCTAAACGCTTTTCTAGCGAAGCCACTTTTCTACTTATTGATGAGGGGTCGGTCCCAAGTTGTTCCGCTGCACCTTTTAAGCTGCCTGATTCAACAACTCTTATAAATATTTGCTCTTGAGTTTCCATATCCTTCCTAGGCTAAAGTCTCTTATTGCAAAAAATGCACTTAATAAATGTAAGTATTACCCCTACCTGTAATTTGTGCAAGTGACTAAGATGTAATTGTTCAACACCTATCATCAAACAGGAGGTAAACATGAACAGCTTAAATAGAGATCTAGAAGGTAAAGTAGCTCTAATCACAGGTGCAGCTCGCAACATGGGGCGTGCATTTGCAGTATCTCTAGCTCGTCGTGGAGCTGATATTGTGATCCACTACAACTCAGACTCTTCAGCAGGTGAGGCCGAGGAGACTGCTCGTGTAGTTAAAGCTCAGAATGCTCGGGCTTTATTAGTTCAAGGAGATCTTTCTAAAGAAGCATCTGTAGAAAAAGTATATACGCAAGCGCTGGCTGCATTTGAACGTATCGACATAGTTATTAACAATGCTGGGTTGGTGGTAAAAAAAACCATCGCAGAAGTTACTGAAGAAGATTTTGACCGGTCATTTGGTATCAATGCAAAGGCACCATTTTTTATCATGAAGCATGCTGCGAAGCATATTCAAGACAATGGTCGAGTAATTAATATGGGGACGTCTCTGCTAGGTGCATTTACTGGATTCTACGGTGTTTACGCTGGCTCTAAGGCTCCTCTTGAAGATTTTACTCGCGCACTAGCCAAAGAAATTGGTAGTCGTGGCATTACGGTGAACACTGTGGCACCAGGACCTATTGACACGGCATTTTTCCATGGCGAAGAAAATGAACAATCTGTCGCCTATTTAAGTGCAGCAAGCGTTATGGGACGACTTGGGAATATCGACGATGTTGTTCCTATGATTAACTTCCTGACATCCGAAGAGTCACGTTGGGTGACAGGACAAACTTTGTTTGTTAATGGTGGTTTTGTTACACGATAGCTGTGTGGTTAGGCTAGCGGTCAGTTTGACCGCTAGCTACTGTTAACCTGATCTTTGAACCCTACAACAAAGGTGTGGATTATGAGCACTAAGGTTTGCAATAGCTGTAGTTTTCTTCGTTTTTTTTCATATTTCCTCATCTTCTCATTATTTGTGGGGTCTATAAGCGTTAAAGCAAGTGCAATCACATCACTTGAGAAAGAGGATATGGTGGAGATAAAAGGTACGATGGAAAAGAGTAACTCAAGTAATATCGACGAAAGCACAAATGTGCTAACTCCGACAGAAGCTATAGCTGAATTGCTAGACGCTATGGATAAGAATGATGCTCAGCGAATTAGATCCGCCTTTTCTGCCGATGCGAGCCAATTGTATGAGCGCTGGTATGCCAGAAAGAAACGTGGAGAGAAGTTCAGATCTTGGTTAGAAACAGATATTATCGATGTTCATGGTCGAGTCATAGATCCGGAAATAACTGTTCATGCAAACCAAGTCACCGTTAAGGGCACATATATGAATGACGACAACTATACAAATAAGGCTGATTTTCTATTTGTAGTGGAAAAGGGAAAGGTAGTTAGTTGGACTATGCGATATTAATTTATTTGAACAATCAAAGCATCGAGCTAAGTGTCTATACCCACTAAAAGTCAACGGGTCTTACTTTTTTCTAGATATTGTTTGTTGTATATATGAAAGCGAGCTGGTTATCTTTAACTTCTTTAGAAGCGCAAGAAACAGAGGGGCAGAGATGAGTCAACAGGTAAGGATTTCTTACCTATTGCTAGCACGTTTCGGGCACAGGATTTTCAGAAGAAAAGCCTGTAGCAGATCCTGTCTGCCAACAATCTGTTTTCTCAGACAACCTCAGAGCGTCTTCCAGCTCAACGCCAAGGTATCAAATTGTGTTATCTATCTTCGAATGTCCAAGTAAGATCTGTAAGGCCCTGATGTTTTTCGTTCTGGCATAGATTAAAGTGGCTTTGGTGCGGCGCATGGAATGAGTTCCGTAATAGTCAGCATTCAATCCCAGTTTTGTAACCCAGTACCTGATAATTGAACGATAGAATGAGTAGCTGATAGGTTGCTCGGAGCGTCGGCTACTCGGGAATAGAAAACTGCTCGCCTCTAGGGATGCTGAAAAAAACCATCTGTTAATACTTTGTTGTGGCCTTGGAGTAATTTCATAGTGTACATCGGTGCCCGCTTGTTGCTGGATGTACTGAACTCTTTCATAGGTAACTCCTTGCGAAGAAACATCGTAAACGTGTAGCTTTGGCAAATCACTCTCTCTTAACTTGCTATTTATAGCTAGGTTCAGTAATGCGAGCTGCATCAGATCGTTTTCAATCTCCAGCTTAGTTCTGATCCACCAGATCTCTTCAAGCTTACATGGCCTTTTGATACCACTACATTTTCTAGAAGATAACTTTCTCATGATGACCTCCTCCTAGTGTTTTTGGTCAACATGAAGTTTGGTGGTCATATTTAGTAGGGTTCGGGAAGAGCTGAGACGTTGGTGGACAGAAATGCGTTAGAACTCCAGCCGATAGATATGAAAAAGCCAACTGCATTCACAGTTGGCTTAGTATAAAGCTCCTTTACTTTTTGACCGTCTATTGACTAGATCTGCTCGTTCGGGAAATGCTTATTCAAGAAGTCCAAAACATGAGGAACATACTTTTCAGTATCAAAAACTGGTGCACTGTGTCCCACACCCTCTTCAATGAAAAGTTGATTAGTTACTCCATGCTCATCAAGCTTCACCTTAAGTATCTCACTTTGAGATAGCGGCACTCGTTTGTCCAAGGTGCCATGTAGTTGAATATATGGCGGGGTATTTTCATTCACATAACTCGTCGTTGATGCTTGCTTAGCAAGTTCTGGAATGTTACTTGGAATATCACCCAAGAAGCGAGATACTGACGATTTCTTGCTGGTTTTCTTGCCACCTTTAGTGCCTAATTCAAGTAAATCGGTAGGGCCAAAAAAACTCACCACGGCAGAGACCTTGTACTTTGGCGGTTCATAGAAGTCGACTTGGTTGTATGCCGAGTTAGTCGCACCAATAAAACCCGCTAGATGTCCGCCAGCAGAGCGTCCCATCATCACAAGATTGTCAGCGTTGATACCTAATCTTTCCGCATTGTCGTGCAGATAGTTCAGCGCATCGTTGATGTCTTGAACCGGCTGAGGGAAGTTCGCTTCCCCACTTAAGCGGTAATCAACTGACGCTAGCGCATATCCTTCGTTCAATACAGATTGAAGTAGTAGAGGGTTTTTCTCAGGAATTGCATCTTTACTGCCACGTTTCCACGCGCCCCCATGAACCCAAACCAACAGCGGGTATTGAGTCGTTGCTTTAGTCGATGGTGTGTAGAGGTCAAGCTTAATCTCTCGTTCACCTACGGTTTTGAACAAAATGTCTTTCTCTACATCAAACTCCCCTGCCACGCTGGCAAGCGGCATGAGTAGTAGAGAAACCATCGCAGATTTTATCTTCGTATTCATTGTGTCGTTCTTCGTCTAAAAAGCAATTAATTAGAAAGTCGCTTCAGCGGCTAACCAATAGCGTCGACCATCTTCAATATAACCAAATTCTTCTTCTGTAGTTTGCTCATCGAACAAATTATATACTGCTGCCATTAGCTTCACATTCTTAGTGACATGCCAGTTTGCACCAAGATCAACGTAGGTAATAGAAGGAGCTAAGGTTCTAGAACTGGTACTCGTAATGTTATCTTTTTCTTCGCTTTGATAGTTCACGCGTGCCCATGAGCCGATATCATCACGTATTGCCCAGTTACCATTGACAGAGAATAGATGTTCAGGTGCTTGAACAAGTGGCAAGCCATCATCTTCGTCATTGGTGTTCTTTTCACTATGTGTATAAGTATAAGTCGCACTTAGTGTGATCGAATCGGTGATTCCCTTAGAAACGGAGCTTTCTGCACCATAGCTGATCGCTTCATCAATGTTGACGTAAGTGGTGTCACAACTTCTGCTATCAGTACAAGTCGGATCAACAAATGCACTTTCTATCTTGTCTTTGAAGTCGCTATAGAACAGAGTCACATTCGCTGAATGGGCTTGGTCATCAACGTAATACAAGCCCATCTCTGTATTAACCGATGTTTCTGGCGTTAAGTCTGGATTGCCAAAAACTGAACAACGACCTCTGCAACTTTCTTGAATCCAATCTTCATCCATTTCTGTTAGGCTTGGTGATCTATAGCCTGTAGACACACCACCTTTTAGCGTCCAATTCTGATCAACTGACCAGACCCCGTATACTCTTGGGCTTAACTGCCCTGAAAAAATTTCATTGTCGTCGTAGCGCAGGCCAATGGTAAGAGCAAAATCATCAGTGAGATACCATTCATCTTCAGCATAGACAGCCCATTGCGTATTCTCGGAAGTCAGAGATAGTTTGCTATCAGTCAGCTCTTTCTTCTCAAAAGACGCCCCCAATGTTAAGTAGTGAGCATCAAGAGGAAGCCCCCATTGCGTGTTGATTTGACTATTCTCGACCTCTTTTTCTGCACCGATATTTTTTACTGTTTCATTACTGAAAAATGAAGAGCTCGTACCCCAAGAGTAATTACCGTCGTGACCAAAACCAATAGATTGGCGCTCATATTTTCGTACCGCTACTTGAGACTCTCGCTCTACTGATTTACCTAGAGTGGTCTCTCTCTCTTGGTTATGATTGGAGAACTCCAGAGTAAAAGTGTCATCCGAGGTTGGTGTGAGGTACATAGAAGCTCGATAATTATCGAGAGTCTTACCCGCGTAGCCACCTTCAATCTCATCTTCTTTTCTTTCCTGATACAGCCCTGTCAAAGAGGTACTTAAAAGACCATCAATGATAGAACCCGCAAGGTAAAGTTGCCCTTGATAGCTATTACCTGATTTCGAATTTTCTTGAAGAGTCGTCTCTGCACGCAAGCTGCCGTGCCACTCTTGATAGTCGTTACGCGTAATGATGTTGATTACACCACCCAACGCATCTGAACCATATAGGGTCGACATAGGTCCACGAACAACTTCAATTCGTTCAATTGCATTCAGTGGTGGAAGCCAATCTTGTTCGGTAAACGTGCTGCCATTAGTTTGAGTTTCTCGCCCAGACTGCTTTCTGCCATTAACAAGAATCGCCGTATTCTGAGCAGGCATACCACGAATAGAGATATCTTGCCCATCGCCACCGCCAGTCACTGTTACGCCAGGGATGTCGGTAAGGGCATCTGTAAGGTCTTTGTAAGAACGGTTTTCTAGCTGCTCTCGAGTAATCACGCTAATTGTAGCAGGGGCTTCCGTTATTGTTTGTTCGTAGCCTGCGGCAGTGACTACTATCGTTTCCATCGCGCTTGTATCGGCATCCGTGCCAGCTTCATTGGCAAAACTGTACATAGGAAGTGCAACACAAACAGAGGTAATAGATTTTACAAGGGTAGAACGTAAAAAAGGGATATGAGTATTCATATTGGCTCTGTTTAAAGTAAAATTGCATTTAATAATCATTCTCAATTAGAGCGCTAATTGTAGAGGGACTCAAGATAATCCCTATCGACATTTGAGAATGTGACTATTCAAAATGCGCATAGTGTTGATTGCATTATCCAATATGTGCAATTTAAGCCTGTGTATCTCTACCGACATAAAGCTGCTTGAATATCCCCCTAACCCACTCACACATAAGATCATCGTTGAAACGTTTGTGCCAATAGAGGTAGACCTCTTGAAAATCCAACTGCAGCTCCTTAGGGACTTCACGCACAATCAATCTCGAGTCTTGACAGGCTGCTTCCGCAAAAGGTGTTGGTAGATGAAATATAATATCTGTTTCCGCAGCAATACTCGGTGCCGAGCTGAAGTTACTCAGCTGCACAGGTGAAGACAAACGTTGTTTTTTGTTTGCTAATCCAAGTTCTTGGTACTTATGCTCAAACGATAAGCGCTTTTCACCCTGTAAAGAAACTTGCCCAAAATCGAAGTCGGCGAGTTTCTCGGGGGTAAGCTCTTGATCTGCTAATGGGTGCTCTCGGTTCATCAGTAAACGGAAAGTTCGCTTAGCAATGACCATTCGATATATGTTTTGCTCTGAGCTCGGTGGTTGGTGAGAAGAAAGGGCGAAATGAACATCTCCTGCAACCAAAGCATCAAAATGACGTTTAGGGGTAGAATCCAAGCTCACCGTTAGGTTTGGCGCTAGTTTTCGAATCTTGGCAATAACCTTAGGCATTAAGGTATTAATTGTTGGAAGAAGACCATAAATCTTGACGGTGCTTGATACCGTTTTAGGATCGAATGAGTCTTTGTGCGCAAGCTTTTCTAAGCTAGTAATGACATTGTTGATATCGTGCTTCACCGACTCCGCTTTTGGTGTCAGCTCATAGCCATATTTTTTACGCACCAGCAATTCGTCATCAAAGAAAATTCGCATCTTTTGCAGTGCGCGGCTCACCGCAGACTGGCTCATATTTAACGCCATAGCGGTATTAGATACATGCTTTTCTTCAAGCAAGTGCTTTAATACAAAAAGTAAGTTCAGATCAATTTGAGATAAGTTCATGTCAATTCAGCCCACTAAGCTTCCTGTAGGTGGCATAGTACATAAACTTTTATAGATTGTGGTAAGTGTTTTCGGCCGTTCGAGTCACGATTCGATTGAGTTAAGGCAATAGGCAAGTTCGGTACTAACACATAATGGGGCAAAAATGTGTTGTTTTCGAGTTCAAAGGGATATGGAATCACGTAGGCAAGCTGGAGGCGAAAAATGAGCGAAGGGTCAAAAGAATCGCAGGGTGGGCGCGTTGACACTAGGATAACGGCTGGTTAGCCTAATAAAGCACTGGCAAAATCCAGTGCCGGGATTGAGACCCCGTTTTTGTTGCAGGTGCATAGCCATCAGTGATTTTTTGCTGCATGGTATGTGGTGTTTCGGCGCATCTGTAAGTCGAGTACGCTTTAATCGAGCGTTACGGACAGTCATTACGGTGAGCTGGGCAGGGCAGCCTCCGGGCTGGCCGGTGCCTGCAAATCGGTAGTCTCAACCTTGCTCAGTTCACCACCCTTTAGTGGGATAAAGCCTCTGGGTGGTGTGGGTTCTTCCACTGGGAGGTTGCTATGCCCCATGCGCTACTTGAACACCTTGACCACATTTGTCATCAAGCCTTGCAACACAAATCCACTCAGCCGCGCCAATTGCGCGATATTTCCAACGCTTTTGATACCTTAAAGCACCAAGAAAACACGCCGTGCCCTTGGCTAGAAACTGCCGTGGAGTATGGGGTGTTGTCCCGCTGGTTACAAAGGGA
The DNA here is from genome assembly GCF_009363455.1 of Vibrio sp. THAF64. Lineage (NCBI taxonomy): Bacteria > Pseudomonadati > Pseudomonadota > Gammaproteobacteria > Vibrionales > Vibrionaceae > Vibrio > Vibrio sp. THAF64. Next base: position 30,722 of record NZ_CP045357.1, read on the forward strand.
ACTGCCGAGCGCCGCCACGAAGCGGCCCCCAGTTCGTGTGGGATTGCTGCACGGTTTGTCGCTTCATGCCTACCAGTTGTGTCTGAGCCGCGATATCGACCGGCGCATCATTCAGCTTCGCCGCCGCAGTGGTGAGAAGGTTGAGCTGGTGGCGGTCGGACAGGCAGGAGAAAGTGCCGATCCGCTCAGTCAGACCTTAGTGCACATCGCCACGCGAGGCGAGAAGTGGTTTTTATTGTCGAACCATGAACGTCAACAGCTTATTGAGGCGTTAAGACGGAGCGGTTGAGTATCCAGGGAACTTAAACCTAGGCGCAGCTTACGCAATACTTGCCAAAGCAGGTATATCCCTAAAAGCGGCCTTGAACGTGTGCGTCAGTAAGCCGTTGGTGTTCCCTAAATTCGATGCTCACATGTGCGGTCATGTGGGACGAAAACACAGCTAAAAATTAATAATGACACCATAGTCGTTTGTATGCCTGAAGGCAGTTTTGTGTATTGGAATTGCTACGCTGTTCAGTGCATTCACAGGTATGATAACGGCCCTTGAGATACTACCGCTGCATTGGCTGACTTCCATGGCCGCATCGCAACCAGGGGAGGTGCATTTTACGTAACCCAATATCATGGTTCACGCCTTCGACTTGAGCGCGGAGTTCATCAATTTGTTTCTGCAGGTTCTCGAGTGCATCGACTTTTCTATCGAATATGGAGCTGACCGCTCCGAAGTTGTCGATCGCGTATTGCTTCAACGTCGACGCGATTTTAAGGGTAGGGACGTTGGCCCAATTAGGGGATTGGTCTTCGAGTGTTTGACGGGTACGCTTGATGTCGTCCACCAAGCGCGAGAATTGTGTTCTTAGAGGCATAGCTCGTTACCTTAACTGACGTTAAAAGAAACAAGCGGGGAGTTGTGTATTCATCAGGGTGATTATAAAGAAAACACCAAAACTCTTAAACACTCTGTTAGGTATTCTTTAAAAAGTTTGCACTCTATCATTCATACCAAGCTGCGACGATCTTCTTACCTTTAAAGGCGATCCAAACTTTTACCTATTTTTACAGCCAAACGAAACATTTCCAATGACTCAAGATATGCTTCAAGTGATGGATGCTTCGAGAATGTTCCTTCAGGTTTGATATCTTGCACTACCGCATCAACGAGCTGATAAAAACTAATAATATCCCTGGCAACCGTTCTATCTAATACACCTAAATTCTGGCATTGCGCCTGATAGATTTGAGAATAGTGAATAGGAATATCGGCCTCTAAAGTGTACGTATCGGTGGGGTTATTTCGTAAATGATCCACAGCCTCTTCGATTGCCTTAACATATTTTCGATTCTCAATAACCCTTATAAGAGCTGAGACCTCTGCGATGATGCAATTGCGCACTTGCAGCGCAAACTGTTTCTGCTTTCGGTCCTCCAAATATTTAGTTGGAAAGAAAGTAACTAGCCCACCAACTAATGCGCCGCCGAGAGCTGAGACTACTGGGATCCATTCATTTGCCTGTAATTTTAATATTGCATCAAGAATAATCGTTAGATCTTGCTGGTTCATTATTTCCCTTTGTTCACATAGCACCCAATTAAGCAATGAGGCTCTTTATATCGATACAGCCGCATATCACCTTAACCACTACCAAACTGCTTAGCAGTTTTGTGGCTGAAGGCCGTGGTTTTCGCCAACAATACACACTGCATCGTAAAATGACATTGTTTCGATACCGTTTTCACGGTTTAAAAACACTACATGACCTTGCCGATGAGCACCTTCATTTGGGAAGTGATCCATTTGGGCACCAACATCTATGGCACCGAGAAAGCTCCCTAGAATTGAAACCGCTATAACGAATCCATCTTGATGCTGCATAAGCGTAACAGTTGAGCATGACTTTAGCTCCCCAATCTCTTTGAACATTAGATAATCACCAATGTCTTTCTCTTCATACCGAAACCTGTCTATAAAACGCAGTCGGCTAGAGGACAACACTTTGGCTTGATTTTCTTGTTCTATGTTTACTAAATCTTGTAAAGAGGTAATATCGGCATTGTTTTTAAAAATTTCCCCATAAACATAATAACCAGCTGCTAATGCTACTTTAGCAACAAACAATAATGGTGGAAGAATATCTATTTTAAGTTGGATCTCTCCATTTTCACCCGCAAGAGAAGATTTATCGACAGTTGTTTTGGTTTTGGGACACCAATATTCCGTTTCACCTGGTGCATTGAATCTAATCTGCAGGGGGCTCTTGTCATCACCAACTTTCACATTTTTCCAAACTGGCTGCGCTAATTTACCACTGTGTCCTTTAACCTGAGCATTTTTCCTGTCTAGGGCAATAAATGGGTCATTTGACACTTTTCCATCTATTTTTGAGCCAATTTTTTTATTTATCTCTTTTCCTACAGGGATTTCAAAGCCGTCCATTCCTCCCATAGATAAAGGAATAATATGCTCCCTGCTAGTATCAGCATTACTTATGACTTGATTACTATAAATGCAATAAACTGCCAATTTAACCTCCTTGTAAACTGCTAACGACATGTTGAGATATGATCAACGTTAGCAATGATTAGCCTACCAGCATCAAGACAAAACCCAACGATGACATGAAAAGTGTCAAGCATTTGGTAGCACTCTCAAATTTTGTTAAATGCCCAAAATAAAAACTAAAACATTTTAGGCTGAACCACTATATGCCTATTTTGCTGAGTGTAGTGTTTACTGCAAAGGGACAAAAACGCTTGAGGATTCTTAATTTCTTGAGCTTCTACACCATTTTTAACTAAACTGACAAATAGTGCGATAGCATGAGCTTGACAGTTGATAGATTTTTTAGGGTTAAATTCAATATCACTGTATCCATCAAAGTCCATAATTTGGTCCGTCAGATCAGAATGCTGAAGCAAGGCATTTATATACAACCAATCATAAAAATAAGTGCGGGGAACCAAGGGGAACTCCATACCAAAGAACTCGAAAGACACAAGATTTCCTGATTGTTTTAATCTGAGGTCTTTCTTGGCAGCTAACGAGTCATCTCCAAACAAATCTTTAAATGGGCCACCATGTTCAAAAACTTTACTTCCTTGAAACGCCGTTTCAACAGTAAACTTATTATTATTCTTTTTCGTCTTAATGGTTAGATTAAATGCACTCAACTCAATTCCAAGCTCCAGCAATGATTTGCTTGAAGCCTCTAGAACAGAGTTCAGTCCATTTTTTCTAGCAACCATGTGCAACTCTTCAACCGATTTTTGCTTTTGCGAAACCGCAAACCCAGAATGCCATTGAAATTCTAACATTTTTTCTGTCACACCAATCGTATTGGCTTTTGGAATAAATATCGGTCGAGTTGCCATTATTGATAAATCCTACGGTAGCGGCGAGATGCATATACACCTTTATCTGGTAAGTGGATTTTTATCTTCACATCACCAAGCAGATCTTTGTATTTCTTTTTTACCATCCTATTCGATACGTAAACACCCAACAAATCTTCAACCGCAACTCGATTTTCGATTAGCACTTCAGCTTGCTTATCTGTTGGGTCAAAGTCTTCTAATTGTTGTTCAGCTCTACTATCGAAGCCATCGATCTCTTCATATAAAGCTTGGAGAGCTTCTAACCCCTTAACTTCATGATCTTCCAATGCGCTCATCTTTCCATCAGCCGCATTATGCTTAAAGAACATGCATTCACTATTCCATAGAACGCGTCTTTTAATAGCTATCACAACCCAATCTTCATCGACATCTCGATATTTATAAAACATGAGATCGTTTGGATGAGCAATAGATGCTGAGATACTGTGTGTTCTTCTGTCGTGTCTTTCTTTATCGTTTATTACGACATCATCTAGCTCATTAACGGCATCGCGAGAGAGAATCCCTTTTTCAATAATGCTCTCTAAATTTGAAATGTGTGTAAAGTGAACTAGGTAAGGAATATCTAATTCTTGTACAAACTCTTTGATTTCTTTTTTACTCATTATTCTACCTCGAAGAGGATTAATATACATAGACGACTGATATTTAGTATTAGCGTCACATGGATATGCACTTTGATTTGTATGATGAATGTGAATCTTAACTTACTGACAAGGAACAAAAAATTATCGCAATCACAGAAAACGCACTTTACTTCTTGCTAGACCCGTCGCGAAGCGACACAAACGACCTATACATGTGAAGAGTGTGCTGAGGTCGATCGACTGTGTTGGGATGTTCCAGTTTAAAGGCTCCAGGTCGCTTGCGACCAAAAAGAGCCGCTTCCTTTTCGAAACACCCGCAGGGTGTATCCCTATTATCAATATAAATCTTTACTATCCGTTCTAGTCGAAGACTATGAAAAGTAATCATTAGGGCCGAGAGCTAGGACTATTAAGCAGGAGTAAATCTAGGAGCAGTAAAACGTACAAATGATGAACTTGAACCGTTCTTTTGTATCAGCAACGAATCAAATGTCGGGGTCTTATGTGAAGAAACGCCTCAGAACTGTGACATATAGCAGTGTTATTTGGCTTGGTACAACGAAAAAATCCCCAACTAAGGGGCATAGAGAAAAGGGCGTTTATATAGGAATTGGTGGTGCTTCAGTAGCATGCACTACTGGGCTTGATGCTAGCAGACGCTCTTTGCGGCGACGAGCGAGTAGGGTGATGGGCGTTAGAATGTACTTAATAGGGCGCTGCCATTGAGTTGCACGTTTCTTTAGGTACTTACGTGCCTTTTGTTTCGCTTCAAGACGCTCTTTAAGCATATCCAAATCAGCAAAGTATTTATCGGTGATCTTCTTAATCGACGCTAAGCCGCGCCATTTCTCTAGGTTGTCTTTGCCCGTGTAACGTTCTCGAGGCTGAACTGAGGTGATCCAACCTTTGCGAATCGCATAATCTTTGCACTGTTTGACACGCCATTCAGGCATGTTGAGTTCTTTACCGATGTAACCCCAGGTTCTCAAAAGAAAGCCGTGTTGCGTATCAACGCCAATTTTGCCTGTAGTCAGGCACATTTCATTGACAAGAACATACATAAAGCGGGCAACATCGTTTACCATGCTTTGCTGACTGGCGCGCCCATTCTCTGTGAGAAAAGCGGCTGAGGATGAAGGATTGTTGAGGATTCGCATCATTACAGAATAATGCAGACGACATAATGGACGCTCTTGGCGTTTCTTTTTCTGCTGTTCGTTATGCTGTAATGGATCGTAATTCATGCGGGGCGAAAGCCTAATCTTTGCTTGTATCTGACAATGAGTTGATTCAATTCTTATCTATCCGGTCAATACTTAAGAGGTTGCAATTCATCGTTCGGATTCCCCCCATAAGCGCTTCGAATCACTATGGGGGGATAAATTTTGGATCTAATGCCAAATATATGATGAATCGCAAAGCCTCCCGGCTTGACGTGTCCAAGCATCTCCAACGTTTCTCAAATGTTGCTTCAACTTAGACGGCTCAATTAAAGATCATTTTAATTCTGCCGTCGAGACCCTTGCGACACCGTTTTTTAGAATATACTCCAAATCTGGAGGAAGAAATATGATTACAACCTTGGATTTATTGAATCAGTTATGTGAAGAAAAACAGGTACATAGCTCCAGAGAAGTAGGAAAACTCTTAGGCATTCACCATCAGACAGTTCAAAACTGGCGTAATGGTAAGACAATGAGTGATGATCTAGCCTGTGAAATAGCTGTTATGTTGGGATTAGACCCAGACTTAACATTGCTCGCAATTATTGCGGAACGCTCTAAAAATGAACGTGTCATTGGAGCTGTTGAACGCGTAACAAACATAAAAAAGTTCGCGTGATTCATGAGGCAAAAGTAAAGGTAACTTGCTGAAATTCTAATTAAATTTACCTTTATTTTTTCCTTACCTTAGTGCGCATTACGCGGCCTTATGTTAAAACTTGTTGCATATCAGCCACTAAGTATTAACCAACCTTATCTAATTAAAGCTCGATTGGAGGTGTGTAATGCACAAAAATCAGCTTTTTAGAGAACTGGAGTGCGGTTTTAGCGTCGAAACTACAGCGAAACTCTGTTTCAAAAGTGTGAGTACGGTCAAACGGTGGGATATGGGGAATCCAATCCCACCGGAGTGTAAACGCCTAATGAGACTCGTATCAGGTAGAGAATTAGCTCCAAGTAGTTGTTGGGAAGGCTTTCGTATGAACAACTACAGGCTGGAACTCCCTAATGGCCAGTTAGTCTCACCGCAGCAAATTATGGTAGGTATCGCATTGTTAGAAATAAACTCTGAGCTAGAAATTAAAACTTCAACTAAGCTATTGAATATCGCAAGGATTTTGACCAATCTAAAATCTAGTTGAAAGAACAAACACAAAGAGGAGTACGCAATGATGTATTTTGAAAGTGCGCTAATTGCGTTACCCCTCATTCTTTTCTTTCTGGCTAGCTCATTTCAAAGAACTAAGGCAGCAGTAAAGCTCATTTACCGAGTGGCTTTCCTGATCTTATTTGGTTTCATAAGTTACACACTTCTATTAAATCTAGGATTCCTTCAACTGACTTTAAGTGAAGAAAGAACACTGTTAATCGGTAGCGATGTTTTAAACCTCGTTTCTTGTTTAGTGGTACTTTGCCTATATATAGCTGTCCACAAATTTACGCTAGCAGTGTACGAAGAATTTGAAGCAAACGACATAGATTGACCCGCCCTCAACATCTGATGTTAAGACTATCAATTCGTATTACGGGCACTTATGTTCAATGATATTCATATCATTAAAATCAATGCCTCAATAAACTCTTTCGCTTTTGAGAGAGTTAATCATGAAGTATCACGAAATGACCAAGAATTACATCTTTCGTGAATTTGAATGTGGGTTATCCATAGAAGATACTGCCAAGCTTTGTTTTAAAAGTGTGAGAACCGTCAAACAGTGGGATAGGGGGGATACTATACCTCGCGAATGTAAGCGTTTGATGAGGTTAGCAACAGGTAGAGAGCTTTCTAGTGGGAAGTCATGGGAAGGCTTCCAGATGAAGCACGATAAATTAGAGCTGCCCAACGGTAGATTGTTAACAGCTCAAGAAATACTGCTCGGTGCTGCATTGGCCGAGATTCAATCAGAATTAGAGTTGATGACCACTTCTAAACTCCTTCAGTTTGCAAGAGTTTTAGCGAAAATATATCAAAAGGGTAAATAAATCATTTTGGACAAAACAAGAGCCCGAATATGGGCTCTTTAGCCATGTTTAATAAACTACGCGGCAGTGCTCTTTTCTGGCGGAGTTGATTCTTGGGGTTCATCCTGACTTATAGGGGTGACTTGGCTGTTTGGCTTTTCGATTTTATTTTTTTTAAGCTTAGTACTATTAGCAAATCTGCCTGCTTCCCTAGCCAATTGTGGAAAGGTATCGACGGCTTTTTTGAATGCATCTGAATCAATGAACTCATGCCAAGGGCTATTGTAGTCCTTACCCTCGATTAGTCGTAATGGCATTTCATCTAGCCTATCTAATGTAGAGTTAAATAAGCGTTCTTCTGTTTCAGGGTCAAATCTTTCTGCCAGTTTTTTAAAGCCCATAAAGGACTTAGAAACTGTAGCTTTATAAGAGTAATCTTCAGATAATCTAAATCTATGGTTTATTTGTTGTGTACATATCCAAGCTAACCAAAGTGGACCTCCTATGGAAAAAACTGCCATCATCGTATGAAGTACTGCTTGGCCAGTTGTTAGAGAATTATTTAGAACAGACGATAATGCATCAACTCTAAAGAAGCCCATTGTAGCCCCTGAAACTAATGCGATAACCAATCCTAAAATATAAAGATAGATGCTCTTTCTCAACTGTTCTGCTTTTTGTTCGAAGCCAGCAGCGATGCCTTCTGTTGTTGCGATCTGTAATGCTGAATCACATTGTTTAATTATTTTTTGCGCCTCGACTTCAGCAGATTTAAGTCGCGTTAGATGCTGATCAGTAGCCTCTTTAATCGCTATTGTTTCTGACAGAGTAACTTGGGCATCTTGTTTAGCTTTTAAAGTTTTGGCTAATAATCCCGATACCTCGTTCTCAGTATCTTTATTGAATTTAATAACCTGCTCTCTAGTTTGCTTCAATAAAGCTAAATCTGTTGGAAGCGCTTCGGCGGCGCTGTGAGCACTGTTTATTTCATCAATTTTTTTCTGAAGACCCGATGTGTCGGTATCCAAGGCATCCAATTGATTCTTTATGCCTAAGCAGCGACCTGATAAACGTTTAGGTAAAAGATTTTTGCTTGATAGGACGTCCCATGAAAGCAGTTGGGTTTCTAAGTCGGAGAGGATAACGTAAATCGAACCAAACACTGAAGCAGACATTGCGTTAAAATTGGCATTATTACTTGCGTAACCGCTTAAATTATTCTTTAGTTCAGTCAGATTTTTTACATGCGCGTTAATTATTTCTACATCGCAGTCTGGCTCTTGGTCCTTATAAATGGAAAGCTTATTTTTAAAATTCCGGAAAACTTTTCCTAAATCTTCTTTCGATAGATAAGGGTAGTGCCAGCCCCAGCCATGTGAGAGGAGGCCAGACGGCATTGATGTACTGTCAAAATATTCTTCCAGAGAATCAAGTACATCAATCAAAGGTTTTAGTTTTTCGCTCATAATATCTCTCTAGTTAAATTTTTATCTTATTTTATAAAATGATCATACTAGCTACAAAAACGTCAAAAAATATGCTCTAAAAGCATTTCTATATTGTTCTAAGAATTCTGTAATGAAGACTTTCACCCCGTATTACTATACGGGGCGTATCAAATCGCCGACCTACAGTGCATCACCAAGAGTGCTCTGAGTCCTTTCCCAGCGCTGGCGAACAGATGTATATTTTTTGGTTGAGAATGTATATGTCTTGCTGTCGAAGCTAATAGTAACGTCGGAATTTCCAGAGAAACTCTGTTTAACAAACTCAATACCGCGTTGGGATTGAGGAAGCCAAAACGCAGTACTAGAAGAGCATTTCTGGATGAATTTCACCCATTGATACTTAACTTTGACGGTCTTATGCTTGTTTTTATCACTGGCGTAACAAAAACCGTTAGCATCAACAAAAGCCACAACTGAAGAGTTGTTTCCCCAAGAAACGATATTCGCAGAGAAATACTTATCTTCCTTTGATCTCACGTAGTGAGCTAATCCGCTAACAGTCCAATTTTGGGTGTCATCTGGTTTTATTAAGTCCGCATGAGCCAAATTTGACGCTAACAGCAAAAGCATTAATGCATACTTAAACATCTATTTTCCTTAATGGATGTAGGTTAATTATTGATTTTGGCAATGTTCTACATGAAAGAGATTTAAATATCAAACCAATTGCACTAAATCGTTAACGCACCTAGCTCTGAGCTTCTCCTCCTCAGTTTTCGTCGTCGTCGCTTATTCGCTGGTGCTGTTTGTAAGGGCAATCATTTTCGGCACTCAAATGATTGTGTGCTGAGAGTTTGTCGAGTTGCAGTGGCATTGAGCGCCACTAATGTTGATAGTCTCTGGAAGGCCGATCTTGGCAGGAAGGAGGTGTGATTTTGTGGTTTCAGGTAGGGGAGTGGCGCTTCGCGCGTTTTCGCTCAGTGAAGTAAATCACTCCCTTAACCTATATCGAGTGAGCTTTTCCCTGCGGGGCTAGAGCGTCACCAGTGACAGGGGCTATTTTCGAACTAATGAAGCCAAGCGTCCAGAGATAAGATTGCGAAGTGTGGCAATGGTTAAATCTCTATCTTCACACATACGTTGTGCCGCCTCTTTGACATCGCACTCCTTATCCTCAGGAACCCAAATGGTTATTTTCTTCAGCCCGCTATCACGCTGACGTTGTTCATACTCAGAGTTTCTACTCATATCAAACACCTAAACGAACAAACAAACCAAAGGCACAAAAAGCGGCTATGCCAATATTGAACAGAGCTCGTACAACTGACCCCTCAATGTGGTCCACATAAACAAAACCACAAGAAGCCATGAGCATAAACAAAAGAAGGACATCATAAAACTCGAATGAAATCATAATCACTCCTCATTCATCATAATTCGATTTTGATTAGTCAGAATTTGATTGTGAAATGTTTTTTGTGTGAGGCTTAGCCAGTCTGGCCGCCCCACCAAAAAAACATTTGAGTGCATCATAGAAAAGCAATGCAGCCGTTGTACCAGCAAAGCTATACAGCAAGAACGCTTCAATAATGAATTCCATTTCTGCTTCAGTAAAAGTGATGGTTTCCATAGGAGATCCTTAAAAGAGTTTAATTTCAGGTGAACCAGATTTAGGACCCAGTTTCTGGGGCTCTCTCTGGACTGGTTTGCAAAAGACATTGAGGCTTGCGGCCTGCTTTGTGAGCTTCAAAAAGCAGTCATCGTAATGGACAAATTGAATGTCATTAGCCGCTAGAAATGAATCATTAAGGTGGTATGTTCCTAAAGGTGTAACCGCTTCTAACGTGACAAAGAAGTCGAAGCCCTTGTCAGTGCGTTTGGTCGAGTAGCCTGTGTAGTACAACGATTGGACGTCATACATACCCAACATATTGCGAAGAACTGCTAAACGAGCATCTGGATTAGAGGAACTAGCGTTAGACGAATCGTGACTCCTACTATCAGATACAGAAGAATTGCCTTGAACACCCGCTTGACCAGATTGATTAGTTTGTGAGGAATTGGAAGGCGGAACTTGCGTCGTTTCCTGTTGCGTATCTTCCTCAGAATAACGAGTAACCAAATCGGATATACCATAAATCATGTACCCCAAACCAAAAATGATAAGAAAGCAGACCGCTATAAACTTTGGGCTGCGAAAAACAATATTCATCTGACCAGATGATTGCGCTTTTCCGGTCGTAGTGGACTTATAGAGAAGAAACGCATCTAACGGGATTTTTTGAGTGGTCAAGTTAGGGTGTGAGCCTTTGGGAATGGTTGGTGTCGTGACGTTTTTATCATGACGGAATATATAAGGCTTGCGCTTAACCCAAAAGAAGCCATCACGGCCTTTATGGAAAAAACATTCTTCCGCACACGCTTTGATGCCAGAATCAATCTGCTTCCAATCCGGTGACAAGAGTTCGATGTCCCAGTTGTAATGTCGGTGACGCATAAAGCCTTCATTGAAGGTGAATGGATAAATGATTCGTCCGTCCTGGTCATACTCTGCATGACCACAGTCATCAATATCACACGGGTCTAACTCATCCATGTTCACGGGAACATATCGAGAGTTGAAAAAGTCTTCATAACCATCAGGAAGCATTGGCAAGAATTCTTCTAAGGGCCTATATCGAAACTTCTTTATGTCGAAGCCAACTTTAGGAGAAAAGATATCCTGACATTCATCAATTACAATCAAAGCCCCCAGAGGTGCCCAGCAAAAGAAGTATTGCCAAAGCTCCAAGCCGCGTTCATTTTTGCTCGATATACGAATCAACTTAGAGGTTGATGGAAACTTGATATCAAGACGCTGTTCCATGATGTGTAGCGGTGCCATACCTTGAATGTTTGTCACGACTACACGGCCTGCTTTCAAAGCTTCAAGTACCGTAAAATAAGAGACATAAGACGATTTGTAAGCGCCATTCGCGCCTGTTCGAATACGTATGGCCATAGTGTTACATCCTCGTCATTTTGAGCACAAAGCCCGTAGCCAGAAAGTTAAAGTAAACGTTGATTGCTTGAGGTATCTTGAAAAGAAATGCGTAGTAACGAATCTCACTAGGCAAGGCATTGAATGCGGAAATAATAAACTCAGCAAAGCCGATTTCGTTTAGCAAAAATTCAGCTGTTCGATAAGACATCTCTATGTACTTAATGAGCATGTATAGACGAATCTTTACGTACCAAGCGTTCAGATAGATAAAGACTTGTTCAAACCAGTTTGGCGCGTTGGAAAAGAAATCAATCACGGTTTGGCCAACATCACCAAGACTCTGAAGAAGAGATAAAATGAATTCCATATCAATTTCCTAACTGACGAACGCCAGCAACAATAGCGACAAAAAGGATTGCGGTAGCAACCCAATGAGCGATATCCACCAAGGCGGGAAACACCACGGATTTACCTGTTACCGTTTGGCCGTTGGCAATCGTGAACTGCATAGCATGATCGTTAAACTCACCAACCTTGAGACGGGATTCGTCAAGGCTAAATACGTTTTTAAACTCTTTGACCTTCTCATCGTATTGCGCTTCCAATTCCTTGGTCTCGGCCTCTAGCTGCTCAATAGCACTAGGCTGATACAAAGGCATATCCCCGAAGTCAATTTCACCCTCTGGTGCACGATGTGAATAGTCACCAGTTGACAGGCCGTCTTTGATATCTCCGACCCCATTAGCAATATCGCTAATGCCAGAACCGAGACCCTCGACCGCAGCCTTAACATCGTTATTAGTGCCAAACATGGTTGCACTACTGTAGATAGCACTAGTGAGGTTATTCCCCATACCTGAGATGGTGTTGTTTAGTGAACTGGTTTGATTGTTGATGACGTTTTGCGTGTTGGTTGCAGCTCCATAGATAGAGCCGTTAAGAGAACCAATTTGACTGTTGATACTGCCAAGAACGTTTGAATAATCGGTAGAACCTAGGCCATCAAGCTTTTGATTGATTTGCTGGAGATTAGTAGCTGCACTGCTTGTGCTGGAAGCAATCTGGTTAACATCGGTAGACATAATATTAATTCTATTTTCAATAGAATTGGTTTTAACCTTAATGGTGTTCAACGCGCTATCCATATCAGCAAAATGCTCTGTGCGAAGCTGCTCTAATTTCTGAAAGGTGTAGACGCTCCAACGTGCAGACTCAAGACTGGCAATAGCCATATATTGCTCATCAGAATACCGATCCATATTGTTTTTGATTGCATGTTCAATCGCTCTGTAGGATGCGGGTAAATTTGGGTCTCCGCCACAATCCACATCTTCACAATCACCACCGCCATTGTCACCACCACCGTTATCGGGTTCAGGAAAGGAACCGCCCGCGACCATGCCATCACTATCAGGACAAGCATTACCGTCTGTTATGAAATCACCAGTGCACCGTTCAGCATCAGGAAAGCAGACGGATACATCTTTAAGGACAGACTTGCACGAGTTACCGCAAACGTACGGAGCATTACCGTACTTGCTCCAATCCCAAGACACTCCTTCACGCTCGATACCGATAGCACACGAAGCCTTAGCAGAAACAGAAACGAGCACGGCAACCATAAGAGAGAAGACAACGAGAAGGGTGTTGATTGCGCTACGCATAGAAGAACCTAGAAGAAAAAACGCCCCCAATCAGGAGGCGTTAACACCAGTATAAAAGCCGTAGAGGAACGCTGAAAAAACAGATATAGCCAAAACAACCGTTACAACGTCCGATACTAGGCTAACCACGACAAGCTCCTTACTTCATGCCGCCAGTAATGCGCGTCAAACCAAAAGCGAGAGCAGCAAGCGTAATCATGCCGACAACGACTAACGTATAGTTAGACTGACCTGCAGAAATGGCATCATTAATTGATTTGGTGATAGGGTTTTCGTTTGCAAACGCAGAAGCAGAAACAAAAAATGCACCTGCTGCAAGCGAGTATTTTTTAACTGTACCTAATAGTTTCATAGTGATATTTCCGTTGTTAGTGAGTTGTTTAGGGGCTATTTGCGCCCCATAGTTTTTACGATTCTTCCCAATGCGTGACCTGTTACGAACGAGAGTAATAAATACCCTGATACAAGCTGATAAAGATCAGAATCGATAGCGAGTGACCCTGAGACAGTCTGTGTGAGTTGTTCGACTTCCTCAGCGGTCAAAATCATGTAATCGCACAGATTCGGTGAACTGATAAAGTAACCGCTATGTTCGATTACACACTTAGCCATGTGTTAAGCCTTGCCACTAACTTGCTTGATATCGACAACAATGTTTCGTGCCGGATTCTGAGGGTCAGCATCAAGATGAAGCTCACACGTCATTGGAAATTGCGTTTCCAGTTCCTTAAATGCAGCGACCAGAGACGGGTTAGGGTTCATGGCAATTTGCTTTTGAACCAGACCAACAGGCTTACATTCGCCTTTCTCTGATTTCCAACCCTCATTGGGTGCGAGGTAGTTCACCTGCGCAAAGTTGTAAGGACGGTCATCCTTTTTGGATAGGCCTTGAGAGTGTTCACAACCGATGACAACAACTGTTAATGGCATAATATTTCTCCAGTTTTTTCTAGATGGAAGTCCCGACCGACTGGAAAGTTAATGCGGTCGGGGATGTCTGTTAATTCGAGCCCCTTGGTGAGGGTTTCGAGTATGTGTGCATCGTCGTCGTACAGTTGGCGCATGGCATTGACCAGCTTCCCGTACTGAACGCGAGCGTGTTTAACCGCATTTTCAAATGAGGTCATAAATTGAATCTTGGTGGTCGAAATCCGGATGGGTTCGACGTCATCAATCAGAGAGGCAAGGGCAGGGTATGCACCTGCAAAATACGGATCAGGTTCGATTAGAATATCGAGTGGAATTACCCTGTAACGGTTTCCTATCTGGACTTCAAAGCGGTTCCAGTTGGGATACTCTTCACATTTCATTTGAGCCGCCTTGTCATAGGCGCGGAATACCTTTCCGTTTTCACGAGCACCGACATAGAACGTATGGCCAGAATCAGGCACTAAACCACATTTCTTACGGTCTTCTTTGCTCATGCCTTTACCGCCCCAGAACTCGCCCCAACTAGGAGGCGTACCACGAGTGATAAACTCACCATCGATGTATTTCTGTTTGATATCTTCAATCGATACGTTGCCTTGAAGATCATCCAGAGCTAGGTCTACACGAGTGAGCTTTGTGCCGACCATTTGCTTTAGTGCTTTGTGTAGCGCTTCCATGTTTATGGCCTCACAGCCTTTACCGGAAAACGACACGTAATAGCCAAAGTTTGCCGCACCCCAAGCGACTAAGCCCGCCTGAGTGCCGTTGCAAAGAAGCTTTGCAGAATAGCGGTATCCTGAAAAACCACCTCGACGCTCTAAAGTCCAGACGTTGGATTTTTCATAGCTGATTTCGTTTTCTAGCAGTTCTAGGAATGACTCAACTTCACCGTGGCAAAGTGTATCGAGCATATCGATACCAATGTTTGAGATCAGGTGCTGGTAACATTCGTTGAATGACACATGTGTGTTGACCACCAAATCAGCGTCAACCAGTTCCTTATCAATAGCCGCAAAATACAAGTCACGATTGGCGAAGTTTTCTGATTCGACACAGCCTAAGACTTGAGCCAAGTTTTCGGCAAAGTGCATGATTTTGGTTTGCTCTCGATGCTTGATAGCCACCGCGTTTTGAGACTCAAACTCATTGATTTGCTCAAGGCAGAAACGTTGTTTCGCCATTTCCTTACAGCGTTCTAAAAGGAGCGGGGAGCCTGAAAAGCTCACATAGTCGATTACAGTTCTATTCATCACGGAACACTCGATCAAAAGCACCATTGGCGCGAAGTTCAGGCTCATTTTCATGCGTGATTTCAATCAGCTCACGGTCTGATTCACACGCATAGAGATACATTTCATGTTTGGTTTTGAAGTATTCCGGCATACCGTCAATCGAGCACCAGTACCCATCTGAGTGGTGCTCAAAATAGACTGGATTTTTTCGATTTGGTTTAGATGCAAATGTCATGAGTTCAATAACTCCGATAGAGACCGTGAGATGCGATTTATCGAAACTCTAAGTGCGATTAATCGAATTTACAAGATGCGAAAAATCGAATCTTTATGGCTACAATGGATCAAATATGGAGGTGCTCATGTACGCGAATGAACTGTTAGATGCCTATAAAAAGGCTCAAAACTACCTACAAGATAAGCAAATAGCGCACGATTTGAATATCGAGCCGAACAAAGTCAGTAAAATGCGCAAAGGTGTTCGCTATGTATCTGATGAGGAAGCAATTTTTCTAGCGGAAGGCGCAGGATTAGACCCAGAGATAGCTTTGCTAGGTTGTCACGCTGACCGCAACGATAACCCGAGCATCAAAGCGATGTGGGAAAGCATCGCAAAAAAGTTTAACGGGCGCGGTTTACAAGGAATATCAATGGCTTGCGGAGGCTTGGCTATGTGGATTAGCAGCCCGAATGGAGCAATTACTCAGTGCGTATTACGTACATTATGTTAAATATGGTGTTCATCTACGCGAAATCTGACTCGTTTATTGCCATTACTCCTCTCTTTTTTGAATTTCATTCAACATAATTGGATTTACCATAAAATAGGTAATAAGTAATGTGAGCATCTCTAGATGCTCACATTACTTATTACCGTCTTCAAACGGAGTACCCGTATTTATGGTTTAGTAACGACTGCCCATGCCATGGTGATGTGACATATAGTCGTCCATTTGGCCGCCTTTCCATTTGTTTTGCTTAGCTAAACGCAGGACATCGTCCGCGGTATATGTTTCACCACCGAAAAAGTCTTCTTTTATGCGAACCCTGATGGCGAGTACGGAGTCTCGGGTTGGCTCTTCTAGAGTATTGGGATCGCAAAATAATGCTACGGCAATCAGCTTATGTCTTTGAGCTAACGACTGGCTCAAATGATAGATTTGAGCAAGTGTAAAATACTCTCTACTGCCAAACCCTTTAACTAGCTGTGGGGAGAGTCTGCCGATGATTTTTTTGATACGTCGTCGTCTTAGGAAGTTAAGCATAGTCTGGGCTCCTTTATGACTGCGAAGAAAACACCCTATTGTTCTGTATGCATGACTTAAGCCAAGCTCTACATCAAAGTATAAAACCTTTATACGTCATTTTTTGTCAGGACATCAATCCCTCGACTCTTTAGGTGGCGAGAAAAACGGCCAACAATGTTTAATATGTGTTAATACAATGACAAATTGGATGAACTTTTGTCTGATGCTTTTGCAACCTTATTGGATAGGAGTCAGGTGATGAAGGTGTTTGCCAAGGCATTAGAACGCATTTTGGAAAAAGCAGACATTAAGGTCAATGGCAATAGACCTTGGGACATACGCTTACGAGACCTTAATTATTTTAATCGGTTAGAGTCTTACGACACGTTAAAGATTGGGAACGGTTACTTGAGAGGCGATTGGGAGTGCGATGCGCTTGATGTCATGGTCAGCAAATTACTTCAAAGTGGTGAGCTGGACGCGTACCGCTCGAATAAGCAGAACCTGTGGTACTGGTGTTTGTCTCGGCTGTTTTCGCCTTATAGCGAGCAAGGCAGTAAGCGCGATATCGGCTTCCATTACGACATTGGCAACAGTTTCTACCAGCAGATGCTCGACCCCTTAATGATCTACTCCTGCGGATACTGGCATCAAGCAGCGGACTTGGCTGATGCACAAAGAAAAAAACTGGATCTTATCTGTCGAAAGCTGGACCTCAAACATGGTCAAATGTTGTTAGACATAGGGTGTGGCTGGGGAGGCTTGTTATCTTACGCGGCTGAACATTACGGTGTACATGGAACCGGGGTAACGCTTTCAAAAGAACAGTATGAATATGCAAGACACCGCTACGCTCATTTACCCATTAACTTTGTCCAGGCTGACTACCGTCATATCTTGGGCAACCAGACCTACGATCGCATTGTGTCGGTTGGTATGCTCGAGCATGTCGGGGCGAATAATTACGAGCTGTATTTTTCCATTGCTAACCAATTATTGGCGAAAAATGGCATTGCTCTTATTCACACGATTGGCCGGAACGAGCGTGGCAGTGTCGATCCTTGGATCCATAATTATGTCTTTCCAAATGGTTACGTCCCTGCCCTGTCAGAACTGTCTCAAGCCATTGAAAAAACGGATTTTGTTCTTGAAGATCTGCACAATATCGGTCCTCACTATGACCGCACTCTCATGGAATGGTGGAGCAACATACGTCCCTTGTGGGACCGCGAAGACATGCGGGGTCGTACTCAGCAGAAACGACAATGGCAATTTTATTTGCAGACCTGCGCGGGAACCTTTCGTGCGCGTGATTTACAGGTTTGGCAATTGCTGCTGACTCACAAAGGACGGACTCAACCTGAACAGGCACGCAGTATCTAATTCAACCGTAATTTTATTAAAGATGTTTAATCATTATTCGATATTGAGTGTCATTGTGTTTTAGTCGTAGCATTGAACTTGCACAGATTAGGACGCAGTCGACTAACTCAGAAGGGGTTCTTGAGGTGGTGCTCGGTGGACTGCTTCCCTATTCCACGTTCTGTGTCTTACTTTGATAAGAAAACATGTTGTGTTTTGGCAGCCAATTATTGGCTGCCTTTTTTATATTTATCGTCTGGAGAATCCTTATTTTGGGGGGTTATGGACGTTCCAGTTATGAGGCTAAGAAAAATATATCGTTCTCAATCTGTTTAGTTATAGTGCGTTAAAAATAATATGATCCAAAACAAGGACTCAATTTCTACTGCTTTGGTCTGCGCTGTAGGAAGAAGTTTACGTTCACCCAAATCCAACATATTGTTATACTTAATCAAAACAGAGTTCAGGATGTATCGACAACCTGACGTGACCAAGACTAGCAGCAGAGTTATGACCCAACATTCCATCGACGCCATGAAGACCCCACCTCATTCAATTGAAGCAGAGCAATCTGTCATTGGTGGACTGTTCATAGACAATTCGCGTTGGGAAGCGGTTGTAGAGAGATTATCTGCCAAGGACTTTTATGCTCGCCAACACCGCTTAATCTTTCAGGCGATCTCGTCTTTGATGGACACATCAACCCCTGTCGATCTGATCACCGTCAGTGAGAAACTCGAGCAACAACACGAGCTCGCCGACATCGGAGGGTTGGCGTATCTGGCTGATCTGATGAAGAACACTCCCAGCGCTGCGAACATCATGGCTTATGTGGACATAGTGGTCGAACGGGCATTGCTTCGTCATTTGGTCAAAACAGCCAATGATATCGCCGATTCCGCCTATGACGCCCAAGGGCGTTCACCCGAAGAATTGATCGAAGAGGCGGAGCAGCGTGTGTTCTCGATTTCTGAGAAACGACTCAATACCGATACGGTGCTCGACGCAAAACGCTTGGCCTTGGAGACCTCACTCAGGCTGCGTAGCGGCGCGGGACAAGCAATCACTGGCGTCAAAACGGGCTTTGATGCGCTAGATACCATGACGCTGGGATTGCAGCGGTCCGACTTTATTGTGATAGCGGCACGCCCATCGCACGGTAAAACCACACTGGCGCTCAATGTATGTGAAAGCGTCTCTATGGAAGCCGATAAACCAGCCTTGGTTTTTTCTTTGGAGATGCCACGCAATCAATTGATGGATAAGCTCGTAGCCTCGTTAGCCCACGTCAATTTAACCGATCTCAAAACTGGTAATTTAACGCAAGAACAATGGCAGGCTGTCGACTCATCATTAGAGATGCTGCAATGGAAAAACAATTTGCTGATTGATGATAGTGCGGGCCTAACACCGACTGAGCTCCGTGCAAAAGCTCGTCGTTTAGCGCGCGAACACGGCGGTTTATCGCTCATTGTCGTCGACTATTTACAGCTAATGCGTATTCCGGAATTGGCAAACAATCGAACCCTAGAAATCGCCGAAATTTCGAGGGCGCTTAAAGCGTTAGCCAAAGAGTTAAATGTGCCAGTTGTGGCATTATCGCAGCTTAACCGAGCCCTCGAGCAACGCCCAGACAAACGCCCAATCAATTCTGATTTACGTGATTCAGGCGCCATTGAGCAAGATGCCGACCTGATCATGTTTATCTATCGTGACGAATTGTATGACACGAACAGCAAACAGAAAGGGATCGCAGAAATCATCATCGGTAAGCAGCGAAATGGCCCCGTTGGTGCGGTACGTTTAGCATTTCAAGGGGAGATGTCACGCTTTAGCAGCCTCCCCTCGCCCCCTAAGTAGCCTCAACGTTTGGGCTCATGCTTGCTTGAGGGTGCAGCACAATATGGATTTGGTGGCTGTCTGCATTCCACTCTTTGATCTCAGCGCTAAAGTGATTCTGGTCGTCAATCCAAGACGCCAGTTCTTGGGCGTCTGGCGCTTGGTAGAGTAGCGAAATGGGGGCGACTTGGTCGTTGGAGTGGTCGAAACCATGTTCAATGTGCTCTTCCAACATGTAAACCACTCCTGGTTGGGTCTTCTCTCCCTCCTCAAAGAGACTGGAAGCGATTCCTTTTTCTTCCTGCAATGCGCTCAACAATTGGTAGAGGCGTTCAACACCCCCAACTTTGGTTCGAGTGGCTCTATCGTGCAAGTCGTACAATTTGTGCTCCAAATTCGCGTGTTTGTCCCGCCCGACGCGGATCATCAATTTGATGTCTTTTTTGACGTTCGCGTAGCGTTTCTCCTTAAGTTTCAGTTTGAGAAACCTCACTAATATCTCATTGCGCTTATTCGCGGGCACGTGACGGGGTGACGCTGCAACGTGGCAAAGCAAGTGGAGCAACGCGTCGGTCACTAAGCTGCTCAGACTGTAAAAATACTCGAAATCTTTGTGAATTTTCATGAAGCATGGATCGTTTGAAGACAAAATGAAAGTGAGTGCCAATGGACATCCGTGTGACCGACTGGTCCCCCACAACACCAGTCAGTATAAGGGTTTAGTGCAATGCCCACCATGGTTGAGTTCATATTTATCAATGTCGGTGAGTACTGCAGGCTTAACAGTCAGTGTAAACGATGTGTGCAAAGACACTGCAAACAACAAACACTAATAATTTCCAATAATCTCTAATAATTTTCAATCGTCGTCTTTTTCACTGATATTCAACCTGTAGCACACCAGTATATAGCTGGTCCACAAATCAATAGGATACAGACGGGTGTCAGACAAACTGCGAACCCCAACCACGTACATACCGCGCTCGATAACCACCCGAGCACGTCGGCGTTGGTCGATACGGGCACTCGTTTGGATGGTCGGCGTACTCCTACTTACCTACCTGTTGGGCGCTGACGCTTTGGCCACTGATTTATTCAGTGCCGGTAAACAAACGATTAAGGACACCGCAGGTACCGGCTCCGCTGTTGAAAATGCGATCCTCGCCTCCGGTGCCATTGGTGCGCTGTCAGCGGGTTTTATGACCCGAAACTGGATGGGCGCGGTCGGTGGGTTCATAGGGGGCATGATTTTCTGGGAAGTCGTAAAGCCGCTTGTGGGGCTGTCTTGAAGGAGGGCAATCATGACGACCGAATCTGGGTTTTATTCGATTCCTTTGCACCTTAACCATGGGCCACGTCTTGTCGGTCTACCACGTGATGAAGTGGCGCCAGCTTTTGCTCTCTTTATTGTGTGCTTTGCAGCTCAACACCATTTACTGGGCGGTGCACTCGGGCTTATTTGGTTTCTTGGTTTGCGCTATTTGAAGGTCCAATACGGCAACACCGTGTTGGTCCGGTGTGGGTATTGGTGGTCGATCGCCCCCCTCTCTCGTCGGCTGTTCTGCGTGACGCCTCCGGCTGAATATCGCTATTGGTTGTCTTAGGGGGCCCCATGGAACGCGTGATTCGTCACCAGTTGTTGGAACTCAGTCGTTTACTTAACGTCTTTCTTGCCATTGGTTTTTTATCCCTCAGCGTGGCCTGCCTAGCTCTGACCGGATCGTTAGTGTATGCCCTGACCCATCAGCGCTACACCTTGGTGCCACCCACTATCTCAGGCGCCTTTACAATCAGCCAAGTCACAGTCGACGACGCTTATCTGAGCATGATGAGTGATTATTTTCTTCACCTAAAGTTCGATGTCACCCCCAGCAATGTCCATCGTCAGTATGGACGTTTATTGGATTACGTCCCAGAACACATGTGGTCAGCGGTGCAACCGGAACTGCTTGAGGATGCACAGCGGATCCGCCAACAGCATGTCTCCAGTCACCTCGACGTCCTGCCCGACCAAACCCAGATCGATGTTGATTCACTCGTGGTTCGAGTATCAGGCACACTCGCCAAGGCGGTTGGCGAACGTCAGTTACCCCCTCGCGCTGTGGATGTCTTCATCCAAATGGCCTACCAACAGGGCACATTGAGTTTACTGTCCATTCATCAGGAGGAGAGCCAATGATCCCGCATACGATCAGCTTCGTCTTACTCAGCATGAGTCTGAATACCGCGCTTGCTTCTAGTGCATCACCGGCTCAGCCGCACTTGTTCGTATCAGGTGATACTGTAACGCTTGAGCTTAATCAAACGGCTCTTAATCGCCTCTACGTTGAAAACGACAAGATCCTTAACCTTACGTGTCCTACACATCAATGCGAGGTGGTGCAGAACCCAAGTGATCAAGCAGGGTCAATTCTGTTAGGACTTAGCGAGCCACATCCATTCACGGCGCACCTCTTCACCGAGCAAGGACGTTTGCTGGCGCTCGAAGTACAACCGAGTGACACCACCACACGCGTGCATCGGTTCATTCCTGGCGACGCTTCACATCCCCAGACGCTCAACACGCGAATTCTAGGTTTTGTCAAAGACTTGATGCATTGGTCGAGCGGTGAGGAACCGTCCGTTTCGATGACGATTGCACGTGTCACTCACGCATCGGTTATGGCTCATCGTGGCAGTCTTGAGCTGACGCCCGTTGCTGTAGCGCGTCAAGGCCCACTGTCAGGGATCATCTATGAGGTGCTCAACACAAGCGAAGGCCCGACGTCGATTTCGAATCGGGACTTTTATTCGCCCTCTGCATTGGCAGCGTCGCTCGACCGCAATGAACTGCCGGCTGGCGAACGCACTCGTCTGTATCTGATCACCTTGAGAGCGAAGTCTCATGACTAAACCCAATCCGGACGATCATAACGAAGAGTCCTTCTCAGACGGTGAACAACTCAATGAGCGGATCGCCAAACGCAATACTTGGGTTAGTGCAAGCGTCATCGGCCTGCTCGCCATCGCAGGGATCATCGTCGCGTGGGTGTTCCGCACGGAGTCGGACCATCCGGCCACGCTCTCTCCTCCCCTTCATTTTGAACACATCATTGATCCAGGGTTTACCGACCTCGATCAACAAAGTGCGCTGGCGCATCAAGATCTCGCGCTACAAGCACTGACGCAACAACTCACAGGGATCCAAGAGCAGCTAAAACAGGTGCAGACGCAGTCCGAACGACAATCGAAAGAACTCGAGCGCAAGCTGCAACATTTAGAGGCTCTGGGGGTCCCTTCGGACAGTCACGAACTAACACTAGGGACACCAAGCTCTCAGCCAGCGCTCCCTTCCCCGGCAGTGACCCCCTCTCTGTCCCTAGAACCGTCTTCACCGACCCAAGCGACTTTGGAGGCCGACACGCCTTGGCTCGAAGAGCCGACCAACATGAACATGCCCCGTTACCACAGTGTCGATTTTATCTGGTCCGTCCCCCCGGTAAAAAAGCACGTATCGCTTAAAACCTACGTCCCTTCGGGCAGCTTTGTGACCGCCATGGTAACAGGAGGCGCCGACACCAATGCCGGCGTGTTGGCCCAGGGAGACACCGTTCCCCTAGTGTTTCAAACGCTCAACCGCGGGATATTGCCCAATGGCCAGCCTTCACGACTGGATCAGTGCACCATCACGGCGTCAGCGTATGGCGAGGTGTCATCCAGCCGTGGTGTGGTCCGTACCGACAAGATCAGTTGCGTACTCGACGATGGCACTCTCATCGATCAGGCAGTGAAAGGCACGGCCTTCAATTTTGGCCGCAACGGCATTCGCGGAACCACGCTGCTCAAAAATGGCGATATCGTACAGATGGCGGGCCTGGCGGGGATCTTAACCGGGCTGGGAGAAACGGGCAAAGCGTTGTCTGAGCACACGACCCTCCACCCACTTGGTGCTACCCAAACCCTAAAATCAGACCAAGCGCCATTAAATCTACTCGGTCATGCGGGGGCCACTGTCGGGGCCAAGTTGTCAGATTACTACATCAAACTGGCCGAAACCTATCACCCGATTGTCGAGATCAATCCCGGCACTGTGGTCAACATCGTGTTTCTTGAGGGGTTCACTTTGACGCCGCTCAACCAGTCTGGCGCGCAGGAGGCGGCGCCTCAAACATCACGACCTCCGCATACCCTAGGCCAGCCCCCCATCAACCCTCTGGCCGATGAACTACGTCAAGAAGGGTTGAACTTCCCATATGACTCATCTTTACCACAGGAGCGACGGTATGACGACTAACCCCCTTTATCTCGCCTGCTTGGTTACTGCGTGCCTCTCCGGGTGCGCGGCCGGCCTGGGCGACGATTACACCTGTGATGCCGTGGGCGGGTTTCCTGGCTGTGGCTCCATGCTGTCCATCCGACAGGCCATGGTTGATGACACCGCGTTGACTATCGAGTCGCTTGGCCCGCTGGCTGAATCGGCGCCTGCCACATCCGTTTCGCCTCGGTATCACGCGCCCCAACCTCGGCAATTGACCATCTTCCCCCATTCCACGCCACAGGGGCACTTCGTAAGCGGCGTCGACCTCTTTTTTACCCTCTCTTCGGGCGATTGGCAGATGGGTTCGCCCCAAGTTTGGTGGACTTCTACAGATGAGTGAATCTGCATTTTGGCGTTCAGGCTGGCGAGCTTTTGGCAACTTGCGTAACGAAGCGCGCAAGCATCGGCCGCGTTGGCATCAATGGTTGCCGTATCGAGATTTCGACAGTGAATCCATGCTATTTATCAATACTCGAAGCCGAGGCTTTGGACTGGCATTGGTGCCGCTGAGTGGCGCCAACGATGAGTTGGTCGAGTCTTTAAACAAATGGGTCAGTGATTTGCCGCAAGGCAGAGGATGGGATTACCAATTTATCCTTCATGGGCACAACCGGGTAGGCCATTGGTTGGATGCCAATGCGCGAGAGATGGCCCAGCGCGGTGGCGTTTGCGCTGATTTGGCAGAGCAAGAGCGTCGCTACGCGTATTACGCCGCTCAGCATGGCTACATGCATCACCAACGGGCTCATTATGATTTGCGGGACTATGACGCCTATTTCTTTATGTCCACCTCAACCGCGTCCCCCTCTGCCCTTGTTCAGGCCCGTGCCCAAGCGGAAACCGTTTTTCATCAGTTGGGTTTGGCCGTTGAGCGAGTCGAACCTGCTAAGCTGTTGACCTTACTGCGCGATCTGATCCATTTTGACCCAGCACAGGAGCGGCCTGAGACGGCAACCTACAATCCCCTTGAGCCCCTCAATGACCAAGTGCTCGCAGCGGATGCGGAACTGTACATTCATCGCGACCGCATTGACACGCAATGGCACACCCGCCAGGGTGAAAACGCGCGTTGCCGTCAAGTGCACCTAGGCCTGACGGCATTGCCTCATGATTTTCGCCTTTACGCGCTACCGGAATGTCTTTCATCGATTCGTAATGTGGCGCGGCAAGTGCCCTGTCCTCACTTGATTTGCGTTAGTTTTCGTCAAGAACCAACCGGGCAAGCGGAGTACGCCAACAACCGAAAAATCGCCGATTTAACCAAGACAGTACAGTCAAAACTCGCGCTATTTCTGCCCTCAGCATCGGACGAGTTGGATGAACGACGCGAACTACAGAAAGGGCTGAGCAGTCGACAGTACACGTTAAGTTCGATGTGTGTTGGCGTGGCGTTATTTTGCCGTCAAGATGGCCATCAAGCTGCGGTTCAGGCCACTAAGGAGGCGTTTGGCGCCAATGGGCTTGAACTGCGCGTATTGCCGATGATCCAAGCGCAGTGCTTGATGGCCACTCTGCCGTTTATGATGAGCGAAGGCCTATGGGACGACTGTCAAAAAACCGGTCGTATTCGTACCATCAAAAGCAGCAATGTCGTCAACTTTTTCCCTATTGTGATGGATCGACGCCGCTTGACTGGTGGGGTCCTACTGCCCACATTGCGTGGCCAAATTTCATTTTTTGATCCTTTCCGCTGCGGCAGCGACAACCATAACATTGCCCTTAACGGGGGGTCTGGTGCAGGCAAAAGCTTTTTCGTTGAGCAGTTAGCTAAAACGGTGTTTGCACAGGGCGGCAAAGTCTGGGTGTTGGACAAAGGCGCAAGTTACAAGAAGCTCACGTTGTTGCTAGATGGCGTGCACCTCGATCATCGCCATATTTTTCTTAACCCTTTTACGCACTTAGAAGCGATGAAATCGAGGGGAACCGAGCAGCCAGAGACCGATTCTTCCGCCGATGGTTTTGGTCCTATCAAGGAAGCATTGAGTAACATTACCGCACTGTTCGCAACGATGGCCGCCCCCTATCAACCGTTGGACAGTTTTCAACTGGCAATCCTAGGTGATGCCATCGTACAAGCATGGCAACGCGCGGGCGCTCAAACCTGTGTCGACGATGTTCAGCATGCATTGCGTTCCCTGGCTCAAGAGCAACAGCACGACCGACGCATTGAGGACATCGCGGTTCAGTTGAACAAATATGCGACGCAGGGGGTATATGGTGACACTTTTAACCGTCCCTCATTGCTCGATCCGGCTATCGATATGACCACCTTAGAACTGGATGGTTTTAACGACGACGTACTTCGGCCCGTGATTTTCGCGTTGATGGTGTCCATCAACCAGCAAATGTACTTATCAGGAGAAAGGGCACGCCGAAAACTGTGCATCATTGAGGAAGCGTGGAATCTGTTAAGTGGGAACAACGCTCAAGCCCGTCTGTTCATCAACACAGGCTATCGCACTGCGCGAAAATTCGGTGGCGCATTTTGCACCGTCACTCAGGGCATTGACGATGCGTTTGCCAGTGCCGAGGCGAAAGCCTGTTACGACAATTCCGACATTCACATCATGCTGCGTCAAGGAGAGGGGTTTGAGGCTTATTTGCGTGACAACCCGACCGCTTTCAGCCCCCTCGACCAACACATTCTCAAGCACTTCCCTCGCGCGCAGGAAGCGGGCTACAGTGCCGTGCGCATCAAAGCGGGTGGGCACGTGAGCTATCACCGAATTTTTGCCGATCCACTCACACGGGCTTACCTAAGTACAGAGCCACACGAATACGCCTGGTGTGAACAACAGATGGCGGCTGGCGTGCCGCTTAAAACGGCTATAGCGGCCACAGCAAAACATTTTTACGGCGACGAATTAGACCGATTTGAGCACGCGATGGCATCGGATACCAATGACCCAAGGAGAACACCATGAACGCGGTCAAGATTTGGGCGCTCGCTTTCGTTGTGCAGGGGCTGGGAGTGGCAATGTTTTGGCACGTCAGCGAGTCCCCTTGCGCTGTAACGACGCTCAACCTCGGTCCCATTTATGCCGAGTACCAACGTACCTTAGTGGACGAGTCGCTGACGGTCGACCAGCAATACCAGCGCTGGACACACTTTCATACCATACTGAACCGGGTCGTCGGTGACTATCAACGAGATCATCACACACTGATCCTCAGACCATCGGCCGTCATGGCCGGCGCCGAAGACATCACGCTCCCTGTTCAACGTGCCGTTGAGCAGGCTCTCGACACGGAGACCGCACCATGAGCCGATGGTGTGTACTTGTGCTGGTTGGGGCGGTGTGTTCACTGTCCGCGGCAGAGCCGAAGAAACTGGGTGCCACATTCTCTATCGGCGAAGTGGATTTGTGGGAGTGGATAGGCCAGCGCCTACGGGTGCTTGAACACGACGGCACGTTAGCCCAGTGGCAACAAACCCAACGAGACCGGATCCGTGATCAATTTGAACAACCAATGCCCGTCTCCCTGAGCGCTACGCAGTCGCCAACAACGTTTCTTGTCGATCCGAGCGTGCGTTTGCCCGCCACCTATGATGGCCAGCCCCCAGGACGATGGGTCAACCCATTTGACGCGTCGACTTGGCCGAGCCCCCCACTCGGCATGACGTATCATTACCCCCGGGCGTTGGTCTTTTTCGATGGACGGGATCGCAAGCAACGACGCTGGGCAACGCAATTTACGGCTGATCGGCCCATTACCTGGATTTTAACAGGAGGACGACCGCAAACCTTAGCCCGTACACTCAATGCTCCAGTGTACTTTGACCAAGGCGGATACCTGTCTCGAAAGTTACGCCTTCGTTCGGTGCCAAGTGTGGTCGTTCAGGCGCATCGCTATTGGGAGGTGACTGAGCACGACGTTTCGTTCTGGGAGAATCAGCCATGATCCCCACTCGACGATTACAACACTTAGCCCTGCTATTAACGGTCCTCATGGTGCCAATCAGCGTTGACGCGGGGGCCGTGTGCAGCGGTCATTTTATCAATCCGCTACGCGATGTCTGCTGGCGATGTTTACTGCCGATCACATTAGGTTCGGTACCTGTGTTCACGGGTCCGCTGCCCGATACCTCAAATCCGTCATCGCCTCTATCGTTATGCCCAGCTCCGCCTCCTGTGATGGTTCGGTTAGGGCTAAATATCGGATATTGGGAGCCTTACGCCCTAACGGACGTGACCCGAGTGCCCTTTTGTATGGTCAACTTGGGCGTTCGTCTGCACGGGGCGCATGCACAGCGGATCGGAGGGCGCTCCACATCCCGAGAAGGGAACAGCAGCGATGGCGGTTTTTATCACGCTCACTGGTATCGATACCCCCTCATCGCTTGGCTTCACTTGCTTGAGTCGGGATTGTGTATGGAGACACGCCCATTCGACGTCGGGTATTTCTCCGAACTCGACCCTCTTTGGCACGATGATGCTCTTGCGTTTGCGCTCAACCCAGAGGCCGTGTTGTTTGGGCACCCAGCCGCTCAGTTGGCGTGCGCCTCTGAAGCCATCGCGACGCACAGCCGTCGTCAATTACCGATGGATCG
Organism: Vibrio sp. THAF64; assembly: GCF_009363455.1. Classification (NCBI taxonomy): domain Bacteria; kingdom Pseudomonadati; phylum Pseudomonadota; class Gammaproteobacteria; order Vibrionales; family Vibrionaceae; genus Vibrio; species Vibrio sp. THAF64. The sequence goes on from NZ_CP045357.1 coordinate 59,444, forward strand.
ACTGTTCTGGTGTTTAGGGGCACAGGGGAGCGCGTACCCACTAACGGGGAACACCAATTATCGCGATTCGCCGATCCAAGCCGCCACTTTGATCATGGAACGCCTCAACTACAAATTGCACCGCCAGGGAATGGTGTTTGATAGCCAAGGTCGAGATGGCGCAGTCTGCCAACCGAAAATATCCCCGTTTCTCCCCAAATCTCGTTACCGCTATCAAATGAGTGCCCCCATCGCGGATGCCGCTTGGTGCCACCCTTATACCACCAGTACCACGGTGTGGGAGATGGGTCATGACAACCCCACGACGGGGGACAATTTTGGCTTTGTGCAATGGCGAAAGCGCAATTGTGTGCTGTTATAGGAGACAAGACATGAAGTATCGCAAAAGCGTTTGGATGCTGGTCATTTTATGTACCCAGATCAATGCTGCGGTGGCGAACTCGGACCCGTGGCCAGCCTTTGATCCCGTGACCGCCTACCTCAATGAAAAGCGACGCTCCCCTTGGCCCGCCACACCTGTTACCGATCCGACATCGAAGCCCGGCCTATTGCTGGTGTTTGTTTCATTGACCATGCCAGATGCTTCGCTGCGCAGCCTACTCAAGCAAAGTACAGAATGGCAGGCGCCATTGCTGATACGCGGGCCCTTACCAGCAGGCTTTACCGCCACAGCACAACGCCTAATGGGGTTGCTCAATGCCAAGGGCGCGTTACCCATCAGGGCCGGGGTCGCCATCGATCCTGACGCGTTTCATCGATTTCACGTTCGCGACGTACCAACGTTTGTACTCATCAAGTCCAACCGTTGCCAAGCACGATTGCCGTGTGGACCCGATGATCATGCCAGAATAAAAGGAAACGTCTCGATACGGACGGCTTTGGAGGCGCTGTCAACCAGCCCGTTGGCCGACGTCGCCGAAACCCTGCTTGAGGCACAACGCGATGACCACTAAGGCGTGGCTGTTCGGGATGTTCGTGATCTCCGCGACGTGCGGAGCGACCAATACGAAGCAGAATTACGACGCGGCAGTCCCTTCTGCACAGCAAGCGCAGCAAAACATCCACACCCGTTTGCCCAAAGCGTGGACACCGTATCAGTATTGCGAGAGTGCCGAATGCCAACGCGCTCGCCAAACCTTGCCGAAAGCGGACGAAGACCAACTGCGCCGCTCTAGTGAAGCGCGGGTCAAACAGGATCCGCAATCTCGGTCGGTGTTGAACACAGCACGCAAAACCACACCAGATCCCGCTCAAGATCCCGCCTATCAATACGCGACCGTGGGCCAGGAACACGCCAATGCGATCGTACATGGGACCAAGGATGCTCAGATCGATTGTCGCCAACAAACGCAGTGCACGACCCGTTATCAATCGCGAGTGTGTCGGCAACCGACTCATCAATCGGTGGCCTGTCTGCAAAAACCGATCGCGACCATCGAACGGGGTCCGGTCCACTACACCTGCCCTACCGGATGGCAACGGAATGGTTCCGCGTGTCATCGAACAAAAACACAGTGTTTGTACAGTGGCGCGGATTATGTATTAGAAAAAGGCGGTACGGGCTGGTGTGCCAGTCGTGGACAATGGTTTCGATGGCACGGTCAAGCCGTCTCGCCCGAGCAAGGGTATGCCAAAGGGGCCCTCAAGCGACAAACGAGTGGGGCCAGCTGCCACGGCTCACGTTGGCGCCGCCGATTTGAGATATGCGGGCCGTCAAAAGAAACACGCCCTGCCGATCCTTTTTGCGAGCCTGGGGACACGCTGGTCGCGGGCGATTGTGTTCACAATCGGATCCAATGGCGCTCGACGTGCGATGACTTGGGTGATTGCCAGTTGACGTCAAAGACATGCAGTGAAGGGCCAGGCACACGTACCGTCAATGGGATCCCCACGCACCTGTCATGCTGGGCATACCGTCATATTTACCAATGCCGATCGGAGGATGAATGCCGCGCTTACGGCCATTGCCAAATCGGGGGTAGCCGTTGCGCTGAGCGCCGTCATGGCATTTGCACTCGGCGGGAAAGGGATCTGCGCTGCCCATTCAAACAATGCAGTCCAACTCGCTTGGTTTGCGGTAGCCCTTCATTTTGTCTTGATGGCGAGTGCTATCGTGCAACCCCGTCACAATCGGCGTCCTTCGCCAAAACGGCCTCAGCGCTGTCTGCGCTGGCGCGGGCGGGCCGCCGGTTGGGTCAACCTCCGCGGATCTTCGCTGGTCAGGCAGCGCACTGCTCTGAAAAACCGATCGGCTTTGCTAATTGTTGCCAAGACGGCGGATGGGGGACAAAGAGCGGTTTGACGCAGTGCAGTCGTGAGGCACAGGCCATTGGACGGGCGAAGCAGTTAGGAACATCGGTGTATTTGGGACGCTACTGCGCGCACTCGGTCTTGGGGGTATGCACGCGCTATAAACAGGGATATTGCTTGTATGACAGCGTGCTGGCCAAAATCATCCAACAGCAGGGGGCCGCACAACAACTCGGGATAACCTTAGGTACCGCCGCCCATCCCGTGTGTCCGCCCCTCACGGCTCAGCAGCTGCAGCGTATCAACTTCAATCGGATTGATTTCTCATCCTATTACCGTACGCTCAAGGCGCGGATGCGCTTACCGAAGCCTGAGCACCTCGTGCCTAGAAGTCCCTGATCATGCGTATTCTGGTTTGTCTTATCTTACTCTGTTCCCCACGACTCGGCGCCGAGCCCCTAGGTTGGCGCTGGTATAATGGCCCTCGTGTCACTTCCGAACTCCCTGCGCCAAAGCCTGCGCCTAGTTTAAGCCCACGAGCACAGTTGCGCTGGTTTCACCAGTACTATAAGACGGCGTTGGCGCAAGCGACGTTAGCCCCAGACAACCTAGAACACGCCCTGACGTTGATGCGTCTGCACCATTTCATTTTGACCAAGACTGAACATACCGCCGCCACCTTCCTGCGAGTCCTGACTCACCACCCTGAACTGTCGACTGTGATCGCCCACCCCATGGCCCACACCGCACGTAAGATATACTACGAACGCCAAGCACAGACACAGACCCGCGCGTTGGCGACGCTCTCACAGCAAGGTTGGGGCTTGTTCTGGCTTTATCGTGGTGCGGATCCCTACACGCAAGCCCTGGCGCCCAGTCTGCAAACGTTAGCCGATAGGTACGAATTGGCGTTATTAGGCATCAGCGAAGATGGCATTCTAGCCCCGGCCGTGCGCCGCAATCGTCGTCATCGAGGGCAACTCAACGTGAACACTACGCCCGCACTCATGTTGGTCCAGCCAGCGACGGGTCGCATAGAGCCAGTGGCGTATGGCTTTCTGTCGACGTCTGAGTTGACGCGGCGTTTGTATCATGTCGCCACGGAATATCGTCATGTTACGCGCTAACGGTCGAGCTCTTGCCCTGTTGCTGACGTTGGCTGCGAGCCCGGCGGACGCCGCCGGTTTACAAGGCGCGTTAGAGGCGTTTTATGACGGATTAGACTACCAAGAAAACGTGTCCACTGCGCATGCGTATCAGGGCCAAGCGGCGCATTACTACACCGGCGGGTCAGTCTATGTCCGTGCCCCTTCGCGCGCTCTCTCGTTGGGCGCGGTGACGCTCCCATCCATTAAAGCAGGCTGTGGGGGCATCGATGCCTTCATGGGTGGCTTCTCTCACATCAATTCTGAAGAGTTGGTGCATTTTGGTAAAGCCGTGGTGGCCAACGCCCTGCCCTTTGCGGTGGATCTGGCCTTGCAAACATGGGCGCCGCAAATCAAGCAGATCCGTGATCACTTACAAAGCGTTGCGGACCGATGGCTCAACCAGTCCATCAGCTCATGCCAAGCCGCAGAAGCGGGGATCAGTGGATTGGCCGCTTTTGCGGTGCCTCAGAGTCAAAAGCACGTCTGCGCAACCATGGGAGTGCGCAATAACGCCTTTTCCGACTGGGTGGCCGCTCAACAAGGCTGTGGCGTCGGCGGGCAGGCTCGAACACAACTCAAGCAGGCACGTCAGAGTGAGGACCTGAGCGCGCTAACCAAGTTTCACCATAATTTAGTTTGGTCAGCGCTGATGGCGGTGCCACAACTAGCCAGCGATCCGTCGTTGGCTGAGTTTCTGATGAGCACGACTGGGACCGTGATCTACGACACCACTCAACATCGTCACCAGTACCCCAGCTTAGTAACGGAGTCCAATCGACTCGTCGAAACCTTGCTCACTGGAGGACGTGTCGAGTTGTATCACTGTCAGGATCGCAGTGCCAAAGGGTGCTTGGCCCCGCAGCGAGCATGGCGGACCGTATCACCAGCTCAAGGCCTTCAACAACGGGTTCAACGTACCTTAATCTCACTGGATCTCGCGCTCCGAGAGGACACCCCCTTAACCACCCACCAGCGAGCCCTGCTGGAAGCGACACGCAGCCCGATCTTGGCAGTGTTTAACAGCGTACATCGTGCCGGCTCGACTCCGAACTTTGCGGCGCATGCGCGGGTGATCGCGGTGGACTTGCTGGAAACGTTTATGCAAGCGATGTTGTCCAATGTTCGCCAGGCTGTCGTGCGCCAACCGCTTGATCGCGATGAACTCACCGAGATTGAGCAGTCCATTATTCGAGTTCAAGCCTTTAGCGCGCGCTTTACCCAACAGGCGCGCGAGCAGTTGCAATGGCAAAACGCATTCATCGAGCACTATCAGTATCAGGACGCCCATCAACGTCAGCGTTTGCGGCGTCTCTTGAGTACGCCAAGTCGTGTGGGAGGATCTCAGTGATCAATCTCGACTACTATACCTATACGCAAGGGGCGACACTGGCGCGTGTGCTCAACGCGGTAGCGGCGTTCTTCGACAGTTCGCCGTTTGCGGATTTACTGGCCATTGCTCTGATGTTCGGAACGGTCATGACCCTGCAACGGTTTATGGTATCGCGCCATCCACAACACCTCTGGCGCTGGGGGATCATGTTTGCCTTGGTGCCGACCTTGCTTATCAAGCAAACGGCGCGGGTATGGGTGCACGATTTGACCGCGGCCCACCCTCCTTACGCGGTTGACAATGTGCCCTATTTGATTGCCCTGCCAACGTGGGCGTTCTCCTCCCTCATGGTAGGGGTTGCAGACGGCGTTGAAACCGCCTTCAACACCACCGATGACCGACGTTACGGACGCACAGGCATGCTGTTTGGATCGATGCTGTATCGTTTGTCTCAACACAGTACACTGCCCACGATTGACGCCCAATCCCAGTGGCAGGCTTTTTTCAACAACTGTGTGGTGGATGACATTGAGGTCAGCCGCAAGTATACCTGGGACGCGCTGTACCGTTCGGTGGATATTCTCGGCTTGCTGGATGCGACGGCCCTCAGTCCTGTCCGAGGTCAGTTTGACCAACAGGGGCATTTTCACACCTGTGCGGAGATCTACCCCACCATTCGCGACGAGTTTGACCGTTCTGCCAAAACCGCACTTCGCAGCCTGTCCTTGCAGCTCTACGGGCCGGAGGCCAACGCCAAGCAGGCGCATTTAGCACAGGCGCTGTCCAACAGCTATCGAGCGTTTTTGGGGATCAGTGATCATGCCGTTAGTTTGCTGCGACAGAACCTCGCCATCAATGCTGTCCGTCTTGGGATCGACCGGCTCGATTCCACGGCTGGCGGTCTGGCCTACGCTTACACGCAAAATCAATTGCATCAAACCACCATGGGTTGGTCAATCGGCTTGCAGGCCCAGGAGTACTTGCCGATGCTGCATGCGTTGATGTTCTTCGTCTTCAGTGGTTGTGGGTTCTTTGTCGCCGCCGCCGCTTTGATCCCCACCTTAACGCACAGTGTCCTGAGCCAATATTGCCGCGTGTACCTCTATTTGGCCATGTGGCCGACATTGTTTGCATTGATCAACGCGCTGATGTTGTGGACGTTAGAAACCTACTCACCGCTCGCGACGCAAGGTCTGCTTGGCCTGTCGCTGAGCAACGCCGATGGGTTGTCTGCGTTGCATACCCGTTTTGGTGCCGCGACAGGCGTCTTGATGCTGTCCGTCCCTGTCTTGGCGAGCAAGCTACTGCGAGGAGGGATCAGCGCAATCGAAGCCGTCCATCACCAATTTGCCTCCATGATCCATGCGACCAATACGCGGGCATCCGCGGCCTCAGCGACCGGGAATTTGGATTTCGGTCAAGTGCACATGCAAACACACCAATACAACACGACCCACGCCAATAAATGGGACGACAATGTGCTGCTGCGCTCTGGGGTCGCCTCCACGCAAGATGCCCAAGGGGCTATGACTCAGACCTACTTACACGATGACTTGCGACACACCTATGACGCGCGTGAAACGGAGTCCAAGCCTTTGTGGCAATCGCAAGCACAGCGGACGCTACAGCGCACCGTGCAATCGCAATTCCAAGAGGCCAAACACCAACAAGCTCAATGGCAAGAACAACTCAGCGCCGCGTACCAGCAAAGTGCGCAATGGCACGATCGGTGGTCCGATCAAGCGGCGCTAACACGCAGCTATGGTCACAGTGAACACAGCGCCAGCGAAGGGCAAGTGTTACGCAGCAGTAACACAATGGCGACAGCGATTTCAGGCGTCGCTGACACCATGGGTTGGACGCGTCAACAAGCCACGGCCTTCGCCACCGCCGTGACCGCCCACGCGGGGATGTCTGTTCCCTCTTCGTTGGGAGCCTTAACAGGGGTCTCTGCGGGCGTCAACGCGCAATGGAACGCCGAACAGCGCCATCAGTATCAAACTATGACTGGCCGCCAACGCCAGGCACTGACACAAGCACTGACACAGTATCAACAAGGTGCCAGTGAGATGGCCAAAGCGGGCCTTCAACTCAACAGCCAGACCCAACACAGCGCCCTCGAACAATACGCACGCGATTTTTCGCTTCACTACCAACGTTTGCAAGGGTTGACGCAATCGGCAACCCAGACAGACACACAAGTCGAGAGCCTCAGCAAGATGGACCAATGGCTGAGCAGCGACGGGAACACGTTAACATCAAGCACCATTTCAGGATTCCAACGCTACTTGGAGCGCCAACCAAACCGTCCCGAAGGCTGGGTGCAACGCTTAATGACCGCTCGCTTACCGGAAGCCTTACGCGAGGTAGAGCATCACTTTGATGCCTATTTACGCAGCGAAGACTTTCGTCAGACGCTGGCGGCGGCGCCGCTCAATGAGCAAGCCTCCGCCCCTTCGTTCACCGAGCAGCAGCGCGCTCGCCTTACCGCTCAATCCGAGCAAGCTCAACAACGCGTCGACGAGGTGCGGGCTGAGGCATTTACCCTACTTGAGGGCCAATCGCTGTTCAGTGAACACACCCACCATCAGGTGGAGGTAAACGCCACAGTATGGGGCGGCGAATTGCAGCGGCAAAGTGGCCTCAAGCGACAAGGAGAAACACCCGATGACTCGTCTGATTAATCTGTTCTATGCACTACGCACGGTGCAATTCAACGGGCAATTGGGCGCCACTTTAACTATCGCCCTCGGGGTGGAAATGGCGATGGTGGTTGCATTCCATGCCTTGACGTCAGTGTCGGGCGATTTGTGGAGGCTGGAAGGGTGGTATTGGCGTGTGCATGCTCTCTACTGGCTGGGCGCATCAACGCAGCAAATCGTCGCCGTAAGCGACGCGTCTCAAGCTCACACATGGACTTTGGGGACCCTGATGCGCTCCCCGTTCATCGAACTAGGCCACACCCGCTTTTGGCGCCAATTTGGACCCGCACTCGAGTTAGCGGTGGGAGTCGGTCTGCTAACAATGATGTCGTTTGTCATCATCATGATCCGTCTCGGCGTAACAGCATCACGTGACCGCCTGATCCGCGGGGGGAAACAGGTACCACCAGCCCAGTTGGAGCGCGAGATGCACCGTGGTACCAGCTCGCCTTCCCGCGCACCACTTTGCTTGGGAGGATTTGATGTACTGCATCCCCATTTCGAGCGCCAGCATGTGCGCATTGAAGGCACAACAGGCAGCGGAAAATCGGTATTGATCCGGGAATTTCTCGCCTGGATCCGCGCACGCGGTGATCGGGCTGTGGTCTACGATAAAGGGTGCAGTTTTGTCGGAACTTTTTACCGCCCTGAAACCGATGTGCTGCTCAACCCCTATGATGCACGCAGTGTCAACTGGGATCTGTGGGCAGACGCGACCGACGCCGCCGATTTTGAACATCAGGCGAGCGCCCTCATTCCCGCGTCACCACAGGGCGACCCTTTTTGGAATGAATCAGCGCGAAGTGTCTTTGCGTCGGTCGCCCGCCAGCTTAGGAATGAACCTCGTCCACCCACGACCGAACGCCTATTGGCGCTATTGACCACCTCCGATCTCACGACGCTATCGAATTTTCTCGCAAACACGGAAGCGGCCACGTACGTTTCGAAGGACATCAAAAAAACCGCGCTGTCGATCCAAACGGTCCTCACCACCTATGCCCGATCGCTGCGCTGTTTGCAGGGGTTAGATCGTCAAGATCGGCCGGCGCATCTGAGGCAACGTTTTTCCATCACCGATTGGGTACGCGATGACAGTGCCACCGGTTTCATGTTTTTGACCAGTCACGCCCGTCATCATGTCGCGTTGAGGCCATTGATTTCCTTGTGGCTCGCCATTGCCTCGAATGCGATCTTAGGATTATCGGAGAGTCGTGAACGCCGTTTATGGGTGATTTTGGACGAACTCCCCAGTTTGCAACAATTACCCGAGCTAGCCAGTACCTTGGCCGAAGTGCGTAAGTTTGGGGGCTGCTTTGTGATCAGTTTGCAATCCCATGCGCAACTGATCAAAAACTATGGAGCCCATGATGCTCAGGCGATCTGCGATTTGCTCAACAGCCGATTTTTCTTCCGCTCTCCGTCGCATGCGATGGCGAAGGTCGCCTCACAGGAGCTCGGGGAGCAGGACATAGACGTCGTGCGTCATGGTCAAACGCTAACGCCGAGGGCGCGTCGCGATGCTCGCTCACGAAATCTGCAGCGGTTGACCCGCCCGATCATCACGCCCACACAAATCCAAGCGCTGCCCGACTTACACTGCTTTGTTCGTTCCCCCGGGACGGACTGGGTCGCCAAACTGGTTTTGCCGTATGTGACCGTGGAGAAGGCGGAACCCGATTTTGTGCCGCGTCCACCCTCCCCAAAAATCCCGCCCTCCCCCGTGCAAACGCGAGAGGAGGCCTCCTCCACCCACTCAAATTTAGGAGCCTTATATGACTGAACGCAAACGCCAAACCAAACGCCGTCACCAAAAAGTAGTGCTGGATATCCTCGTTGGCAATGATTGGCGTCACCAGACATTAACCCTGAAGGCCGCGCAGCACTGCATTGATCACTGGCCACACCGAGGGTATACCCTGACGTATTTGGATGACCGCGATCCGGATTCAACGTCGAACGAACCATGTTGACCCTTACCCCCTTAAGTGGCGCCGCCCGGGCGGCGCAGTATTACTTGGTTGATGAGCAGGAAAAGACGGGACAGGCGCGCGCAGGCTATTGGTTGGGCAAGTTAGCCAAAGAAGCAGGACTGTGGCGTCAAAAGGTTGAACCCAAGTGCTTTCTTGAAGCGCTAAGGGGACAGGTTAAAGGAGAGGCAACGGTGGGGCGACGCGGCCAACATGCCCCGGGTCTGGATGTGACATTCTCCGCCCCAAAGTCGTTGAGTCTGCTCGCCTTGTTAGGCGGTGATCAACGTTTGAGACAGGCTCATGAGCGTGCAGTACATTACGCCTTGACAGCCCTAGAGCGCGAAGCAGCCCAGGCGCGCGTTCAGAGTCAGGGTCAACTGTCGTACGTGGAGACCGGCTCACTGCTGATCGCTGTGTTTGAGCACACCACCAGTCGGGCACATGATCCTCAGTTACACTCCCACGCGGTGATCACCAATCTCACACGCGTTGCACAAGGTCCACTGCGCGCGTTGGCCAGTTGCACCCGTCAGCGCTCTTCCGTGCTCAATGGCACGTTCGAGCGGCTGTTTGCTCATCAGAAATACTACTCTGCACTATATCACGGCCACTTAGCCAAATCGGTGACGGCCTTAGGTTACCGACTGGAGCCTCAACCCAGCGGCGCCTTCGATATCGTCGGTGTACCGCGCAGCGTCATTGAGGCCTTTTCGGTGCGTCGTGCTCAGATCCAGCAGTGGCAGCGAGCACGCGGGTGGGATTCACCTTCTGCACGCGACATAGCCGCCTTATGCACGCGGGTCGAGAAAGTGACGGAGCACAGTGTCAATCCTCTCCCTGAATGGCAGTCGCGTCTGGTTGCGTTGGGGTATACACCGGAGCAATTGCGGGATGCGGCGCGTCGTGGCCCGCCCCGCGTACCACTTCCGATGATCAATGAAGCCAATCGAGCCGTCACATTGGCTATTGGCCACTTAACCCGCTATCAAACCGCCATGTCGATGGAACACTTAGTGCAGGTAGCCCTCGATCGATTCAACGACCAGCCATCGCTCACCGTTCAGGCCGTCAAGAACGCCGTTGAACAACGTATCAAAGACAAGCAGTTGATCCCCTTACCGACCCAAGGACACTACACCACCGCAGAGTTGCTGCATCAGGAGTTATCGTTATTGGCCTGCGCTCGCCGTCGTCACAAAGTGCCCGGGCAACGGCCTCATCCCCACCTACTCGAGAGCCGACATTTGAGCGCCGCTCAGAGGATGTGCCTTACCACACTGATCCGCTCGACTCGCCCTTTCCATGTGATTGACGTGCAGGGTGAGCCGGGCGCTTTAAATGACCATGTATTGGACGCCTTAAGGGTCAGCGGCTTGGGCAGCCACGTGGTATTCTCGCGCCGACGTGACATTCGCCAATGGTGGACGCGCCATTCTGCGTCGCCCCGCAGTCGCCAATGGCTCCAGAGGCTTTCGTCGATAACACCGACCATCCTGCATCAGTTTTTGGCGGCGCCTCCCCCATTACGTAGAGGCGAGGTGGTGGTGGTCGACGACGCTCGTCAGTTGAATGTGGAACAACTCAGGCGGTTATGTGACATTGTCACACAATCCCAAAACAAGCTGATATTGCTGAACCGACACACACGACAGCCCAGCGCTTGGGCGCGTAATGCCCTCGCCCTGTTTCGTTGTGGCCATGTGTCGACGTATGGTTGGCAAAGTCAAGAACAACGTCCATCCAAAGTTGTTCTGACTGGGGAAGAAGATCGGTCGTTGACATCAAGGTTGCTCGACGCGGCATTGGATCCGCGGTGGGAAATCCGCACCGCCTCTCGCCGTACCCACGCGGATTTAACACACCGTGTGCGCGAGTTGTTAAAAGTGCACGGCCACCTATCGGGACCCAGTGTCACTTTGCTGGCAGACGTTTGCCAATGGCTCTCACCCAGTGAGCAGCGCTTAACCAAGTACTATCAACCGGGCATGCGCCTGCGCTATCGATACCGTGATCGCTGGGTACAGGGGCATGTTCTTACCGTCGATCGCCAACACAATTTCATAGAACTGCTAACGGGCAAAGGCAAGGTGCCCGTGCGCCTGGATCTGACCTCCGAAGCGGCGTCCCTCTCAGCTCAGGTATGGGTATCTCATCCCTTAAACATCACAAAGGGCGAGCGATTAATCGCAACCCAAAACGAGCCAAACATTGGCCTAGAGGAGGGCTTAGCGTACCGAGTCGTGAAGTGTTCGCCGACCGTTTGTGTGCTCAAAGGACCAGATGGTGGCGTACATCGATTGTCAGATCTCACGCGTTCATCTTGGCCATTGGCTTACCATTACCTTGCGGGTCCATCGGATCGTCACCATAAGCCTTACCTTCTGTTCGTTGCGCCTGCCTATACGTTGTCCAAGACTCTGCTCGAGCCCCTGTGTGCGCGTTATCGCCGGATTGACCTACACACCGATGATCGGGCCCTCGCGCATCAGCGTCTTGAGCATGCCGATGTTCGTCCATGTGCCATCGAACGGCTCCTATCTCCACGCCCGACCATCGATCGTTACCTAGACAGAACTGCGGCTACAGACATCGAACGCGATGTGAAGCAAGCACTGCACTTGGTCGCTCCTCTTGCCAACGCAAGTGTTGCAAAACAGGCGGTCGCTTTTGCCCTGCATCATTGTGCCACTACGCAGGCTGCATTTCGTCAGCGCACTTTGGTTATCGAGTCGATCCGTTTTGCCCTCGCGGAGTCCCGTGAAGGACTAACATTAAACGATATCCTGGCGGAACTTGACGGCCAGCGCACGCTATTGAGCCGTGCGTTTCAAGACGGAACTCGCTGGACGACAGACCGTGCATTGGCACAAGAGCGGGCCATTCTCAGCCATCTGCAAACCCAAAGGGACACACAACCGCCGTTAACGCCACCTTCGGCGCTGGAGACACTACTGTCAACCCGGCCTCAGTTAACGCCAGGCCAACGACAGGCGCTAAGCCTCATCACAACCAGCCGAGATCGCTTTGTCGCGGTACAAGGCTTAGCAGGCACCGGCAAGTCGACCTTGCTGAAAGAAGTTCTTCAGTTAGTTCGGGAAGCACAGTCGGATATCACCCGGCCGCCCAAGCAGTTGTTAGGTTTAGCCCCAACACGCTCAGCAGTCCGCGAGCTTAAACGTCAGGGCCTCCCTGCGACGACGTTAGCGCAATGCCTCGCTCGTTATCGAGATCGGCGAACCTCTTCCGCCACGTTTTGTCGAAGCCTGTTTTTCCTTGATGAATGTGCAATGCTTGGCAACCCCCAGTTGTTGACGTTTCTGCGCTTGGTCATAGACAGTAACTCTCGAGCCGTCTTGTTGGGTGATCGGCACCAATTGTTGGCATTGGAAGCCGGTAAGCCGTTTGCGCTGGCGATTGAACGCGGTTGGATCAAGACTGCCTATCTGCATGATATTGTTCGCCAGCGGACCCCCAATCTGAGACGGGCAGTCCAGCACTTCGTCGATGGGCAACCAGGCAGTGCGATTCACTGCCTCAGTAAACAAGCGCCCGATCCCGCGACAAGAGCCCCAACCATAGTGTCGACACACGATCTAATGCCCTCTGAAGACAAGGCAAATCCGTCGTTATACCAACAATTAGTCGATGACTTTCTGTCGCGCACGCCAGACACGCGCCGTCAGACGCTCATTATTGCTCATACCCATGTTGAGCGTGATGCCATCGCTACCGTCATGCGCGCTGCACGCCGTGAGCGGGGTGAGCTGCCCGATCAATCCGTTCCTACCCCTCGCCTGCGCGCCATCAACACCACACCCGCGGAGAGAGGTACCATGATGCCTTACCAACCCGGGCGAGTGCTCAGCCTCCATCCGAATCATTACGAGACCATCGCCGAGGTCGACCCAAGCACAGGCATTGTGACCTTGGCGTCTTCAACACCAGACGCCCCGCGGGTGGTTTTGCCTCTAGAGCGAGACCATACTCACACCCAGTTGTACACGCTGTCCCATCCGTCCTTGTCGGTCAATGATTGGATCGTCTTTCGCCAGGCAACGCGTGGCGATCCCTGGTGCTCCAACGAACGCTACGTCGTGGAGCGAATCTCAACAACGGGAATACAGCTTCGCTCGGAGAGAGGCCAACGTGTAGCGTTTAACCCCTTTGAGTTGGCCCAGGCACATTGGGATTACGATTACACTCGCACGGCAGACATGGCTCAAGGCATGACCGTCGACTGCGTCCTGTCTGTTGTACGATCGCAAGGCGCGTTGACAAGTTTACGCCGTGCGTACGTTGACGTAAGCCGAGCGCGGGATCGAGTCTGTCTGTATACCGACGCCCCCGAGGCCTTGGTCAACACTTGGCTTAGCCGGCCTTGTGAGGCGTTCAGTGCGCTCGACACCATCGACGGCACTATCCCCGCTCGAACCGTTTACTTTAACGAGCAGCCTAACTTGGCAGACGATCCCCGATTTCACACGGCACTTGGTGAGTACGATGTCCGACGCTTGGAAGCCCATCTTAACCATGCGCTGCCACGTTATACCGAAAGCTTAGCCACGCAGCTATTTGGTTGCCCCGACCCGGAACGTTCCACACCGCAATGGCTGGTGTTTGGCCCCCGTGATCGACCCACACTTGTCTGCGTTTCTGGCCCCAAACGTGGCCACATCACCGATACCCAAACAGGTCGTACACACAGTCTGCTGTCGACGCTCGCGCAGCGGGCAAGGTTGCCTCACGATGCGTTTTTAGCCCACATGCATGACACCTTCTGTCGTGGCCTGCCTCCGACCATCACTGCCCACCCGAATCATGACGCTTACATTAACCAACCAACCCCGGCTTGGCCCCGCTGGACACCGAGCTTACCAGCACAAACATCGGAAGCCGTTGAGCCAAACGATCCCTGGTGGGAGTGCTGGGCACCAGTGCCTACTGTGGATCGCGATCTGCTGCACGACATTGACCGCGACACGCTGCAGCGCGCGTTAAGCCCCCCAGCTCTTGAAGTCTTGCCCACAGAACCTACGCGAAACAACCATTAGCTTTCGACCGAGCGCCCAGCTAAGAACGCCTGCACTTGACGCTCGATGTCGGCTTTGACTGTCTGTCTCAATGCACGTGAAGCCGCCTGCTGCGCCATCAGGTGGGCGTCATTAAACGTTTGTCCAAACACCACATCGACCATGGCTGACGTCAAGCGTTGCGTTCGGTAAACCTCTTCAAGCAACGCACGGTGGCTGACGGCCGGTTCCGTGGCGTCGCTCAGTTCAATCCGCAGCGCAAGCGTGAGCAATTGCCGCGCCGACTCAGCATCACTCAGGCGTTCTCGTTGCTTGTAGGTTAAAAAATCGCGTTTCAGTGTCGCTTGAAGGGTGGTTTGCAAAGGGTATCGATCCGACATGGGCCTCTCCTTAGACATCGGGGTTGGACACAAGATTGACGCCTCAATGGTGTACGCCTGTTTCCCCCGCAGGTCAAGGGCGCAATGCGAACGCAGTGATATTTCAATGGCCTTTCAATGAGGCGCTTGCTTAAGGCTGCATCACACGGGTGAACTCTGGGCCAACAAAGGAAAAAAACGGCGACGCTTGAACGACTTAGCTGATCTCAAATGTTCTCAAAAAGTGTCAATCATTTAGCGAGGGGTGTGTCTTCGGTCAGTGGTTCGCCGTTGAACAATCCTATCTGGGCGTCGCGACGCCGATAATCATGGCGTCGGCACTTGCCGAAAAAGCGCCCAGTTTGGGCGCTGATTGCATTAACACCAACCGCGCTCTGCGAACGAGACGACACCGGACAGAGACACCACCATGTGATCGAGAACCCGGATCTCAATTTGCCCAAGCACGTCTTTCAAGTGATTGGTCAATTGTCGGTCGGCTTGACTGGGCGATGGATCGCCGGACGGATGATTGTGGTAAAAAATCACCGCCGCAGCATTGAGACGCAGCCCCGAACGGAGCACCTCACGCGTATGAACAGCGGCGTGGTTAAGGCTACCCGCAAACAAGTCGACGGTGCCCAGTGCGCGCAAACCATTGTCGAGCCACAACGCGCCAAACACTTCTCGGTCAACATGGGCCAAATGACATTGGCAATACATTTTGACCAAATTCGGCGCATTGAGCACATTGGGTGAACGGGCTGCCCAGTAGCGAGCGATGATGTCGGTGGCTTCCTGCAACACCGCTTGGTCATGGGCGCTAAAAGACGAGCTCTGCGTCCAAGGCATGGCCTTAATCATCATGATGGCCTCCACGTTGACGGCGGACCGGAAAGCAGCCTTGGGCGGTACAACGATACCACATCGGGCGAGCACGGCGCCCTGAAGAACGGGCTCGACGCCAGCCGAAACGACGGCGCAAGCGATCAATCCAGTTGAGTTGGTATAAGCGCTGCACGTAGCGAATGTTGGCCAGATTTTGCGCATCATTTTTGGAGGAGCCTGAGCGCTCCAGCGACGATACGCTGGTCGGGCTGTGGCGGTTAAGCTGGCTTGGAGGGGGTAAAGGACGGGTCATCATGGTTCTCCTATGTCGGGGGACATCACTTCCGTTTTCGCCTGGCGGATGGGGATCGAAAACGGGGGCAGAGACCAGGGCGCTGCGCGTGCACTTTACCCTGTTCTCTGCCCCCGTTTTTGAAACA
Source organism: Vibrio sp. THAF64 (assembly GCF_009363455.1). Taxonomy (NCBI): domain Bacteria; kingdom Pseudomonadati; phylum Pseudomonadota; class Gammaproteobacteria; order Vibrionales; family Vibrionaceae; genus Vibrio; species Vibrio sp. THAF64. The sequence continues at coordinate 75,501 of NZ_CP045357.1, forward strand.
CTCCCCACCGATGGCGAACACGGAGAGTTGCTCCCCCCATAACCATGGGACCGTCTCGCCCCCGACTTAGCCAGCGTTACCGCCTCAGTACGAAACGGGCCCCTCAAGCAGCGTTAGGTAGTCAAGGGGAATCAGTCCACTTTAAACTGACCGACCACCGCCCGCAGTTGTTGATTGGTGCGGTCTAGGTTGCCAGTGCGCGTCAACGTCTCTTGGCTGCTTTGCGTAAGGGTTTGGATAATGTCGTGGATCGTCACCATGTTGTGACTGACTTCTTCGGTCACCACATGTTGCTGCTCAGCAGCAGTTGAGATTTCCGCACTTAAATCGTTGATTTGATCAATCGACAGAGACACGGAGTCTAAGCGCTGATTCACATTCGCAGTATTGGCTGCAGTCGCCTGACAGCGTTGTTTCGTTTGCGTCATCGCCTCGACTGTGATCCGCGAGCCGTCATTGAGCTTGTCCAGCATCACTCGGATCTCCGACGTACTTTGCTGCGTTCGCGCGGCGAGTGCGCGGACTTCGTCCGCCACGACGGCAAAGCCTCGCCCTTGCTCCCCTGCTCGCGCTGCTTCAATCGCCGCATTGAGGGCCAAGAGGTTAGTTTGCTCGGCAATTTCACCGATCACCGACAACACCGACGCGATCATAACAGAGTCTTCACTCATGGCCTGAATGTGCGCTTCCATTGAGGCAACATCGGCAACCAGAGCTTCGACGCTGAGCACGGCCTCACCCACTACGTCTCGCGATTGCTCCGCCTGCTCTTGCGTAGTGCGGGTAAACGCCGCGGTTTGTGACGCGCTACTCGCGACACTGTTGGCGGTGGAACTGAGCTCGTTGATCGCGGTGACCACCTGGCTGGTCTCATGAGCGTGTGATGCCAACATGCGATCGCTGTGCTGGGTTTGATTTTTGAGGGTATCTATCTCATGAGAAATGCTGTCGGTTGAACGCGCCACTTCTTTCATCAAGGTTTGCAGACGGGTGATGAACGCATTGACGGCTTCGGCGATCTGCCCCAAGTCATCTTGACTGTCGACGCGCAACCGACGGGTGAGGTCCGCCTCGCCCTGCGAGAGATCTTGAACCGTTGCTTTCAAGGCTAGGATCGGCCGATAGGACAGATTCAACACCACAAGTAAGATTGCCAACATGGTGATCTGCAAGCCGCCCGCGGTCCAAAGCGCCTGGTGGGTAGCCTGATCTAAGTCGGCGTACGCGAGCGATTTATTGACCCCCACTAACAGGTGCAGTTTGAGTTCAGGACTGAGTGGCAAAGCCCGGAAAAACGCCACTTTTTCAATGCCACCCAATTGGTAATCCAACTGGCCTGAGGGTTGCGACAGCATGGCTTGAGTTAACGGCACCAACTCGGAAAAATCGGACAGACGCGTTTGGCCCGGGACATCCACTTCCCCGTTTGAGGCGATGGTCAGCGCTTCGTCGGTATAGATCCCCATCATCGCGCCCTCGAACGGTGGTGATTCCACGAACTCACTCAACGACGTCAAATCAATATTGGCCAGTAGCGCGCCCTTGACCTGCCCTTGACTGTGAAACGGCACCACAAGACTCAACTCAGGGGCACCATTTTGGTCGGTGTGGATAGGACGCATGAACGCTCGGCCTGTCTGTCGAGCCTGGGCAAACCAATCTGTAGAGACATGACTTAAATCGTGTTGCAAACCTTGTTCACTGAAGCTACGACCGTCGGTAAACACCACATACAAACTGCTGACTTGTAGCGAATGGGTCACCTGCTCGACCATGAGAGCCACTTGCTCGTCCGTGTGGGGAATGGCGAAGTCAGGGGCCGAATTTTCGATCCCGCGCTGAACACCATGGACCCACCTTTCAATTGAATTGGACGCCAACTCCAATTCAAGCATGGATTGTTGATAGATGTGCCCGCTGATGGCGCGAGACAATTGACTGTATGACAAATAGGTTGCCACGGAAAGTGCGCTGAACAGCAGCACAACCACGACCGTTATGATCCGATTCTTGAATCCGGAAAGTGTGTTCATTATGACCTCATTATTGTTATCTTGAACGGTAATCGTTGACAGCCATACCGTGCGCGAGGAACGGGAACCCGCGGTCAGCACTGAGCGATCGAGACAAGGAGTTCTGCCGAACGCGTGAGCATTAGCATCGAATGGCATGTCATTGAAACAGGTGTCCGATCAGAGACGACGCGTCGAGCCGATTGTCGGCCTTCGAGGGGGGGCGGCGGGTTTGTCTGATCGAAACAAGGCGCTTTTTACCGCAGGATTCTCATTTTTGAGATTCGACCACTGATAAATTGTAACAAAACCTTACCAAAAGCGCGTGTTTTTGTGATGCTCATCACTTATATGTCCGAGCGAATCCATCATCAAAATCAATTAAAAACAACCAATTGAACGAGCTGAACCTTCACAGACACCCGCGACCCGGTGTGCGGATCGCGGAAGCAGGCTCATAAGATCTGGACGCCCTGGATGGGAACCCACATAGGGGTATGGAATTCGTCAGTCACCATCATGTCGTCGCCGTCGTAGAGGCGCAGAAGGTCAACACCCAAGATCGCAGAGGTTCGTGCGCTCGATAAAGAGCGTCAGCATTTTCATAGGGAAGTCTCATGAAAACGTTGCAGTGGTTGGTTACGGGGATTGCCATTGACTTGGAAGCGGCATTCAGGCTGACTTTTGTCTAAGGAGAAGAGCGCGGTGGCTTGGGTGAAAAACTCGCTGCCGATGAAGTCGGTCTCTCGGCAAATGGACAATTCAGTACTGCCGTAATATTGATCCGACAGCAACTGTTCAACCCCTGCTCGATTCGGCGTCTGTTGCAACAGTGTCTCGGCCCGATGTAGGCGCAAGTACGTGCTGTGATTGGCAGGATAATGCACCGAGTCCGGTTGCAGTCTGAAGTGGTTGGTCGAGACAAAATGGCCGTCGTCACGACAGATGGTGCGCACCGGACGCTGATTGTAGGGGTTGGGCATATACTCAATGAAAATCGCCACCTTGCGGCTGCGCGTATCGTCCGCCCAGCCGGACACGAGGGCGATATCCGGCGCGGGAAAAGGCGTCGCACTGCCCATTGACAAGTAAAACTGCGTCAAATGCATCGCCGCTTGGGTGGCGTTGGTATGTCCACGCACCGTGGCCTCGTATGCCTCAAACAAGGCGTGCATTTCGCCCGCGCTGGGCGAGTAATTTGCGGCGGTGGTGGTGCAGGAATCGGCGGCCACGAAGCTAACGCCCGCGTCATTGGTTCCAGCCCAGATCCCCTCGCTGCCTTCACGCGTCATGGCGATGTAAGACTCGACGCCGTTTTGACCCCTACGAACTTGGGGTGGGTGGAAGTGCGTGACCGGGATAAGGTCGCACTGTTTGAACGTATGCAATTGATTACCGTCGAAAACGGCGCCAATGGTACACATAATCAGACTCCTTTCGTAAACGGGCTCAGTATAGCCCTACCCTGAGGACTCAGGGCGTAACGTCAGAAGTCTAGTGAACAACTGCGACCTTTATTATGCATGTGATCACATATTGAATTGCACGTCCTGTAACGAGTAATTCACGGCAGAAAGGCCAAGGCGTCGAGCTGCGAGCGATCGTACCGACACATTCCGTCTGCACCACAGTGTGGGCGGGGCCAAGCCGAGATGAACCCCTCAGGCATCGGTATGGCGGGCGGGCACCACTCGACTGTGTCTCCACCGCGCTGACAAACTGCATTCGCCGCGGCACGCACCAGTTGGCGTGCGATGCCTTGTTGCCGGACGTGTGGCGCGACAAACAGGCCCTTCACACGCCAGGTCGCCGCCTGGCGTCGGAGCTTGATGAACCCGAGTACAGCGCCGTTTCCCTGGTAGTGCGCCCAGATGTGCGTGCCTGGGATGTAGACGTCGCGCGCCAAATAGGCGTCGAGGGTGGTAAGAGATTGGGGATGCTGGGTTTCGGTAGCGCGCAATGCCATGATCTCCAGCAAATCACGTCGATGGTGACGAAGGACGGGACGAATAGTCACCGGTTACCTCCACGATAAGGTCAAAGGGGTTAAGGTTCATACTATGCGGGATGGATACCGGCGTGCAAGCCAAGCGACATCAGGGTCTCAGTTATAAGACGTTGACATGGATCTGTAGGGTCGAAGGCACCAGAAATGAGACGTTGGTTCAGTCTCCTCTTTCGCCCCTCTTGTGGCTAGAAACGGATTTTTATACTCTCGCGACGCATAGCCATTCGGTTTGCGTGGGCGGGCTCAGCCAATAGGCGCGGCCCTCGCCATCGTCTCCTATACTAGGAGAAACCTCAATCACAAGGTGTGACGAGGACTCACTGTACTGCCGGGGACCGGGACGGCCCACCATGAAAAGCAAGTGTCGCTATGAAAAATGATCTGCCGTTACGACGCCTCGACCAGATGCTAAGCCATTATCAGCTCGGACAGTCTTACGAGGTGACGTTGGGCGAGTTGGAGGAGGTGTTTTTTACCATTCGTCGCAATGCGTCGTCGATCCTCAAAACGCTGCAGCAAAAAGGCTGGATTGACTGGACGCCGGGTGTGGGCCGAGGCAAAGCCAGTCAATTGGTGGTGCGGGTCTCTCTGGAAACGGCCTTATCCGAGGCCATTCGTGGCGATCTGGCCACTGGTCGCTTCGATCGCTTAGCCAAGTACGTACAAAGTTACCAGTCGCTGGCCCCTCAGCTGCTGCGGGCCGCGATGCAGGAAACGGATGAGTGGCAACGGGCACACAATGCGCTGACCGTGACTCATTACCCGTACGTTCGAGTCCTGACACCCAGTGACACGTATTGGTCAGCCGAGTTGCAAGTGTCGAGCGCACTGTATGACACCTTATTGCGCATCGATGAACATGGTTTTCTGGTCGACCATCTGGCGTTCGATCACGCCATTAATGACGATGGCACCATCTACCGATTTTGGCTGCGACCCAACGTTAAATGCCACGATGGTCTGCCGCTCACACCAGAAGATGTGGTGTCGAGCTTGCGTCGGCTTCGCGACACGAACGGGCCATTTCAATGGTTGTTCCGGCAAGTGGTGTCGGTACGATGGGAGTCCGCCTGCCAAGCCGTGGTGATCACACTCGAGGGCCCCAACCCCCTGTTTATCTACGCTTTGACCACCGCCAATGCCAGCATCACCAGTCAGCGTCCGCGCACCTATGCGCAGGGGACCTGCTTCATTGGCACAGGCCCACTGCAGCTTGAGGCGTGGGAACCTCATCAATTGACGCTTAAACGCAATCCGCATTACTTTGCCGACAGCGCATTGCTCAGCGACATCACGCTGTTCCATCAAGGCAGTGAACTGGATCGCGTCATGAGTCTGCACCACGAGGGGGAGACCAGCGAGCAGATCGACATTCACGCTTACTCCATTCTTGCGGCCAACCCAACCGCGTCGTGCCCGTTGGATCCGGACGACATCCAGGCGTTGATGGCGTACGTGGCCGCCCAACGTCCCGAACACACCGAGCGAACACAGCTGCGCACGGTCCACCATTTCGATCGCTGCTGGCCTGAGACTGCCAACCGGCCGTCGCTGAGGGGTCGGGTCGTGTTAGGCCACCCTGCGTGGCGCCTGCACTACAAGCAGGCCTTGGTCGATTGGGTGGTGGCAACGCTTGAGCGTACAGGGTTGGAAGTAACGTGCCTGACATTGGACAACCTGGACGATTTGAGCACCTATCGCCCTCACGTGGATTTTTTGCTCACTGAAGAGATCTTAGAGCCCCCGTTGGAATATGGTTTGTACGACTGGTTGCTCACTTCGGGCGTATTGCGTTATTGCCTCGCTGAGCCAGCGTTGGAGCGCCATCGTCAGCAGGTACAGGGTGTGATGGCGCAGTACTCGGGTCGCGACGATTTGCTTGCCTTGATTGCCCCTTTTGTTTCTGAGCGGCGCATTTTACCCCTCTTTTATGGCCGAAAAATCATCAACCGACACCCACAAATCGCAGGCCTACACATGAAATCCAATGGCTACTTGGATTTGCATCGTTTGTGGATCCAGACGCCTGACACTGATTAGGGCGGGAAACTCGCAAAACCCGGCCATCGCGTCTAGGCTTGTAACTCCCGCTTACCTAGGAGGCTGACGTATGCACGCCCCATTCGAACTGACCGTCTCGGCCACTGCTCTGTTGGTGTGGTTGCTGCATCGAGCAGGGTATCTCTCAACCTACATCGCAGCGGGCTTGATGGGGATGGCGCTGATGGTGTCATTGGCTGGCGTGGCTATCGTAACGGTGCCGTGGCCCGACGCCCTGACACCTGACGTGCGGGCGCTGTGGTCGCAACACGGCCTGGCTCTGTGGGATCTCAAACTGATGCCCAGTGTGGTGATGTGGTTGGTGTTTGTCCTACTTCAGGTGCTTGTCGCGCGACGGTCATGATCCCATCTCACGCCAGCCTCCGCTCAGCGAGCTGGATCGTCAACCGGATCGGATTCGGTCCGGTCCCGGCCATTGGCTTTGGCTCGATACAGTAGCGCGTCCGCGCGCTTGAGCACGCTCGACGCGGTATCCTGCTCATGAACCGCCGTGACCCCTACACTGACACTCAAAGCGATGGGTGCGCCGTTGTACTCCAGTGGCTGGGCTTTGACGCTATGCGTGATGCGCTCAATCAGCGTCAGCGCCCCGTCTAGTGACGTATTAGGCAACAGGGCCAAAAACTCTTCGCCCCCCCAACGCGCGTAGACGTCTTCTTTTCGCGTCAGTGTGGCCACAATGGCCCCAAACCGTTGCAAAGCCTCGTCGCCCATCTGGTGACCAAACTGGTCGTTGACGCGCTTAAAGTGGTCAAAATCGAACAGCGCCACCACGAGGGGGAGGCCATAGCGGTGATGCAAATCAAGTTGTTTGTCTAACGTGGATTCAATGTAACGGCGGTTGGCGAGTCCGGTCAGCGGATCGGTACTGGCGAGGACTTCGAGTTGATTGCGCGCGTGTTTGAGGGCATCGAGATCTTGTTGACGTGCCAATTCGTGCCCGATCCACTCGGCAAACAGGCGTACTAACTCTTTGTCCTGAGGACGAAACGGGCGTGTAGAGGTCGGGCTGGAGAAGTTCAGGGTCCCATAACGCTCGCCGTCGACAAAGATCGGTGCCCCCAAATAGGCTTCCAGTCCAAAGGCCGCGAAACAAGGATGCGTCGCAATGTGGCTTTGAGACACGCAGTGAAAGCCTTGTACATCATTCGCTTGATAAACTTGGCAGCAGTAGGTCTCTCCCAGTTCGTACGTCATGCCTGGGACGAGCGAATTCTCAGGGTGGATCGCTTGACGGATCTCATAATGGCGACCTTCAATGTGGCTAAAGATACCAATCGGCAGGCCAAACTGCTCACACCCCAATTCAAGAATGGCTTGCACGCGCTGGGTAAAATCGAAACGTCGTGACGAGGTGATGGAGTGTAATTTGTTGAGTGTGCGCTCGGCTTTGAGACGTTCAGACTCATCTTGGATGAAGGCGATGAAACACTGCACCTCGCCGCTCGGGCCCTTGATGACCCCACTGCTCGTCTTGCCCAGAAATCGGTGCCCATCTTGGGTTTGGTATTCGATCACCACCGATTCCGCCGAGTTGGCAGCATCGGGATTGCATCGAACGTGCCCTTGCAAGATGTGCTCATCTAACTGGGCATACAGCACCTCAGTACCTAGCCCAATCACACGCTCATCGTAGCCAAACAGACGCTGGGCTGCGGCGTTCATACTCAAGATCTTCCGATCCGTAGACGCAAGTACGCAGGCGAGCTGGATGTGCGCAAACACGTCACTGAGCTCGCGGCTGCTCAACGGCACATCGGGGAAAATCTTGTCGTTGTCCATGGGTGGCCCTCTTTCGTTTCGTATATGGGGGTCGCCAACCGGAGCGCTGACGACACCGCCTCCTAACGCACTGACCTAGGCATCGACGATGTGATGGGTTTTCTTTGAGTATAGCTCACGCGGTTTTGCTGGGGACACCGCTGCCCGATTTGGTCATTTGGATCAGCCATTCTAAGCTATAGAGAAAGCCTAAGGACCCCACACCATGTCTGGACCGATGAATTTGACACCAAGCGGGTTTGGGATCCGTCAAAAAATCACCATCATCTTGCTGGGCATCATCATGATTTCGTTGGTGTTCACTGGCTCGTTGTACCACTACAAGAGCCAAGAATCGATAGAAAAGGTGGTCGTCAATCACCTGCGTACGGTGGCCAACAACAAAAAAATGTTGGTTTACCAGGTGCTGCGCAAGTACCACGATCGGGTGTCTCTGATCGGCTCACGCACTCAATTGCGTCTATCGGTGCAAACGTTAGCCAAGATCCAAGCACCCGAGGAGCGTGATCAACTGATCGCTCGCATCGACACCATCATTACCGATGCACAAGCGCCGATGAAAAACATCCGTGATGGGGTGGCGATCGGGTACGTGGTGTTGGAAATGAATTTGAACGACTTTGCGGTGATCACCAACACCCAATTCGGTCTCGGCAGCACGGAGGAAACGACTCTGGTGTACAAAAGCCCCTCTACGGGCTCGATTTCCCCTATTTATCCCGAATCGTTGACGTTGGGCTACGATCGCAACACTTGGGTCAACCCGTTTGTTTTGGTCAGAGACAAAGACGACGACATCAGCACTTATCGTGACCATCGAGGCAAAGAGGTACTGGCGGTGGCCTACACCTTCAAAGATCTGAACTTGGGGCTGGTGTACAAAATCGACTACGCCGACGCGTTAGGTATTATCGGTGAACAGAAACAATTTTTGGCCGTCGCCTCATTGGTGACCGCTTTGCTGGGTGGAATAGCGGTGCTGCTCCTTTCACGCACCATCACCAAACCCATCATCGACTTGACCTATGTGGCGGCAATGATCGCCAATGGGGATTTGACGCAGCGCATCCGTCATTTTACTAAGGATGAACTCGGTATGCTGGCCAAAGCCTTCAATCAGATGGCGGACAAGCTCATCGACGCCAATCAAGTGCTCGAGCAGCGCGTTAACGAAAAAACCTTAGAGCTGTTTCAGGCTAATGAAACCTTGGCCAAGCTGAATCGAGACTTGGAGCTGTTGTCACTGAAAGATGCCCTGACCAACATCGCTAATCGCCGTGCGTTTGACCATCGTCTCGATTCGGAATGGAAGCGATGCCATCGAGATCAGACGCCACTGGCGCTGATCATGATGGACATTGATTACTTCAAGCGATTCAACGACACCCTAGGGCATGGCGCCGGCGATGCGTGCCTCAAACAAGTCGCTGCTGTTCTTGAACGGTCTGCGCAGCGTGGCAGCGATTTGGTGGCGCGCTATGGGGGTGAGGAGTTTGCCGTGTTGTTGCCGAACACCGCGCTTGAGGAGGCGTGTGCCGTGGCGGAAAAGATCCGTACGGCAATGACTCTTGAGCACATTGACCACCCCGACTCCCCGATTGCCTCGCATGTGACTCTGAGCATGGGCGTGGGGGCGATGGTGCCAGAGAGCAATCGTCTGCCCCCTGACTACCTCCAAGCAGTAGACGCTGCCCTCTATGTGTCAAAAGACAAAGGCAGAAATGCCATTTCGACGACGCAAGAGCCGCGTTCATCCGTCCTCTGACGATCACGGCGTCAGCGCTGACTTAACGCGCCGTGCAAGGCGCACACCGCCGCTTGGTATTGACTGCACCGGATGCTGAATTGAGCGCTGTTGGCGCGATGGTGACGTCTCAACACTTCTATGCCTTGGGCCTTGAGTGCACGTAGGCCCGACGCCAGAAGCGCCGAACCCGTTACGCTGTCACTCAACACCGTCACCAGCGACACGCGAGCGTGCGTGATACGCGCTTGCGGAGCGCGACGCAGCAATTCAGCAAAACACCGACTGGAAACCGATGAGGGTCCTGCCAGGTATAGGCTGAGCCCATTGGCATCCTGCGCTTGGTGAACGATGGTCGTATCACTATCCAAACCGGCCTGCAGGTTAGCCAGTCGCGCCTGGTTGACAGGGGGGGCAACCCAGATGGCGTACACCCCTTCTTGCCCAGTTACGGCAACGGGCGATCGATGCGCCTCGTCAATATCATGGGTAAACACAGTGCTCGGGGCCTCCGGCGCAAAGGTACATTTCACATGCAAATCAATGTCGTGTTCCCGACACCGTTTAACGGCGTCAGGGTGCAGGGCCTCTTGTGTCCAGGAGGACCACTGTTCGGCCGTCTGGTGAGACACACGTCCAAGGGGGCGCGTGCCCTCCACTACGTTCGGATCAGCGGTGCTCAGGGGGTGCGCTTTGTACACCACGGCGTGATCGGCGCGGGTGATCGCGGCGACCCGACCCAAGGTTACGTCCGCGTATCGGCGATCCGCGTGAGCAGGCCCGGTGGGTGGCAAGGACGGATCGCCGGTTACAATGGGCAGTTCTCGCTGCAAGTCCCACTCCTGCATCGCCGCGGTGATTTGATGTGTGAGACATGGGCGCTCGCTGGTCGGCTCACCGGCGATCTCCACCAGTCGGGTTCGAACACCCTGTCGCTGCACTTTAAGTGCCGTATTGAAGGCACTGTGAGCCTCACCAATCGCGGCCAGGCGCGCCCGAATCGCACGCCACCCGCGGTGCTCAGCGTGAGGACGATGCGGTAACACGGAGAGCTGGGTACGAACCCAGGCTCGGGTCCGGCTGACTCGCTGCTCAATGAACTGATCCGCACGCCGGCGCAGCATGGGATCGGCGAACACGTTATCGTTGATCAACAACAAACGCTCAAGTACCGTGTCTAAGGCGCGCTCCCACGTTTTACTGAATGCCAAGAGGTGATGGAAAACCCCTGGGGTGTGAGTATGAGGACATTCGAGCAGCGCATCGGTGATCCCCTGGCACGCCGAGACCACCACGATACGATTGTAGCGTTGTGAGACAGGGGGACGCAGGACGATGTTGTCTAACACCGCGTCCATATCCAGCATAGAGGCGCCGCCAATTTTTTCCACCCGATGGCGCATTGCGTGTGTAGACATATCGATGTGCCCTCCATTACGCCGGTGACGTCTGCGCGCCTAGCTCTGCATGCCGGGCAGCGTAGGCGGCCGCTCGCAGTCGAGCGATCAACTGCTCGCGTTCCAGCGAGTTCAGGGGCAGCGGGCAACACAGTGCCAACACGGTGCCGGCGTCATCCACGGTGTTCAGCAGCACGCCTTCACGAAAACCGGCCTCGATAACTCGACGAGCCACGTCGGGGGTCCGACATTGCATGCCTTGCACCATCCCACTTCCTGTTCGGCGGAGAAACACTTCAGGGCACATACGCACCAAGTCACGGAGTCCCGCGGTCAGTTGCGCGCTTTGTTTCTGTACGTGCGACTCAAACTGACCGTCTGACCAGTAGATGTCGAGCGCCGTCGCCGCGGTGATCAGCGCATGGTCGGGGGTCGGTGCGTTAGCAGGCGATGGAGGCGCGCAGGCCAGGTCGGGGGCGTACAACACGAGTCCCAATGGCAATCCGTATCCGCCAAGCGCTTGGGACAGCACGATCAGATCGGGCTGGACTCCGGAGGCCTCAAAACTGAAGAAGCGTCCGGTGCGTCCACAACCGGCCAGGGTCTCATTGAACACCAACAAGACGCCGTGGGCGTGGCACAATTGCTGAGCGGCGCGCAGCCAGCGGTCGGACAGCACACGCATTCCAGCATGACGCTGCACAGTTTCAATGATCACAGCGGCAGGCGGGGTTGACGCCGAGCCGCCGAGCCAACGGCGAAGATCTGCCAACCCGGAGACGACGATGTGATCGTCTTTGTGATGACGTGGACCTTGATCCTGCCAGCCGGAGGGCCGCCTAGAGATTTTAGGCTGGAGCGTCACCACGGTGTCACGGCCTGTATCGGCTTTGGCTAATGCCACCGCTTGTTTGAGGGCCTGCGCCTCGCTGGGCGCCGTCATTGCCACGTGATACGTCATTTGTCGGGGGGCGAGAATGCGTCGTGTTAGGGTACGAATGAACCTTGCTTCGGCTTCAGACTGCCCCGCCACACCGATTGATAAACCGTCGCGTTCGATGTAGTTCAACAGGGCGTGTTTCAACTGGGGGTTATTGTGACCGTAAATCAGGTCGTTGAGACCGGCTTGGGTATCCAAGTATCGCTCTCCGTGTGGCGTTTCAAGCCAGCAGCCTTTGGCTCGCGTGAACGATTGTGAGAATAGGGGGAGGTTTCCCCTCATTGGTGTACTGACATGGGGCGTCGACATCATGGTATGACTCCGTCTGGAATGGGTTAGGATATTGTTTCGTCCTCTAATGATTCTTCAGACTACCATTGTGACAAAATCTCAGATTAAATCAACCAAACCATAATATTCAAGAAGCGCACCACCTCCATGTTTAATGATTTTTATTATGTACTCTAATTATTTTACGCCCCTTTAGTCGGTAGAGAGCCAGGTTCACGAGCGAAATGGTTTGACAGCCTGGCCAAAGTCGCCTAAATGACAGTTACGCGTGCGCCACATGGGGTCGCCGCACAGAGGAGGATCAGCATGGGGGATGGTTTAATTTCAGGATGGCGGTTTGATCAGGGCACCCCACAGCCACTGACGTCGTTGGGCGAGACGCTCGCCCCAGCACATTGGTACCACTGCCAACGGGATACCCCAACACTGCGTGTGTGGTTGCAATCCCAATCGTTACCGGAGTCATTGATCGCGTCGTTATTGGCGGACGACACGCGTCCGCGATTTGAAACGTATGGTGAGGATTGTTTTCTGTTCATCCTGCGGGACATCAATCTCAATGAAGGGGCGGATCCGGACGACATGCTCAGCGTGCGTCTCTTGTGGTATCGCGGTGCCTTGATTTCGACACGCAAACTGCCGTCACGGGCCGTCGCAACGGTGATCGAGGCATTACAACGCCATCAGGGACCGAGTTCGGTCGCTGAACTTTTAGTGTGGATGGTGAGCCGCATCAACGACGCGATCGCCCACTTTCTGACGCCAGTGGAAGAACAAATCGCGACGTTTGACGTCCCACAAGTTTCGGACCTGGAGCCGTTGAACCTACTGCATACGCGTCTTTTGCGACTACGCCGCTACCTGAAGCCACAGCGGTATGCGCTGGAAGACTTGTTGCACGCGCAGGTCCCCGCGCTCTCTCAACAGGTTCACCATTTTAACAACGCGCAGGACACGGTGGCTCGGCTCAACGAATCGATCGATTTTTATCTCGATCAAATTGCGCACGCCTTGGCGCTTGTCCATCAAGGCCAAACCCAACTCATGAACCGCAACACGTATTTATTTTCGGTCATCGCAGGGATTTTCCTTCCCGCCAGTTTTGTGACCGGATTACTGGGGGTGAATGTGGGTGGATTGCCGGGCAGCGCGGATCCGTTGGCGTTTTGGGTGTTGTGTGCCCTGCTGATCGGGGTGATCGGGCTCGAAATTGTGATTTTAAAAATACTGAGGTTTATTTGATGGTAAGTTGGATGCAAGCGCACCCGTTGTTTGAGCAGATCGCTTTGGGCGTACTGCTGGTGTTGGTCTATGCCCTGCTGCGCCGGGTTGGTCGGCGCGCGGTGTTGGCGGTCGCAGAGAAAAAACAGGTCACAATGGCGCGCACTCAGTTTGTGGTTAAGGCGTTTCATGTCTCAACGTTCAGTGTGTTTGCAGCGCTGTTCGTGCTGTTACTGGGCATTGGCTATGGTGACATTTCGTTGTTTCTCTCCTCGCTGTTCGCGGTGTTGGGGGTGGCCTTGTTCGCCCAGTGGTCGATACTCAGCAATATTTCGGCCAGCGTCTTGATTTTTTTCGTCTTTCCCTATCGAATTGGCGATCGAGTCAAGGTGTGCGAGAAGGACGAGGACATCAGTGGCGTCATCATCGACATCACCATGTTTCACGTTCTGCTCCGCCATGAAAGTGGCAACATCATCACATACCCCAATACCTTACTTCTGCAAAAAGGGGTGATCAAGGTGACCGCGCCTTTGACGCCACCGCCGACCGACACGTGATCACTCCTTGTCGAAACTGTCGACAACGATCGCTCCCATCGAGGCGGGCATGGTGATGACGATGACGCGTTTGAAGGCCACCCAGGGCTGTTCAAGCACGGGCAACTTATCGAGGCAATACAACACTAAGGCGACAACACACGCCGCCATGACGTAGGCGGTGATAATGCGAAACACGAACACCGCGCGGCGCTGAGCGATGTCTCGTTGGAACACACTTTCGTAGGTGTAGAGCGCCAAAAACACCATAGACAAGGCGAACAGCCACCACAGTTTGGCGCTTGGCAGGGTTTCGCCCAGGCGCCAGGCTTCTTCAGAAAACGCGATCGGAACAGCAAGGGCAAAGGCCCCGACAAAGATTTGGCTCGCGTCTTGCGCATTAAAATTGAGGCTCACACTAGGCTCCTATGGGGCGGCCACACACTCAGTGATCATAGCGCCGAGTGATGTCGGCGCCAACCTTATCCTAGCCAATCCCCTTGGCGCAATGGCGCTGGAACGCGCGCCAAAGGTGGGCCAGCAGCACAATCACGATGGCACCGGTCAGCACGGGCGTCAAGACAAAGTCCCACCCCTGCCCTGTCAACATGATCAGCAGCGGGTTGGCCCCAGCAGGGGGATGCGTCGTGCGGGTTAGCAACATCGCGGAGACGGCGGTGCCAGTGGCCAGCGCTAGGCCGAGCGCAGAGGGTCCAATGGATTGGAGAAACGCCACGCCAATGAGGGCGGTAATGAGATGGCCGAGGACGACGTTTTTGGCGTTGGCGAGCGGGCTGTCTGGGACCCCGAAAACGAGGACAGCGGTCGCGCCAAGCGGCGCCATCAACCAGGCCATACCGGGCGAGAAGCGATCGAGCTGCGCCAGCATCCCAATGGCGATCGAGGCCCCCACTCCGGCCATTAGGGCGGATTGTGTTTGTGTCATGGGTACTCCTTTCTTATAAGTAGACAGAATTGTCTCCCACTTAAAGTAGACAAATTGGTCTACTTTTGTCAACATGCATGAAAAGGAGGGAGAGATGAGTCAAAAACGTCAACATTTGATCGACACGGCCTTGGCCTTATTCTATCGCCATGGCATTCACGCCATCGGCATCAATGAGGTGATCGCAAGTTCCGGGGTCGCCAAACGCACGCTGTACACGCATTTTGATAGCAAAGAGGCATTGGTACTGGCCACATTGGCCCAGCGTCACGAGGCCTTCATCGACTGGCTACGCCAATGTCTGTCGGGGTCAACCAATGATACCGAGACCGTTGAGCGCGTGTTTGACGCCTTACACCGCTGGTTCACAGGCGGCGCTGCCCCACTTGGGCCATTTCGTGGTTGCTTCTTTATCCACACGGCGGGCGAGTTTGGCGATCCCAACAGTGCCATTGCCCAGTATTGCCAATATCACAAACAGGCGGTCCGAGCGTTGATTGGCGAGTCACTCAGTGAGACGCATCCAGGGCTACTCGAGGCGCTGTCGGTGCTGATGGAAGGCGCGATTGTCTCTGTTTCGATGGGCGAAAGCAGTGATCAGGTCACGCAGCGATGTGTGACGACGCTACAGGCGGTGATAGCGGCTACCACCGATCAGGCCACCTCATAGACTGCGTCGTGACACACCTGAGTCCCTTCCTATGCTTACTGTCGAATTGGTCAGCCTGTGTACACCTGCTTCGCGGTGCTCCAGCTTAGGATTGAGCTCTTATTTTAGGCGCAGGACACTGATACTTTTCGCCACGCCGTTGACGGTCATCCGATACTGGCCGTTCACGCGCTCGATGCGGACCGCGGGCGCGTACGCGTAGTGGTACCAGTAGGCGTATTCCTGCTGCTTCCAGACTTGTCCATTGGCGAGTTTAAACAAGGTATCGCCTTCAAAGCCATTAAACTGGCCGGCGATCGCCGAGTGGAGGATCTCGTGCGGTCCTAAAGGGTCGCGATGAAGCGCCACCCTGCCGAGGGCGGTGATCGGCAGGGTTTTCCCTGCCACCGTTAAGGTGCCTAGGTTCGGGCACACTTCCACACGCGGGGCATAGTGATACAGGTACTCGTAGGCTTGACGGATCTCCCACAACGTCCCGTCCGCGAGTTGGAAGACCTCACCACTGCGCCCCATAAATGGGGTCGGACTTTGCACGGTGGACGGATAGCACTGCGCGCCCGCGTGCCACGCCACGCTCATCAGTATGCCAGCGAACCAAGCTTTCATCGTTGTACTCTCTCGAATTTAAAGGGCGATAAGGGTAGTGATTGCGGGCGGAAAAAACCATGCAGAAATGGGCCGTTTTTCGCCCTGTTTTTTGTAATTTTTTCTTAGTCAGACCATTTAGGGCCCCACCCTCAGCACCCGTGTTCGAGATCGCGTAGCCACTCGAGCATCACGCGGTTGGTTTCGTCAGGTTGCTCCTGCTGGATCCAGTGGCCACAGTCTAGGTGCACAGCCGTCACGTTCGGGACATAGTCGCTGAGCGATGCCAACACGGGAATGCTGTCCTGAGTCCCGTAGATCATCAGGGCGGGCTGGTGGACCAAGGCGGGCACATCGGCGAGTTGGTGCCAGTTTCGGTTCAGATTGCGATACCAATTGATGCTGGGCGTAAAGCCGGTGTGGGCGAAGGCCGCATCATAAACGCGCCATTCGTCGTCACTCATGAGTGGCTGGCCTTGTGGGGTCGACTGCTGGGCCAGCGCGATCATCGCCATGCCCGGCTCTGGCGAGGCCGGAGGCAGTTGGGTGCGGTACACATTGCGCAAAAATTGTGACCGATGCTGGTCGAGGATAGCGTCTGCGACGCCGGGCTGACGGCAAAAGTGCACCATGTAATGTTCGGCGCCCATCCCCTGTTCCATCGCGTCAATCCAGGGCAAGTCTGTGCGCACCTGATAAGGGAGGCTGAGGTTGATCAGGGCGCGAACTCGATGTGGATGAAGCAGGGCCATGCCCCAAACGACCATGGCGCCCCAGTCGTGGCCGACAAAGATGGCGTCCTCGTACCCGTAGTGATCCAGCAACGCGGCCAAGTCGCCCGTCAAGTGGGTGATGTCGTAGCTCGAGACGGCATCGGGACAAGACGAGCCCCCATAACCGCGTTGATTGGGCACGATAACGTGGTATCCAGCCTTGACCAGCGCTGGGATCTGATGGCGCCAGGAAAAGGCAAGCTCGGGCCAGCCGTGGCATAGTACGATGGGCGCACGACCCGGCGATTGGCCGGCGTCAAAGACTTCAAGGGTGATCCCGTTGCACAATAGCATCTTGGCGCGAGGAAAGGACGATTTGAACATACTGTGTCTCCTAGTTGTCGACGTCCGCTTGACGTCCGGGACACAATATCGCTAAATAGTGCCATAATTTGTCACCTTTTATCAGCCTGCCCATGACCGTTCGACTTCGACAAGACGCCATCGTGCGTCACCTGCGCCGCAATGGCACCGCCACCCTGGCCACCTTGGCGCAGACGGTAGGGGCATCTCGTCGGACGGTGCTGCGAGATCTCAACGCTCTGCGCGATGAAGGTTGGATTATCCATGCGGAACCTGGGCGTGGGGGCGGCATCCAACTGGATCCGCGTTCGATGCGAGCCACCGTAACGCTGTCTGTCGAAGCGGTGTTTGCGCTGGTGATCAGCACCGCCACCCTCTCAGCAATTGGTGGGCTGCCGTTTACCGAAGCCGCGGACCGCGCGCTGGCTCAACTCGAAGCCGCCCTGCCAAGCGACAAACTGAACGATTTGCGCCGCTTATTGGCCGGCTTGTTTGTCGGCCAGCTTGCACCTGAGGTGGACATCACCGGACACACCGAGCAAGATCCCGACTTATTGCCCGCGTTTGAGCAGGCGTTTTTGCAATGCCGTCCGCTGCGTTTTGACTACGTGGATGCGCAAGGCCAAGACACGCATCGCTGTGTGGAGCCGCATGCCCTGCTCATTTTACCGCCGTTGTGGTATCTGGTGGCCTGGGATCCACAGCGTGGCGACTTTCGCCATTTTCGCATGGATCGGATCCGCGCCCCGCGGTGCACTGACGAGCCGCGGTTTTTACGTCGTGACGTTGCGTTCGATGCGCATGTCTCCCCGCTGAGAAACCTCGCCTCCCCCCATTCCCAGCGCGCCCCGTCTTTGCGTTGAGGGGCTATGTGGGCGTCCTTGAAATCATGCGAAGGTGAGCATCGACAAGCCCCCAGTTCAGGGTATACTGCCCTGCTAAGACACGAGGCGACCGATCATCGGTTCATGGAACATCGACCAGATACCCTACAGTGAAGCTGACGCATTTCAAACACCAAACGCGCCGCGGTCCGGACTACCGGCATGGCGAGCCTGCGACGTTCCAGGACATCCAACGCACCTTTGGCATGGGTAACTTGCGGGTGGGTCGTTGGGTGACACAAGAAGAAAAAGCGCTCGCGGCCAACCTGATTTACGACTCGTTAGCGGATCTAGCCTATCTGCTCGCCCTTCCGCCCCATGCTATGGGCCTGCGCGGCACGCTCAACTTCGCTTTTGGCACCGGGGGACGTCAGGGCGTGCAAGCGCATTACGATCCTCGTCGGCGAGAGCTGGCCTTAGCCAAGAATGCCGGAGCGGGCGCGCTGGCGCATGAATTCTGGCACGCCTTCGATCATTACATTGCGGATAAAGCCTTTGACCTCGACACGTCTGGGCCGTCGAGCTTGCGCCCCCGATTTGCCAGTGACTGCTGGCTTGAAGACTGCACGCCGATCGCGCACCCGCTGAACGAGCGACTGATGGCGCTCTTTGCGGTCACCTTATTGAGCGGCGACACCCTCGACAAGCACGATTATGTGGCTCGCAGTGTGCGAGCCGATCAGGCCTTGGCGCAGCGGTATTTTTCGTCGCCCACGGAGATGATGGCGCGGGCATTTGAGGCGGCGATCGAGTCGTGCGCGGAGATTGACAATGCTTATCTGGTGGCGGGAACCACGCGCCTAGATGTGCGGCCAGTGTATCCTGACATCGCACATCGCCAGACGATTTATCGGGCGTTACATGCCTATTTTGGCCCCTTGGGTCAGGCGCTCAGTTAACGGCATTTCTCGTCTTATCGCCCTCCGATCCAAACGACCCCGACGATGACGCTCCAAATCCACACGAAGTTGAGCCCCATTAGCAGCCAAAAACTGCCCCGACGGGTTGTCGCTCGCCAGCACAGAGCGGGAAACAGTAAGCAGTAGCACTGGAATCGAAGGCCAATGGTCAAGAAGGTGTATGGCAGGTCGGGCAGCCGGTCAGGTGTCGACAAAACGGGGCGCGCCGATCGCGCCAATTGGTGATCCAAAAACGCGATGTGCTTGAACGGTCCGATGCACACACCAGCGAATTGCACCAGATAGGGCAATGTCCACAGCATCACCCACCCCATCCATATCATGTGTTCTGCTTCCATGATGACGCGCTCCCTAGGCTTGACTGACCTGGCTAAAGCAAAAGCCAGGGGGATAGTGGTGAAACCCGTCGAAGTCGCCTTTGCTGAGCGACACACCTTGCGTTTTACCGATCGCGTACACCATGCCCATATGAAACAAAAGGTTAGGCAAAATGAACCGTTCGATGAACTCGGACTCACACAGAGTCACGTCAATCAGCCCAGCGGTGTCGGTGATCTGCCTCTGGTCCTGATAACCTTCTATCTCGGGCGCGGCTGCCAAATACGCGAGGGTCACCTCAATCTGACTCAATACGGCCTGTTTCCCTTCCTTGTCGTTGTAGAACGACACGGTCGCCACACCGAGCAACGGGCAATACCCGCGCAAGGCAAAGTTGGCCGCCACCTTGGCGTGTTTTTCCAGAAAAAACATGTCAGGCGCTAACGAGCACGGCAGCGCCGAGGCCAGCATACGGGTCATCATCGTTTTGAGCTGGGTGAGATGGTGGATCAGAGTGTGTTTTAAGCGGGCCATAGCAACGCCGTTCCTTCGATGAAATCCTGTGTGCCCATCCTAGCACAGAAATCCCAACGGTCACGCGTCCAACTGGGCCAGGCTAGACAGCGTCTTGTAGCACGGTGCACACCCCATTTGAAAATACGTCGCATTTTCAATATTATCCATTCAATATCTCCTTGCCTGAATCACACGCCTTTATGACCACCGATTCGATTCACACACTGAAACAGGCCTTCGTTACCGGGATGGGGGCCACCTTGGTCAGCATCGCCATTGGGCTGACGTTTAAGATCTGGTTAGCCAGTTGGGTGGCCAAAGCCGATTTGGCGCTGTTTCATACCGTGGTGGATGTGATATCGCTGTCGCTCATTTTGATGAGCGGGTTTCGCTCCTCCATGGTGGTGAGCTACTCCCAAACCCGTAATGCATCTGGCATCATCAATCTGTTCCGCTTTGTGTTGATCGCGGTAGTGCTGCTGACCTGGGGCGGCGTGGTCCCCTATATGAAGCACGCGCTCGGCATCAGCGTGCCCTACCTGCAACTGGTGGGGATCATTGTGGCGCTGGGACTCAAGCTCTATTTTACTAACCTGCTGGCGATGTATCGGCTGTACGACCTCACCAACCGAACCACCTGGCTGGATCCGGCGCTCAACGTTGTGGTGTTTCTTGGGGCGTATTACCTGGTAGGCTTGGAGGCGCTGAGTGCCTTGTTCTCTGCGCTGACGCTGTCGTCGCTGTGCACGGCGCTGTATATGTTCCTGCGTCGCCGCCAACGGATCGCCACCTTGCCACTGCAACCGGTGCACTTGGACAGCGCGATGGTGGGTTACATGAAGAAAAGCGTGATCGCCACTTTGGAAGCCGGCGCCAGCATCCTGATGATCTACCTCGCGGTGCTACTGACGGTGCGGTATTTCACGGTCGATGAACTGGGCGATTTTCAGGTGGTGGTGCGCCCGCTCTTTACCTATATGACCCTGCTGTTTGTCTTCCCTATCTATCGGTTCGTGTTGCCGGAACTGGCGGTCAAGGTGCGAAGCGGCGACCATCAGGCCATTGAGGCGATACGCCGCTGGGTGTTTAAGCTCGCAGTGCTCGTCAGCGGGGCATTTTTTGTGATCGTGTGGCAGTTTGGGCAACCGCTGATTGGGGCGCTCTACCCAGAGACCTACTTAAGCGCCGTGCCGGTGCTGCTGCATTTCTCGGTGTTTTTCATCTTCATGATGCTCAATGCTTATCAGCTCGCCTACATCAAGGCTCATGGCGATTTCAAAACCAGCCTGGCGATCCGGGTGGTGGGGATCGTCACCTTAGTGGCGATGTTCCATCTGCTGCGGGTCTGGACGGACAACGTGGTGGCCATCATTACTGCGTTGGGGCTGGGTTATCTGATGATGTTTGTCCTCTCTAGCATCAAGGAGCGGCAACTGCGCCCGCCCCCTTCCAAGCCGCCTATGGTATCGGTGAAGCCCTAACCGGGCTATGCCTCATTCCCCCCTGACGATGGCCGAAATCGCTGACGAAATTCGGTTGGGGTCAGACCGTACTCGCGCATGAACACTTTACGAAACGCACTGACGTCCTGATAGCCGACGCGATAAGCAATATCGTTGACGCCTTTGTCGCTGAGCTCCAGCCATTGACAGGCATGATGCAGACGCAGTTTCTGCAGATAGTGCACCACGCTCATCGCCAGCGCCTTCATAAACCGTCGCTGCAAAGTACGAGCACTGACAAAGTGGCGATCTGCCAATTCACGGACCGAGGGGGCGTTAACGTACTGCTGGTCCAGTGCACGCTGGACACTCAGCACCAGTTCATCCCCATGATCGCGTTTTGGGATGAATTGGTGGTAAAAGCGCTGCTCTCGAAACCCGTTATCAATGACCATTTCCTTAGACAAAGCCAGCGCTATCGCAGGCGAGGCAAACTGCGAGACGATTTCAAATAGCAAATCGAGCCACGCCATGCGTCCGCCGGCGGTGATCACGTCGCCTTCATTAACAATGATCGCCGCCTCTTGAAGGTGGACGAGCGGAAACGCCGCACGAAACGCCGGCGCCAAGCGCCAGTGAGTGGTGCACCCTTTGTGATCCAAAAAGCCACCTCGGGCCAAAATAAACGCGCCGACACATGCGGAGGCCAGTACCGCTCCCTGTTGCTGCATCTGTGCGAGGTAATCCTGAAGCGCCGGTTGGTCGCTGGTGTAGAAATCGTCCTTGAGGCACGGCGGCAGTACCACCACGTTCGCCGGCTCGCCCGGATCCAATGTCTCTAGGGTCAGCACACGCGGAATAAAGGTAATCGGCATTGCATAGGTTTGACAAAACGCATCAGCGAGCGTGATGGCTTCGGCCAACCCGTGCACGGCCGACTGACTTGCGGTGGGGTAATTAATGATCGCAATCGTTAGGGGGGTCATGGTCGTGATGTTGTCGCATTTGCCTTTTAATGTGTCATTTAAGACTCTCGTGGCCGACCTGCCAATCCCTGACAATGGACACCTCTTCCACACCAACAAAAGGAACACACTATGGCATCACAAGCCTTGATCGTTATCGACGTCCAAAATGATTACTTTGCTGGGGGGCGCTACCCATTGCACCAACCTGAGGTCACCCTCGCTCAAACCCTATCGCTGATGGCTCAGGCCAAGGAAAAAGGCATCCCGATCATCCACGTTCAACATTTGGTCTCGCCGTCGCTAGGCAAAGGACTGTTCTTCTATGACGACTCACCGGGCGCGGCGATCCACCCTGAGATCTTGGCCGCCGCCCCGGATGCTCCGATTGTCATCAAACGCCACGCAGACTGTTTTGAGCGTACCGATCTCGACGCACAGCTTAACGCATTGGGGGTGGAGCGCATCGTTCTGGCGGGCATGATGACGCACAACTGCGTGGCGCATACGGCGCTCTCTCCTGCTGCGGCCCGTTACCAGCCCACGGTTGTCGAACCGGCGTGCTGCACGGTCGATGCGATTGGTCACGCCTTGGCGGTCGATTCAATGCAGGTGCGCGGCATTGCGATGCGTGGTGTCAGCACCGCGTTCGACGCACAGTGACGATCCGCTGCCCTACCGACGACGGCAGGGCGGCCTTATACACGGCGCACCGTGCAATTGAAACAGCCTGGATTGGCATTGTGGATCTGCAGGTACGCGACCTTGGGATCGTGAAACGCTTGTTGAATGACCCCAGTCAGGGGAGCGCCTTGGGTTGTGCTGGCCTGACGCATCATTCCCGCTTGGGTGTAAGCCCGTACCGACAGCTGTCGCTCGGCCAGAATGGGAGGAATGGCATTAACGGCCAGTGTGGCCGTTTGGGCCTGTTCACGCAGATAAATGGGCCCCGACGCCCGATAAGGGGACGCCACATCATGGTGGAGGTACGGAATGAGCAGCACACGCTCTCCGAGTTGCGCCTCTTCGAGCGAGATCCGACAAGGGTAGCCGGGTTGGCTGTCGGCGATCAGCCATTGTCCATGTCGTTCTGCTAAGCGGGCATCGCTTAATCGGAACCACTCCTCGACCTGGTGTCGGGCGATGGGTTCAATCAAAAAGTCGGTCTTCATACGGGCTCCATGCGGTGGAAAACAGCCCGTAGCATAGCGCGTTGTGGCGGGCAGACTGGCCAGTATCGGAAGCGTAAGCCTTGAGGCACCTTCTGTCACCGAGGCTAAGTGGTGAGTATCCTACTCACTAAGAGGCGATAACATTGCGCAATTTCAATCAGGTAACGCCCCTTGGAAGTGGGTATGATGGCGGTGTTGTTTACAAGAAAGAAGGCTCTACGATGACCACAATGACTCGTCAAGCACGGCAGATCAAAAGTGTGTGTGACTACATTGACACTCATCTCGACTCGGAGTTCTCACTTGCCCAATTGAGTGCGGTTGCGATCTGCTCTAAGTACCATTTTCACCGCCTTTTCAAGTCGTGGGTGGGGATCAGTGCGATGCAGTATGTACGCATGGCGAGACTCAAGCGGGCGTCCTTTCGACTCGTGTTTGAGCTTGACCGAAGTGTCACCGAGATTGCTTTCGAGGCACAGTTTGACAGTCTCGAAGCGTTTTCCCGTGCGTTTTCTCGCGTCTTTGGTCAAACACCTTCTCAGTTTAGACATCAACCTGAGTGGTCCGTTTGGCACTCAAAATACGATTATCGTCCACCGATTTCAGAAGATCCATGTATGCAGGTCAATCTCGTTACCTTTCCCACCACTCCCGTGGCAATCGTCTCGCACCAAGGCCCTCCGCAACGAGTGTATGAGACCGCCGCAGCGTTTATTGAATGGCGAAAAGCCTCGGGCTTGTCGCCCCTTTGCACCAGTGACACCTTTGGCCTTCCCCACAGTGATCCCAACGACACACCGGCCCATGCGTTCCGATTTGACATTGCTGGCACACACCAAGGTGAGGTGCCCGCTAACCCTTATGGGGTCAAAGCGGGTCAAATCCCAGGCGGACGATGCGCCGTAGTCGTCCACCATGGCAGTCACGACCGCATTGAAGACACTGTTTATGCGCTGTATCAACAGTGGTTGCCAGCAAGTGGCGAAGTCCTGCGAGACTTCCCGTGTTTCTTTCGCTACTTAAACTTCGTCCACGACGTGGCCGAAGCTGACTTACGCACCGAGGTGTATTTGCCGCTACGATAAGGCTGGAAACGGGAGCGTAAATCGAGTTCTGGCGACGATGATGTCGTCGCCAGATAACCGCCCGTGACTCAACCGAGCCAGGTGCGGTCTCAAAATTCCCCACTGTTTGTTCGGAACAACACGCGATTGAGATCCTGAGGAATGTCATTCAATAATGAGCGTACCATCTTCACTTCGTCCTTCGACTCTTGGTTCAAGGTTTGTTCATACGTGTGTTTTACCTGTCCTAGGGTCACTAAGGCCGCCCAACCTGAGCTGGTGTTGATGTTCTTTCCATCGGAACAGTAAAGGGTCACTGGCGCGCAAAACTGGGTGTCGTCATTTGCCCACTCATTGGAGGCTGAAATCATCGAGATCTTATTCATTTGCTCGAACCCAGGCTCGTTATATTTTCCCCGCAGGGCGGCAATAATGCGCGTCGCAGTGGCTTGATCACAATGTGCCACCAATAACTCGAGGGCGTATGACATGTGACGAACAGCGTTATCCCAATCCTTTGCCTTGTTCATGGATTGTTTGTTTTTCTCGTATTTATAGGATATCCATTGATCCGTCATCGACTTTAAACGCTTGTCCACACTGGCGTCACGAGACGTAGGCAACTGAGCGACCTTGATCAAGCCCTCCGACTGGAGAAACGTCTTGGCAGCGCTATGCATGCCATTCGACCAACCTTGCAGGGTTTTACTGTCTTGCCCTGTCAGCAGGCAACTTACCCCGTATAACTTTTGGTTCGCTTGATACCTTGTGTCCTGCAGCTTAAGGTTCCACTTCTTCACCCCATCAGTGATCAGATGTTTGGTCACTTTGGCGTTCGCGGTATTGATGCCATCCATGACTTTAAATTTGACGGTTTTAGTCAGCTCAACCCAATGAGTGCGGTGTATCTCTGACTGGGAAGGATAGCGCTTAAGTTCATTATAGATGTACTCTGAAGTGCGCTGTAAAATGTGCCATTGTATGTGCAGTTTTTGTTCATACCACTTGGTTTTCATTGCTAACGTCTGCTCGACGGCGTGACTGACCTTTTTGGGGTCTTGTTGGTTTTTTTGGGCATACTGAATGTCCTTTAAGCAATCGGCTAAACTTTGGGGCACACCCGTAAGGTAATCTTGAAGCTTTCCCCACACATCTAAGGTCAACGCGGCCGAGCATTCTCGTATCCAATCACTGCTGTCTCCCCATTGGAGGCTCGTGTCGTTATGCCACCCCCCTTTCGTCGCGAACGCACTCGCACCGTGAGTATTGAAAGCGGTATTCACCAATTGAGTGATCAAGCCACCGACGGGCAAAAAGACAAAGGTCGACGCACAATGGATCAGCAAAATCATCGAATAACGCGCGATGATGGCTTGCTTTGACTCGTTAGTGATAGGCAGATGTTTTAGCTCATTTTTTTCAATTTCCTGCCACAGTTGGGAGATGCTGAGTTCCGTATTCTGCGCAAACTGCTTCAACTCCGACAGCGCATCAAACGTGGCCAATTTGTCTGATACGTCGGACTCACACGCCATGATCACACTGAGCAAGTTACAGTTCAGTTTGTCACATGGCTGGCCGTTCACGGCGGCCGACAATTCTCGAAACCGATACGCCAACATGTCTTCAGCTCTCTCAAAGTCACTGCGCTTCAGACTGGCTTCCAATGCGTTCATCATCACTTGTTCGATAGGGTTAAACATGGCTTCGTCTCTCCTAAACTGACAGTGTGGCCCCGGTGAATCCACAGGGCGAAAAATGTTCCGTCGATGATTTCACTGACTCCGTGACAAAGCTCGGGGAAAAAGCGTAAAGAACCTGTGCCTGCGCTGATGTTTTCTTGGACACACATACTAAGGCACGCCCACCTTGCAGGAAGGGCAATGGCATTATGCTAGGAATGTCATAAACTGGATAACATCGATAGAAATCCTGACGCACTGCCCTATATCGCGTTCTTGGTCGCTGAACGGCATAAATTTATGGAAGACCGATGACATTTACTCACTTTGAAGCGTGGTTAAAAAGAAACAAGGCCACGTCGATCCTTTTGATTATTTTGTTTATCTCTGGCTTAGTAACACAAACCACCGACATCTACGAACGCATGATCAGTGTGTTTTATCCGGTCAGGTATCCCGTCATTGATATCCATTTCGACAACACAATCGTGTCGGCGGACGCTTTAGAAGAGGGATTTGCGGGAGGCAATAGTCTCTTTTCTCTGACTCTAAACCCGCAAGGTTCCATGCAGTTGTTCAACATGATTGAAAATGCGCCCAATGACATCTATCTAATCCGCCTTTCCGGCACCTCTCCTATTGATGAACAATGGCTGGGGGGCGCCTCTGACAGTCGGCGATTTTCGTTACAGTTAATTGGTGGATATTATGATCGCATCGAAGATGATGGATTAGTGCCCACCAAAATCAAGCGCCTGCATTTTCCCTCCACTGATGACATGAGCGGATGGAGTTCATTTAGCGATTCACCATCCACGTGTTGCGAAAACTATTTTAGGTTGATTGGCTTTTATCGATTTGTTTACTTCCGCGAGAAGCAAGATATCTACGATCAATACAAGATGCAGTTGGTTGAGCCAAACTCGGACATTGCATCGGCCACCTTAGAGGATGTCTTGCATGATCTTCACCTCAATACGTTCGTGGAAAAAAAAGAGTAACCATCAGATTGTCGCTCTGACGTCAGCCTCGGATTTACGTACTCAGTTGCTGCGCCACAAAATCGATAGAGACCCTGACCCGTTCGGGTTGGTATTCGTCACCGCGGTACAGGACTGCCAGCGGAAACGTTCTGTCTGAGAATCCCCCTCGAGTTTTTGCAGCTCTCCTCGCTGAACATAAGATGCCGCCAGAATATCCGGCTGATCGCTGGCGCCCATATCAGGCAGGTTAATCGAGGGCTTTTGCTTTTAAACATCGTCTTGACGGCGCTACTGAGCGACATCAGTGGGTTGTAATACAAGCCGGTGTCATCAAGCGTACTGGCGCGAAAGGCAATGTCGATCGCCTGCTCCACCAAATCGAGCTTTTGGTTGGTCACCAGCAAGTCAATCTGGATTTCTGGGTATTGGGCATGAAACGCGGGAAAGAGCGGACTGAGCCGTTCTTTAGTGAATCCTTGTGACGTCGTCACGCGAAGTGGCTGCGATACGGTTTGGTTGTGGGCATCGAGTTGGCTGTAAAGCTTGTCAAACTGTGCCAAGACCTGCTGCGCTTCCACCTGATTAACGTATTGTGACGTCAGGGATTTGCAAGGCTACCCGGCGGATGTTCACCCGCTTCGCTTTAACGCCTCAATAAGCTGTTGACGTTCATGGTTTGACAATGTAAACCATTTCTCGCCTCGCGTGGCAATGTGCACTAAAGTCTGACTGAGCGGATCGGCCATTTGCCCTGCCTGCCCAACCGCCACCAACTCGACCTTCTCACCACTGCGGCGGCGAAGCTGAATGATGCGCCGGTCGATATCGCGACTCAGGCACAGCTGGTAGGCATGGCGCGACAAACCGTGCAGCAATCCCACACGAACTGGGGACCGCTTCGTGGGGGCGCTCGGCAGCTCCCTTTGTAACCAGCGGGACAATACTCCATACTCCACGGCGGTTTCTAGCCAGGGGCACGGCGTGTTTTCTTGGTGCTTTAAGGTATCAAAGGCGTTGGAAATGTCGCGCAGTTGGCGGGGCTGAGTGGATGTGTGTTGTAAGGCTTGATGACAGACTTGGTCAAGGTGTTCGAGTATCGCATGGGGCATAGCAACCTCCCAGTGGAAGAACCCACACCACCCGGAGGCTTCAGTCTCAGTAAAGGGTGGTGAACTGAGCAAGGTTGAGACTACCGATTTGCAGGCACCGGCCAGCCCGGAGGCTGCCCTGCCCAGCTCACCGTAATGACTGTCCGTAACGCTCGATTAAAGCGTACTCGACTTACAGATGCGCCGAAACACCACACACCATGCAGCAAAAAATCACTGATGGCTATGCACCTGCAACAAAAACGGGGTCTCAATCCCGACACTGGATTTTGCCAGTGCTCTACTAGGCTAACCAGCCATCACCTCTGAGTCAACGCGCTACCCCTGCGATTCTTTTGAACCTTAGCTCATTTTTGGCCCCTGCTTGGCTACTTGATTCTACATCCCTTTGAACTCACAACTAACACATTTTTGCCCCAAAATGTGTTTAGAACGCAAGAAACCATCATGAGAATAATTTGTGCAACAAGCCGCTAAATAGGTTGATTTATAAATTATCTTTGTACCGGCATTTGTTAAGTGCCCAGAAGTGTCTATGGCTGTAGTCTATTGTCTTGGTACTTATCATTTATACAGGCACCGTAAAGATTTAATGCATAAACAATTAAATAACTAGTAGCCATAAAACTAGCGTATATTTGTGTGTAGTCACAAAATAAAATAGCTAGATTTCATTGAGTTAAATCTAAGCATCTCATACCCTCTCTAATTAAAAGCAACTGTACGGTAAGAGGCAGAGGCTCTCGAAATCGTATGGATAGTGTTATGTAACTGATTAAAAATAACTTTTAAATGAAAAAAGCTATGACTAAAACGTACGTTTGAAGTCTCCTAAATAATGCGCAGACTTTACCCATTAATGAAGCTCTAAGCTGCCTAACGAGTGAGCTCTACGATGAGAACGAAATTGATTGGGTGAATAGCCACTGAATTGAGAGACAATACCTGTCAGATCAATGAGGTGAACCATGACTAATAAAAGAGCTTACAAACGTTACCCCAAGGAATTAAAAGATAAAGTGGCAGCCTTATTGAGGGACCAAGAATATAGCGTAGCTCAGGCAGCAGAAACCGTTGGTGTTACAACAACAGTTCTCTACAAGTTGAAGTAAAAGCTCGAAGCCCAGTTAGAAGGCACTGAGCTATCCGATGACGAACGTGATGAGTTCAAACGACTCCGTAAAGAAGTTAAAGAGTTGCGTATA
The DNA here is from genome assembly GCF_009363455.1 of Vibrio sp. THAF64. Taxonomy (NCBI): domain Bacteria; kingdom Pseudomonadati; phylum Pseudomonadota; class Gammaproteobacteria; order Vibrionales; family Vibrionaceae; genus Vibrio; species Vibrio sp. THAF64. The sequence continues at coordinate 105,033 of NZ_CP045357.1, forward strand.
GAAAAAGAGAGCCTAAAACAGGCCTCCTCGTGAAAGAAATGAAGTAAAGTTTAATTTCATCAAAATTGAGTCACCTGATATCCGGTAGTTCGACTGTGTCAGGCGATGAGAGTATGCCGCTCAGCCTATTACGACTGGCTAAAATGGCCAGCGGAGGTGGTAACTGCAGAAGCGCTGAACATGAATCGTCGAGTGAAGTTGCAACTTAAACAAAGTCGTCAGAATCATGGTAATCGGGAAATGACAAAGAATCCGCGTGAAGAAGGCTTTGCCGTTGGTCGATACAGGGTGTTCTGGAGTAAGCGGTGCGGCTTTTGGGGTAATACCCTGCCTCTCTAGTTTAAGCTGCGTTACCCACTTGTCCAAAGCAGATTTCCTCACATTTATAGCGTTAGCTGCTTCAAGTTTGAATTCTAGGCTGAAAGTTCTTCTCGTACGCTTTGTCATAGTTCCACCTGTTGTGTACGAGGTGCATTCTAACACCTCTAATCAGGTGGCCAAATTCACTATGCCACAACAAAGTAACTTATGTGCCCTTGTGACCCGAACCGATGCTCAGAAGTGCTGTGATTTAATGTTCCCGATAAGTTTGAGGATGCATGTACAAATCTTAGGACGTAGGATAAAGTCATCAATGTATCTCTGCTAGCGGCTTAATTGTATCCCAACGAAAAATTAAACCCTCTCCAAATTAAAATAGAGAGGGTTTTTTCTTAGATTACATATAACATGGTCTGTCCAGTTGGCTAACTACGGCAGGCCAAAAGTACAACAGAAGTGTATTGATGTTTATTAATATAAGCTTCCAACTGAACTACGGTAATATCTTCACCACGTAAGCAGAAAATAGGTAGAGTAGGATCATTTCCCCTGCACTTACCGGTAGGAACGATTCCCTTGCCACTTGGAACTTTACTGAATAAAGCTTTGCAATCTAAATCACTTAGCTTGCCGAACTCATAAAAGCTGGTTGAAGAATACTCCGGATATGGATTGCTCGAATTCATATATTTAATCGCATCAGCAAAAGACAACGATTTACCTGCTGGTGTGATAGTTTTAACTTTGGGAATAGAGAAAGTTCCCTCTCCCCCATTACCATGTGCTACTAAAATCATTTTTTTCATAGTGTTTCCTCATTTTAAAGTTGTATTTATGTATTACCGAATTGAACTGAGTCGTGATTATTTGCAGTTAGTAAGACCCTCCCAATTTTTGTCCTTTTTAATCTCTGTATTATTTGATTGACAGCTAATTTGTTGAGAGTGGAAAGTCGTCATATTGAAGCCCTTCTGGTTCCCAAGTACATTTGTGTAACTCGGATGTTTCACTTCACTAGCAGACTTCAATGTTGAATTGTGTATCTCAACGTTTGGTTGAATGTTGATAATATCGACGCGCCCATGTTCGGTTGCTGTATCACAGTTGTAATATTGATTAACAGAGCCGGTAGTTTTGAAATCGGCAATATATTTATCATCCATAACTGACTTACAACTATTTACTTTTTCTGGGTTAGCCATATCAAGTGTAATTTTTAGCGAACCATTCTGCTTTATCCATTTGTTTAGACAGTTCTTTGAACCACAGTTAACTTTCTTTGGGGGTGAGGCAAAGTTATTTTTATCTTTTGCTTCTAGATTGACACTTGTACCCCAACCATTTGAAAAATAATGATCAATTGTAACAGTAGACTTTTCAAACTTATTTTCCAGTGATAGTTTCAGGTATTTCTCCCCACCATCACAATGTGTTAAAAACGCATTTTTATCATCAAATTTAATTGTACCCGTGGAATAGGCATCAATTGTTTTCTTACCAGAAAAAGACAGGCCTGTGATGCAGTCACTTGATATTTTTTTAATAACCAACTTATCGTTAACGTTATTATTAATCTTCAATGTATAGGCTTGAGAAGCTAGTACATCAAAGCTGAGTGAGAGCATGAAAATAAACTTAAGCAGATTCATAATGAACTCCTATTTGAATGTTCTTTGTAGAGAAGCACTGATCGTGGAGACATAATTACTGCCTCCGTAGTAAAGGGGAAGCTGAACTGACTTGTAAGGTTTTGTACTATTGATTTTGTCTATCAAAGCATCATCTGTGGGAGCCAATACCAGGTCACCGTAAGGTCGACCATATTGGTCATCAGAGATCCGCGAGTACGTAGAGCCGGCTTCACTGCTCTTGTAGAAGTAAGGAATGAAGGAACAGTTAACAAGTTCTCCAACGTTTTTGGACTCAAGAGCTAGTCGACAATTTTCTGCCCCGATTGGCGCTTGCGTTATTTGTCGTATCGATTGTTTGTCGCCATAGAACTGATTAAAGCTCAAGCCTTCAAGAAATCTTTCATTCTCATGTTTCACTACCTTTGTTTTTGAGGTAATAACCGGAAGAATCGTATTGACTGGGTACTTAGGATCTGGGTTGGCAACTTTGCTTATAATCGTACCAATTTCTTGGTTTTGACCTTGCACACCGATTAGTGAGGGACGATTTTTTTCTTGATAATCATAAAAAACAAAATCTTGGTCTTTGTGTTTTGTAGTTTGACCAGTAGCCTGACTATAGAGCACGTTTCCAGTTGGAAGCAGAAGACCTTTGTCTTTTAACTCATGGTATAAAGGGACCCATTTATCAATATTTTCGTTCGATTCCTTTTCAAAACGAAGCATATAGGCCTCTAACGCTTTAGATAGGTCAATAAATGCAATAGGTTCGGGAAAAACAAAGTCTTTTTCATCAAACTTGATAGCGTAAGTTGTACCTTTGCCCTCTTGAACTTTTACTAAATCATCAACCAGAGTGTTTAGTTTATTCATTGCACTTTCAACTGATAGCTTGCCTGTGCTACTCAATAAACCATCGTAGGTAATACAAAGAGAAAGATACTCAAGCATATTCAAATAATCGTTAATTTGAATGAGGATGTTATTGAAGGCCATATTCTGATAGTTATCGATTCCGATACCCCCTAACTCGGGAAATATCAAAGCCCAAGGTACAGTATTGAAATCAAGTACAACCATTTGCGGTGTTTCATCTTCGCTAGACGCTAGCAAAGGTAATTGGGTACTGTTCAGTTTTATATTAGATGGAGCACTATTAGCAGAGACGAAGTCAAAATCATGTTCATCTTGACCTAACCAGGCATTTCTATAGTTTGATAATTCCTCTTGGCTTAAATCAGAGAAAGACTCACTATCTTCATCCTTCAGCTGTTCTTTTAACCAAGACTCAAAAACAAACTCTTCTTGGTTATCCACTACTTCATTTCGCTCTGATTCTCCTAAACCAGAGACTTCAGCGAGTCCTTCCGAAGTGACATCATCAGAGTCAAGCTTCGAATGCAGGTATGTATTTGAACGCTTAACAGTGGAAAGTTTAATCTCGTACTTATTGTCTAAAGTAACCTCTGAAAATTGTTCTCCTGGTTCAAACTTCTTGAGGTTTTCATCCATATAGGCCAGGTCATTTTTGACTTTCTGATTACCAGATTGCTCACTTGAGTTTTCTAGGCTTCTTTCGATGCTTGCTACTCTAACTAACATTTCATCAATTGTTTTTTCAGCAGTGAGTCGTGTAGTTTTCTGTTCTTTATACTGACTGACAAATTCAGCATCTGGTGTAATTTTGTCTGTTGGCACAGCAGGCATATTGGTTAGCGATGTTTTAATTGCTGCACTGTTTGCCGCTTCAGAAAGGTTGTAAAAATCGTTGGAGCTGTTTATTTCACTCGAAAGTTCAGACTTTAAGCCCTCTAAACGATTGGTTACTTTATCCCAGTCTGGATACGCTTGAGTTGCCGCTTTAAAGTCCCAACCTTCTTTGCTAAAGCTTTGGCCAGACTCAGAGCTGCCCTCACTGTGAAGTGCGGCACCCCAACCTTTTGCTGAGATAGAGGCTTGATACCCTTCACTTTCAGAGCCACTGTTTAGGTCTCTTGAAAAAGTTGCGCTGTATTGACCGTAATATCCTTTAGTAACAGAAGTGATGACGTGTGTACCATGATTTCTTATGAACTTCTTCACTAATGCTTTACGTCTTTCACCATAAGCCGAGCGAATATCGTTGATTTCCTCTCTAACTCCAGGCATCGCATTTAAGATTGCGTTAGCTGTATCTTCTTGAACAGTGGTTCCCTGTGTCATGTCTTTAGCTGGGTCAAAAGGCAATGATTCTTTGTAATAACCCATGAGGCCGGTTTGTTTATCGATGGATACTGAACCACCTTCATTTGAACTAGAACTTGAGTATGCTGCTGTGGCCTGAGCACTCAACAAGCCATATGATAGTCCCACCCCACCGGAAATTGCTGAGGCATGTTTTTCGGCATTTACATGTGCCCCAGCATTAAAGTCTGAATATTCTTTCTTAAGGCTACTACCTACATCTAGAATAAGATTTCCTCTACTGATGAACTTAGACCGATCATAGTTTGTTTCAATCTTTATGATGTTATTTGCAGGGTCAATACCGTATCCGACTTTTAGATAGTCAAACCCTGGTACATATTTAGGGGAGTAATTTGGACTAAAATCTAACGCATGCACAGCGACTGAACTTAGACCAAGTGCACATGAGATAGACGTTGCAATTAAAGTTTTAGATATAGCACTCATAGTGATACCTCTCTATTTATTGTTGAAATTTTTCCGAATTATATTTTGTAAATATTTAGGAGCAGCAAAGTCATACATAACAACTCCCATACGACTTTTTGTTTCACCATACTTATGAAGAAACCAATGATTTATTTCTCTAGCGAGCTTTAATGGAGTAATCATTTTGATAAAATTAGTACCACTAAGGAAGGTGACAAATAGTATCTTCTCGTTACTAGAATGGTTGGATAATGATAGATTGTTAATAATAGCCTTTTTCTTTAAATTAACACTCCATGGTGTGTAATAGTCCTCGCACACTAGTTCGTGCTTTAAAGGCTTGTTGAATGTGTATTTAAATGAAGTATTGTCTTCAAACTTAAAATCTATCCCTAAGGGGAGTGAACCTTCAGTTATCTTGAATCTTCTTAGTAATAATATTTTACCTCTTACATCTTTTAGTTTTGGTATATAGTTTTCGACAAACCAGGTACTTGGACTTCTGTAATAATAATCTTCAAAAACTTCTTGAACCGATTTACTACTATTATGGCTAGAGCACTCCTCCTTAATGCTCATCATTATGCATTCTGAAGGATTCTTATTTAGAAAACTTGTACATGCCTTGACCACATCATCAAAGTTCAAATGTAAATAGTACTTACCATGATGAATTACAAATTTGTTGTTGTATCGTCTCACTCTAATATCTAGAAAGCGGCAACCATTCTCTAGTTGTTCATCTAGACTCATATTCTGAGTCTTAACAAAACCTAGACCTTCACGCTGCGAAGCGCGATATGTGCAAGAGTCATGGGTTCCTGGAATGTTGATTAGACTGACGTCTCGCTCGTCAGCAATATCGCTCATCCAACTTCGTGTTTGCATGTCATCTACCCCCATTTCAATTGACTGGATTGATGATCATTTTTGACTTTTCGATCGTTCATCTTACTTTCTTCCTTGTTGCACACGATTCTGCTCGTGCATCTTTATTCTCTGTAAAATCGAGAACTAAAACTTTTCAGATGTTAATGTGTTCTTATCAATTCTTAATTTATTGCGATATGCCCTAGGGCTAACTCCATAATGGCGTTTGAAAGCAATTGAAAATGCAGAAGGTGAGCTATAGCCAAGGTCGTAAGCAATTCGTGTAAGTGATAAATTTTGGCTTGAAAGTAGTTTTGCAGCATAAGAAGCTTTAATCGCAAGTACATACTGCATAGTCGACATTCCTGTCACCTTATTAAGGTGAATATTCAAGGTATTCACGTTGGTAGAGAGGTCTTTGGCTAGAGATTTAACATTAAAGTTTTTTTCGATGTTTTCATTGACTAGATTGTTGAGACGAATAGACAGGGATTTATTTGTCGAATCTGTTCGTTTTTGCTCATTAGCCATAGCTAAATAGGCTCTGATTCGATTGATAATATGACTTGGATCGGATTTATTTGATATATAGTCAGTAAACATTTCGTTGACTGACGAGTTCGGTCCTATTTCTTTAATTATTATTCCATTATATTTTGAAAAATCATTAAATTTTATTCCCTCTCCAATTAATAGGGCATCAAAAAAACTCATCACAAGCATAGTGACCATCAATACTATCTTTCGAGATTACAACAACCTCTGGAATCATAGTCTTTATCATAAAGGTGATCTCTTTACTTATTTGAATCAAGCATATTGATTGAACTGTCATTAATTTATCTCTTTATCTACCATAGGGAGGTTAAATTATTAACACTAAACCAAAGACCATAAAATAAAAATTTAACAACAATTATCATAATTAATTATGCGTTGATTAATTAAATGTCTATATTTATATAATGCTAGATTAATAGCATTGTAGTAGTCGAATGAACTCAGCCACTACATTAGAGATTTTACTGAGTCGCCACTGATTTCCTAGACGCCTTTTAGCTAGGTAAACTAGCTAAAAAAGAGGTGTTCATGAGCCATAAACGTTACCCCGAACAATTCAAAATCGAAGCAGTGAAATAAGTCACTATTGCCGGCCATTCTGTTGCTGATGTCGCTCAGCGTTTAGGTACCACCACACACAGTCTTTACGCCTGGATTAAGCGCTATGGTCCTGACTCTGAGGAACACCTTCAGCAGTCTGCTGAGTCCGCAGAAATTCGACGATTACAAAAAGAGCTTATGCGTGTTACTGAAGAACGTGGCCTGCTAAAAAAGCTGCGGCGTACTTCGCAAGCCACCCCGAGTATGATACGCCTTTATACAAGAGCATTATCACAGCCACTCTCTGCGACATCTGTGTCAGTAGCTTGATGTTCACCCGAGCGAGTATTACACGTGGAGGAGCTGCGCAAAGTCGAAGCGACGAGCGACTTACAGGCCAACTCAAACAATGTTGGCTTGAGTCTGGTGGTGTCTATGGATACCGCAAACTCCATCGGGATCTGCGTGATTTTGGCGAACAATGCGGTATTAATCGTAAGCATCGCCTGATGCAGCGGGCAGGGCTACGAGCGCTTGTTGGCTATCGGAAACCGAGAGATCCTAGTGGTGAGCAACACGTTATTACGCCAAATCGTTTAGAACAGCAATTCGATCCATTAGCGCTCAACACGTCTTGGGTAACGGATATTACGTACATGAAAGCGCATGAAGGCTGGCTCTATCTTGGCGCTGTAATGGACTTGTTCTCACGACGAATTATTGGTTGGTAAATGGGTAGTCGTATCACCAAAGAGCTTGCATTAGATGCTTTATTAATGGCGGTATGGCGTCGTAAACCTGTTGGCAAAGTGCTGGTTCATTCAGATCAAGTAAGCCAATACACGAGCCATGATTGGAGTGAGTTTCTTTCAACTCCTGAAACGTGAACGAATTAGGCGAAAAAAAATCTATGCGACCAGGGACGACGCAAAATGTATGTATTTAATTGCATTGCGATGTTTTACAACTTGAAACGACAGCATAATTCCAATGATAGGCTATCACCGTTAGAGTATGAACGTCAGTATTTTAATGAGGCTAAAAGTCGCCTACTGAAGTAGTGGCGATTCTCCCCCGAGTTTGACCCAAAGGTAGAAGAGTTACTTACAGAGAAGTTTCCTGAATACTAGAAAGGTGTGGTCATATACTCATTGCAACGCTATTTTGCATCCTTGTTATCCAACAAAGACAGCAAAGCATCAGTAGGTTTATTTCTTAATAAGCTAGAGATTCCGTACGAAAAAGAACTATTCAAGAAGCTTTGTCGATCAGCAGAGCAATACAGTTCATCCAAAGATAATTACTGAATATCTGCCGATTGTTTAGACTTTAGCATGCTAGCTTTAGCCCAAGCTCAACTTATCCGAAGAAGGCTTTTTCGTTCCCAATCTCTAACTCATTTTTGTCCAAAAGTTTCTTAAAACCATTTGCCTAGCGCGCTTCAAATCAAAGCCTAGCAACAAAAAGGTGATCAAGAAACGAGGTTCCAGGATAGGTCACTGATTTCAGCTTGAACTAACGAAGCAGCTCTCGGTAGCGTATAAAGTTAACATACTTGGGCAAAGCGGTTCTAATAATATACTTCCCTGCTTTAGAGATCCCTGCCCACCAGACCATAATGAAATACGCCCTTTAAAGCGTTCAAAGGCTTAAGATGATGGACGTTCATGACCCCTTCTTTGAGCTATTTGTAAGATTTAACGTATAACCAGACCGAGCCAACTTTCTGTTCTGTATAGTTGTTGATTTCACCCAAAACAGTCTTTCAGTTTACAGTTCGCCAGCAATTAACCTGGCAATATGATGTTTTTTATAGGTATTTTGGTTAAATTTTCGTACAAAAATAAACAAGTACATCAATTATCGATATGATGCCATCTTTATATGGATAACATGACATGGCTAAAGACTTCCCTTTCCCTCCCAAAAGCTCTGCGTACTGGTTAGATAATAAAACTACCTCATATGACAATGCAGTAGACATGTTCGATGCGCAAAATAACTTAGACAAGAAAATGATGCGTAACCCTGTCAATACTAAAAAACGGGATCTACCCTAAATCAACAAACAGAGTCAGAGGTTGCAGATTCATTGAACAACCAAATGACCTCTCCTCCCCCATCATCCACACCTAACTCTACCGCTTCGACAGACAATTCATCAGGAACCACAGCAGAACCCGCTGAGGAAACGCCACTAACTAAAGAAGAGAGTTCAGAAATAGAATTTATGTTGGGTTGGTACCAGGTAAAAGAATCAGGTGCTATCGATTTGATGTGGGGCGACTTACTAACACCAGAGACGCCTAAAAAAACCGTCAGGTTATTAAAAAAGCACAACAAACACTTAAATTCTTATGTGAATCAAGGCGAAATTGTTGTACTTCCAACGGTTGAGCCCAAAACAGAAGACCAAATAAAGCAACTAGAAGCTCTTAAGGAAGAAGCAAAAGCCGCAAGTGTCGAGTTAGGAAAGTTGCTTTCTAATGAAGTTGCTGCCTTAAATCATCACTTTGATTTGCTGGCTTATAAACTTGAGGAACGTGTTAAAGCTGATGGATTACCTTCAGATTATTATGCTCAAGTATCCGCAGGTGTTGGAGCAACGAGTGCTTTGGTGGAGCAAAATCTTAAAAACATTCAAGGTGTTCTCTTTGAGATAAATGATCTTTATACCGCACAAGTAGCGATGGCAAGCCGAACGGGCGGTATTAACTACGGATCATTTGTGTCTGAAAGAGCTGCTTTGTTTAAAAAACTAGATGGATCATTTGCAATGTTGTCTAAAAGCAATGTTCAAATACCTGCATATGTGCAAGTAAAGAGAAACTTAAAACTCTCGACCAAATCGGTAGTGCATAATGCTGATGAGATACTGAAGTCTGGAGTTGTACCAAATCTTGGAAAACGCATCGCCAATATATCTATGGGTATGTCGGCAGCCAGAGGTATTGGTTACATTGGCGTGATGGTTGGTGCGACAAGTGGTTTGAACAATATTTATGATGCCTGTCAGGTTGATAGCTCTGGCAATTGTGGTAAAACCGTAACACGTGAGACCTCAGGATTTTTAGGAAGTCTAGGTGGAGGAACAATCGGTGGTAGTGTGCTGGCTACCGGAGCTGTTGCCGCAGTAAGTGGTGTCGCGATACTTTTAGGAGTGACTGCCTCTGCGCCAGTGCTAGCTATTGCTGCTATTGGGGGATATGTAACTGGGGGCTTTGCTGGAGGTGTCGCGGGTGCGACAGCAGGTAAAGCCGTTGGTGATGTATTGTATGAAAAAACTATGGACCTCAAAGAATTGTCAGAGGACGCATTGGAGCAGCTATTTTGATCACTACCCTCGATGAAGTACAAACTATTGTCATAGGTCTTATCTCGTTATACATAATAATTTGGTCGCTACCAGCTGCGATAGTATTGGCAACGGTCTCACTTGGTGACTTTAAGTATATAATTACTATTGATAAGTATCTTGCTAAAGACTTAGGCAAATACTATGACAAGAATGGCTTCATGCGCCCTGATTATCAAATGTCATACTCTATCGGCAGTCGTTTTATAGGTTACTGCATCAAGTATCCTTTCATACATCATCGAGCAAGAAATCAATCCACTAAGTTCCGACTTTTTATGTGGGCAAATACTGTAGGGACATGGGGCTGGTTGGGAACACTGGTACTACTTCTCTTATAAGCCCAACATTTGGGTCGCCTCACCGGCAATTTTAATCAAGCCTTGGGGCGAACTCGGTGATTGCTCACCCGCTTCGCTTTAACGCCTCAATAAGCTGTTGACGTTCATGATTCGACAATGAAAACCACTTCTCGCCTCGCGTGGCAATGTGCACCAGAGTCTGACTGAGCGGATCGGCCCTTTCCCCTGCCTGCCCAACCGCCACCAGCTCGACCTTCTCACCGCTGCGGCGACGAAGCTGAATGATGCGCCGGTCGATATCACGACTCAGGCACAACTGGTAGGCCTGGCGCGACAAACCGTGGAGCAATCCCACACGAACCGGGGGACGCTTCGTCGGGGCGCTCGGCAGATCCCTTTGTAACCAACGGGACAACACCCCATACTCCACGGCGGTTTCTAGCCAAGGGCATGGCGTGTTTTCTTGGTGCTTAAGGGTATCAAAGGCGTTGGAGATGTCGCGCAGTTGGCGCGGCTGAGTGGATGTGTGTTGCAAGGCTTGATGACAGACTTGGTCAAGGTGTTCGAGTAGCGCATGGGGCATAGCAACCTCCCAGTGGAAGAACCCACACCACCCAGAGGCCTCAACCCCGAATAAAGGGTGGTGAACTGAACAAGGTTGACACTACCGACCCACAGGTATCGGCCAGCCCGGAAGCTGCCCTGCCCAGCTCACCGTAATGACTGTCCGTAACGCTCGATTAAAGCGTTCTCGACTTACAGATGCGCCGAAACACCACATAGCATGCAGCATGAGACCGCTGATGGCTATGCACCTGTAGCAAAAACGGGGTGTCAATCCCGGCACTGAATTTTGTCAGTGCTTTACTAGGCTAACCAGCCGCCACCCCAGAGTCAACGCGCCCACCCTGCGATTCTTTTGAGCCTTCGCTCATTTTTGGCCCTAGCTTGGCTACCTGATTCAAATCTCTTTGAACTCATAACCAACACATATTTGCCCCAAAGTTTGCTAGCTTAATTTGGGGCCGATAAATCCAGTCAGGAATTCCCGAACTTTTTCTAATACCTTACGAGAAGAAAGGCATGCTCGTTCATGGGCGACAATCATCAACTTTGCACCAAAGCAATGCATTGATTGTAAGCTGTCTAGCTAGACAACTTGCTATAAAATAGCATATAGCAATAAGGAATATTAAGGTGTCTATTTTTGTTTAAAATCGAATATAAAATTTTCTTTTTGTCCCTTGAACTCACTTTTCGTTGTCCCTATTTTCCTAATCGGGAGAGTACTACATAGCTCTACCCATCACCATTATGTCTTTTATGTTTAACAATTGTAGGAGGCTAACCTCATGAATATTCGTCCTTTAAATGATCGGCTGATAGTCGAAAGACTCGAAGCAGAATCCCTATCTGAAGGAGGAATTGTCCTTACGTCTCAGTCAGTACAAAAATCAAATCGAGCGAAAGTCGTCGCTGTTGGTCTAGGTCAACGACTGGAAAATGGAGATCGGGTTTCTATGGACGTTAAAGTCGATGACATTGTCATTTTTAATGACGGCTATGGTGTCAAAACAGAAAAAATCGATGGTTCAGAGTACCTTATTCTCTCCGAATCTGATGTGTTAGCAATCGTTGAGTAATTGAGTTTTCATTATTTTTTGAGGAGATAATCATGACTGCAAAAGAAGTTATATTTGCTGATGAATCGCGTCAAAAGATGCTTAATGGGGTAAACCTGCTGGCTGACGCCGTTAAGGTTACTTTAGGTCCTAAAGGTCGAAATGTTGTACTAGATAAGTCATTTGGAGCTCCAACCATCACAAAAGATGGGGTCTCTGTCGCGAAAGAAATCGAGCTTGAAGATAAATTCGAGAACATGGGCGCACAAATGGTAAAGCAAGTCGCATCGAAAGCGAATGATGAAGCTGGTGATGGAACAACAACCGCAACGGTGTTGGCGCAATCTTTGATCAATGAGGGATTAAAGGCCGTCGCGTCGGGCATGAATCCAATGGATTTAAAGCGAGGTATAGATAAAGCAACGGAAGCTGCTGTAGAGAAACTTCGTGAGATATCTCAGCCTTGCAGTGACAAAGAATCGATTACTCAAGTTGGCAGCATTTCAGCAAACAGCGACAGATCGATTGGTGACATTATAGCGGAAGCGATGGACAAGGTTGGTCGCAATGGTGTCATTACGGTTGAAGAAGGTCAGGGCTTAGACAATGAGCTTGCGGTGGTTGAGGGTATGCAGTTTGATCGCGGGTATCTTTCTCCGTACTTCATCACTAATCAGGAGAGTGGCTCTGTAGAACTGGATAATCCTTATGTGCTTTTGGTGGATAAAAAGGTAAGCAATATTCGTGAGTTACTGCCTGTACTAGAAGAAGTCGCCAAACAGTCCAGATCGCTGCTTATTTTGGCCGAAGATATTGAAGGTGAAGCTTTAGCAACACTCGTCGTCAACAATATGCGTGGTATTGTCCGAACTGCTGCGGTCAAAGCCCCAGGGTTTGGTGATAATCGCAAAGCAATGATGGAAGATATTGCAGTCCTAACCGGTGGTACTCTGATTTGCGAAGACCTAGGGCATGAGCTTGAAAAGACTACGCTAGAGCAATTGGGTAGCGCAAAGAAAGTCACGATAACAAAAGATACCACCACAATTGTCGGTGGTGTAGCGAATGAACAGGTTATCAAAGACCGAGTTAAATCGATAGAAAATCAAATCGCATCATCCACTTCTCAATACGACAAAGAAAAGCTTCAACAGCGAATAGCGAAACTCTCAGGAGGTGTTGCAGTGATTAAAATTGGTGCTGCGACAGAAGTCGAAATGAAGGAGAAGAAAGATCGTGTCGATGATGCATTGCACGCAACAAGAGCTGCCGTGGAAGAAGGTATCGTTGCCGGGGGAGGCGTCGCTCTTGCTAAGATCAGCAAAGAGTTGGTTGACCTTGCTGGAGACAACGAAGACCAAAATGTCGGTATTAGAGTAGCGTTACGGGCGATGGAGGAACCACTTCGTCAAATTGCCACCAATGCGGGTGATGAAGCATCTGTCGTCGCGAACAATGTCAAAGCAGGTGATGTGAACCACGGCTTTAACGCGGCTACAGGAGAATACGGTGACATGTTTGAAATGGGTATTCTTGATCCGACAAAAGTTACGCGCTCGGCACTTCAATATGCGGCGTCTATAGCTGGATTAATGATTACAACTGAAGCTATGATTTCCGAACAAGTAAAAGATAAACAACCAATGGATCATATTTAGTAAAGAAACTAAGCGGGCAAGGAAGTCCGCTTAATTATTAGGTATAGATAATATAAACTCAAAGATTTTTATTGTTAAATGATCTTTAAATCATGCCAGTTATAAGGAGTTTTTATAAATTACAGCTTGAAAAAGGATTTATAAAATACTATAAAGTCATTGTAAAAGTTGTCTAGATAGAAACTTTTATATCTATTGTTTTTATTTTGTATTGCTTCTTATGGAGGATATATTATGAACTCAATCGACCTTACTCCACTATATCGAAATAGTGTAGGATTTGACCGCTTAGCATCACTGCTAGACCATGCGTTAACGAGTGAAACAACTGTTGGCGGTTACCCCCCATACAACATAGAAGTTCTTAGCGAGAACCGTTACGCCATTACATTGGCTGTAGCTGGCTTTGTGCAAGAAGAACTTGATATTCAAGTTGAGAAAGGCGTACTGACTGTGCGCGGCAATAAGAGCTCTGAACCGGAAAGCAAATATCTCTATCAAGGTATAGCCAACCGTACATTTGAGCGTAAATTTAACTTAGCAGATTATGTTGAAGTTACCGACGCAGATCTCTCCCATGGTTTATTAACTATAACTTTGGTTAAAGAAATTCCTGAAGAAATGAAGCCTAAATCTATCGCCATTAATCAAGGTGGTAATATTCTAGAGCATAAATCTGAAGGTAATGATGACCGTAAAGTTAATAAAAAATAACTAATTAGAGGGTGTATAGCGCACCCTCTGTATTATTGGTTATGAATGTTGCCTAAATTGGGAGAGTATTTTATGAACATTGAGAAACTAAATCCATGGAATTGGTTTAAACATAAAGAAGATTCAAGTAACCAAATCCCGCTATTTCAGAATGAAGCATTTTCTGAAGCTCGTACTAGTGGCACTACTTTAGTATCACCACAGCAAAGATCGCCTCTCCAACTACACGAAGAAATGGGCCGTATGTTTGATGACATATGGCAGTCACTAAGGATGCCAAGTTCTTCACACTTGTCCCGCGCCAGCTCATTGCTCATCAGTAACCCGCTGAGCGATAGATTGCTCTTTGCAAATCGATCAAAACTTGATGTATCCGTCAGCGAGAATGAATATAAAATTTCAGTTGAGCTCCCTGGACTTTCAGAAAACGATATTCAAATTGAATTGAGTCCGAATACATTAATTGTGAAAGGGAAAATGAAGCAGGATAAAGAGTCTAAAGGTAAACAGTATTACTGCGTTGAACGTAGTATGGGTGCATTTCAACGTACCTTGTCTCTACCTGAAGATGTAGATCAAGATGCAATCTCAGCAACGATGAAAAACGGTCTTCTGGTCATTAAACTCCCAAGAAAAACAACTGCAAGGAACAGCATCAAACGTGTCTCTATTTCGTCTTGAATAAGCTTCGAGGCAAGTCCTTTTCGTCAATTAACCCAATAAACTAGGGCAACGCGTGGTTAGTTTACATATGCATCTAAGCCACTACTATTTCATCCTCGGGAGGGAGGGGCATGACCAATCACAGTTGCAATAACAAATTGCTGAACAACGTTCTTCTAATTTGTAAAACAAGTACAAGTACTGAAGGTTTCGCTAGGCTGTTCGACAGCTATAATTTTTCCGTGGACATTCGTCATGATAACCTGAAGGATATTGATTTTGGTCAGTATGGTGCGGTTGTACACATTACTAACTCCTCTAACTCCCTTACAGAGCTACTAGGCCGCAGAATCGAGTCAATAAAAGATGAGGAATGGATTCTAATTTCAGGTGATGATGAGGACTTGCATTGTACTGTTCAGTTGACTGTGCTCGCGTCTGAGGAACTGAAACTATACGTAATAACGCTTTGGGCCAAGTTCAATATCACGTAAGTTTGTTATACCTCAACTTAGTTCTCCTCAGCAGGTTATTCTATATATCGTGCTCTATTAAGGGTACTCAGAAAATAAGATGATGTTACCTTATTTGTTTAAATTTTCTAACGGTATCTTCTTCAGGCACTGTTGTGAGCCTTGCCTGATTAAGTTTTGCAATACTAAAAGTTATTTGAAGGGCTGGTCGTTGCCCTAGCACCAACTCACTTCTGTCCAAAGACGTGTTACATCTAGTCGTGAATACACTGGTGATGTGATGTCCAGGTCACATCCGGAGCAGACGTGCTGTAACAGTATTGGACTGTTGAACTTAATATGCTGACTAAGCTGCATGCCTACTGGTCATCATTTGGGACGACTTTTTCTAATACTTGTCTGACATCTATTAAATCGGTGGTTACTCAGTATAACATATCACTCGCGCCGTTAGGTGAGAGGAAGAGGCCATAAGGACTCCACCTCTCCATTTACTATCGAGATAAGACAGGGGACATTCCGCTCAGGTGAGCGCTCGGCTCAGCGGAAAGTTGATGTAAAAAGTGACGTTCATCCTCAGTTCTTGTCGTCCTGCATTACGCTTACTGGTTACTTTGCTTCCCAGGTCGGAATGTAGTCCTTCAGATCCTGCATGGCAGCAGCACCCACGTAAGGAACGGCGGCGAGCTGATCCATATCCGCGATAGTTCTCGCCGCGATGATGTTGTTGGCTGCCGTGGCATTCATCGCTGCTTCAACATCCAGCTCCGAAAGTGTTGCCTGGTTGACGATGTCCAGCACGGTTGCGACTTCGTCACCGGTGAAGCTCACGCCTTCCCATGTACCACCTTCAGGCAAAGACTCCGAGCCGCAGTTTTCAGATCCCCCCGCTTCGCAGTAGCGGCGGCTGAATTCACCTTCAAACTGGGCAGCCACCTCTGCGCTGTGGATGACCAGAACATTCTCATCGTTACCAAAGGCTGCAGAGCCGGATACGTTGTGTGAGCCGGTGATGACAAGATCGTCAATAATCCAGTATTTGTGGTGGAACTTGTCACCACCGTTCAGGTTCGCAATCCGGACGTCAGCTGGGTTACTCCAAGGGTTGTCAGGCGCGCCGGTATAGCTGTCGGTTTCATAGGCGCCATTCGGGTTTAGCTTAGGGGTGTTGGCCATATCCATAAACTCGCTGTAGTAGCGGCTGAAGAAGCTCGGGTCCCCCACCCCTTGAACTTCAACACCAGCGTCATGGCGGAGTTTCATTTTATCCGCAACATCCTGAGCACTGAAGACAAACTGGGCAGTATGAATACGCGTGTTGGCCGCAGTAACATAATTTTCCAAGTTTTCCAGAGTTGAACCGGTGTACAGGCTGGGTGACTGCGGCGTGAATTGCACATCCAGTCGAATGTTCTCGTTGTCGGTGTAAGCGGTCTCAATTTGGTGGTCTACTTTGCCCAAGCCGAACAGAGAGTCTTTTGCACCTCCAGGCCCATCCCCCCACATTTGCAGAAATTGGGTGGTGTAAATATTCGCGAGCTGTGAGGATTCAACAGTAACTAGGTGGTTAGCGTTACCGTCACTGATCAGGTTCCCTTCTCCATCCAGATCGCCGTGGATACCACTCTGGGTGAAGTTAGCTGACGCAACCAAGACTCTTGCATTATCGACAACAATAAATTTATTGTGCTGGATTTTAGAGCCTGCACTTCCGTTTTCAGTATCATCGATCCAAGGAACATTGCCTGCATTTAAGATATTAATGGCTTCCTCATTTTCCCCAGCGATATTGTCTTCATCGGTAATAAAGCGTACCGTTAAACCCTGAGCTTTTTTCGCCACTAGGACGTTTGCAATACCCGGAAGATCGAGATCATAGACAGCGAGATCAACCGATGTCTGAGCGCTATTAATGAAGTCAATGATTTTTGTTTCCAGGTTCGCTTGTTGCGCTGGCGCATTGACTGGGTGGTTAAAATAAACGTCAATATCACCAGCATACGCAGCCGATAGAGAGGCAGAAGCAAGAATTGATGTTGCAATCAGTTTTCTTATAAACATGTATTATCCATTATTTTTGGTCAGTTTTACGAAATATGATTAAAATATAATTATATTGTTGACAATTAAATTAATAACAAGAGCGACTTAGCCTATTGTGCTCGTTATTAATAAGTCTACATTTGACTTTGATTGGAATGGATGTAAAGCCCTGATTTTATTCGAGCTACAGATTTGTGACTATTCCGAACATTTCAACAGAAACGTTTTCTCACATGTTGGATTGGAATAAAACTCCATATCCTTATCGAAATACACTGATTAATCAGTGCTTTAGTCGATATCGTCAGTATAAGTCTCTTTTGTATACAGAGATACGACAACAAAAATACAATAAAGAATAGAAATAAATAGGCGGGTTACTTTTTTATTCTAATGATTTTTTAATTGTTAATTAATGAAAGAAAAATATGGAACGTATTCAATAATTATAAGCTTATGTCGCAAGGAAACACGCAGCTTAAATAAATGGAATGGCATACCCCAGCTGGAATAAGTATTAGGCAATCTGCTCTTAGTGATGAAGCTTACGTTTAAGCTATATGTGTAGACTGTAGATTAAGACACCCATTTTTGACGTTCCTGAACTCATTTATACACCGCCAAATTCGCGTGTCGCTGATGAACTCTGTCGATTTCCTTGCCAATCGACCATCGCTTTTTAGTGGTGGTCGATCGATTTTATACTAGAAGTTCTCCGAAGCCTGAAAGGTTATTGTTAACTCTTTCCCTACCGCATAACTCCAACCCTTTCCTTTGGAGCTATGTACTCATAACCTTTGTAGGGTGACGCTTAGTTTTGAAAAACGACAAATAAAAGAGTACTGGGTAATCAATATCACCAAAGGTCTTGAATAGGTATCTAGCCTTTATTTTTCCTATACTGTCTCGGCGTTTCTCTGATCTGCCTTTTAAATAGAGAGTAAGGTGAGCCGAGTCGGAAAAGGTACTCAAAACTGATTCCATGCCGCTTATAGTCATACAATTATTGCAAGATATCCCAGCAAATATTGGCAATCACAACATCTATTTCCCCTTCTATCGCGAGTAAAAATGGCGTATCAATGCAGTTTAAGTCACGCCCGTCGGTAACTAAAGCAGAACACGGAACCGTAACCCTAGTAAATTCACCCACAGAGGCATTGAATGCTTGGGTTAGATCAACACACGGCCCATGAGGTCTAAGCGTTTCGCCTACAGCTTTTTGCAAGCCAAAATAAATACTAGCAGTAGAGCTCTGCACTGGTTTAATTTCAAAGCTCACGGCACCATTAGCCTCAAAATGAGACAAATCTTCAGCCAGACCATTCGCTGGTTGAATATAAACCACTCCACCCGACGAATCAGTGGCAATCTTAACGGCATCTTGCTGCTGCTGATAGTTATAGGGCTGACTGTGAATATGGCTGAGCGACATCGTATTGTTGCGCGATACATCTAATCCCATCCAATGACCACTATCCGCAATTTTTAACTGATAATCACCAACACAAGCTTGAATGCCAAACAGATGCTGCGCATGGGTTGCCTCAGTCGTTTCCTTTTCGCTGACGGTATCGAAATCAAGGTTGTCCAGATCTCTGCTCTGCGTTTGAGTGCTGTAATTCAAACCATAGCCGTACTCAAACAGAGGCGCGTGCTCACCAAATGGGGACTGCTCTATCTCTGGCACCACATAATCAGGAATGTGTTCAGGAACCACATTCACCGTCGCGCTAAGTTTTTTGTTTGGCCAACTAAAAGAAAGCTTTCCTTTGAAATCGAATCTTGGTTGCCCTTTGCTATCGCCCACCAATACGTCGACCATTCCTTCCCCTTCACTACCAGGCAAGAAAGCCGCGACAAAGGCGTCTGATTGAGCAATTTGTTCATTGACATAAAGTGGTCTGCCACTGAAGAAAATGCTGATGACTTTAACGCCTGCACAATTGAGCTGCTCAATGCGCTGACAATCTTCACCATAGCTACGCTTTAAAGTAGAGAAGTCTAAGCTTTGCCACGCTTTGATATCCCCCATCATTTCTGCATAAGGGTCTTCACCAAACGCCACAACAGCAACATCCCCTGCCTGATAATCTGAGTTGAGCTCTGGATCGTAGGTCACCTTGTCTGGACCTAGCTCTTGCTCCAGCGCCATCTTAAGTGTGGTCGCCCCCGGAAAGTCCTCTAAGCTGTTTTCATCCCCTTGCCAAGTCAGGTTCCAACCCCCTGATTGCTTTTGAATGTCATTGGCAGCGCTACCCGTCAATAGCACCTTCTGTGAGCGGTTAAGCGGAAGTAGGTTTGCTTTGTTCTTCAACAACACTAACGACTTTCTCACCGCTTCGCGTGCAGTGTCTCTGTGCGAGGTTGCGCCTAAGATTGATTGTTGACCCGCATACTTGCGCTGAGTCGGTGTGGGTTTTTCCCATAGACCTGCACGCATTTTCACGCGCAAAATACGCATTACTGCATCGTCGATACGTGTCATTGGGATCTCACCCGTTTTCACCCCTTCCAGCGCGTTGTGATAGGCCGCTAGCCAATGCTCACGAACTGGAATCATCAACACGTCATTACCCGCGTTGATCGCGTAGTTTGCGTTCCCGTCGCTGCACTTACTTACCTCGGCATGACCATGCCAATCCGTGATCACCAAACCGTCAAAACCCATTTTTTCTTTGAGCACATCATCAAGTAAGTACTGACTGCCATGCACTTTATCGTTGTAGATGTTTCCTTGTTCAGTGTCATGGTCATAGTTCGCCTTGTTGGCCCAACTATTGAACGAAGACATCACCACCTGCGTCCCCGCTTCTAAACCACTGAAGTAACCTGCAGCATGAATGTTACGTAGTAGATCTTCGCTGTAGTTATTTACCCCCCGATCCACTCCAGTTGCCGTACCACCGTCTCCGACCCAGTGCTTAACATTGGAAATGACGTGTGCTTGGCCTTTCAATTCATTTTGCGTACCTTGCAAGCCTTTGACCATTTCTCGCGCATATTGATAAGTAATGTGTGGATCTTCAGAGTAACCTTCGTACACGCGACCCCAACGTAAATCACGTGGTGTCGCCACGGTGGGAGCAAATGTCCAGTCTAGCCCTGTCGCAACAATTTCCAACGCAGTAATACGCCCGATCCGACCAATTAATTCAGGGTCACGAGCGCAGCCTAAGCCTATATTGTGGGGGAAGACAGTCGCACCAAAGGCGTTGTTGTGCCCATGAACGGCATCCGTCGCCCAAACAAACGGAATAGTAAAAGGGCGATCGGCAAACATCTCTTGAGTGGCGTGCCAAAACTCATCGGCTTTGTCTGCCCATTCTTGCGCCGACGCCCGTTTATTGTTGTTCGGCCATGCCCCGCCACCATTGAGGATCGAGCCAAACTTATACTGCTTAAACTCTTCAATCGTCACTTCTCGAATTTCTGGCTGAATCATCTGACCGATTTTTTCTTCCAGTGTCATTTGATGTACGATTTTTTCAATCGCTGACTCGATTACCGGATCCGAAGTAAAGTCAGACACCAATAGCGGCCAGTCCGAGTAATATGGAAGCGATTTGTGTTCGTTGTGCATGGGACCCTCCATTTCGAGTAGATTAAGACGCACATCGCGTTGTTGTTGTGGTTTTCAACCTATAAGAGCCATAGTAAACTCACCAATTACGCAAAACGACGACAAATGCGACATAAGTTGGTAAAAACGCGACATGATTGAGAAATATAAACTTGCCACACACCAAAAGCATCCTCACCTTAGCTTTGCCTATGTCGATGGCGATCATAAAAGTGATTTTGCGATGCACAGACACGATTTTTCTGAGCTATTCATCGTCGTCAGTGGGAGAGGCATTCATAACGTTGCTAAACATCAATATTCGTTGCAACCCGGCGACGTGTTTGTGATCAATGGCGATATTGAGCATGGCTTTCAAGATGTAGAAGAGTTAAAGCTGATCAATCTGATGTTTGATGCCCAAAACCCCTTTTTTGAGTCTTCATCAATGCGACGTTTGGCAGGTTACCAAGCCTTATTCAAAATTGAGCCATTCGCACGTCAATCCTCAGAGTATCAAGCCAAGCTCACCCTCAAAAGAGAGGAGCTAAAGACCATCATTCGTTTGTTAGAGCAAATCAGGAACGAGTATGAACGCGCGGAGGCAGGCTTTGAGATTATGATCAGTGGGGCGATGCAGCAATTGGTCATTCACTTGGCAAGAATCTATCAAAACCAACAAGGCGCTCTCCCCACCACCACCTTAGCCTTAGGACGTGCCATTGCATACATTGAGCTGAATTTTCAAAACATTGAAATATCGAGTGAACAAATTGCCAAGCACGCATTTATCAGCAAGCGTCAGCTTGAAAGACTGTTTCGCCAGTTCTTTAACACGTCGCCGACCAAGTATGTCAGAGCACTACAATTGAATTTTTCCCAAACCTTGCTGTTGAGTGAAGATAAATGCTCGATCCAATCGATTGCCGAGCGGAGTGGTTTTGGCGATAGCAACTATTTTTCTAAGTGTTTTAAAAACACTTTCGACATCACGCCAAAACAGTTTCGAGCCCAATACCGGCACAACTCAGGTTAAGTGCGCAAAGCTTTTAATAAAGCGCGGACCTAAAAAGAAAAAGGCCGCTTAAAATAAGCGGCAATATAAACGCGAAGAAGCGTCCCCCACTTTCCACGTTCATCGGCAAATCACATCCCTGTGTCAGCTAAACTGTTTAGGCTCAACGAAGAGGTGAGCCTGACGCACTATCAGGCTCCAAAGTGTGGCCATGTAGGTGGGAGAATTACCACCACATATCGGCTTGAATACCGACGATAAGATCCGCCTTGTCACGAGTATCGCCATCTAGGTATGTTGCTAAGAACCGTAGCTCTGGCACAGGACCGAAGCCTGTGTTGACGTTAATAGTTGGCGCAACCGTAAACTTGTAATCATAACTTGTTGATGTCACGCCAGCGACACTTTCACCCCGGTTGTACTGGTAACCTGCTTCTGTGGCGATGAAGAAGTTCTGATTTATTGGGAAAGTTGGTCGAACCATCGCCGATGCCCAGCTATCTGTGCTACCGTCGTCCATATCGTTGTATTGACCTTGGATAGAGTGGAACACACTCACGCCATTCTCAAAGAAATACCCACCCCAGACCAATGCGCGGGCGGAAACATCACCATTATTGGCTGCTTTAACACAAGAGCTGCCACATCCACTACTGGTAATTTTCCACGACGTGACATTGTTACCCGGTTTATAGGTGTTATAAGTTGTGAGTGTGCCACCCAATAATTGACCAGACCCCAGACCTTTACCGACTTGTCCAATGTATTTAGTAAAGCCTTTTTCAGAAAGACCGAACACACTATCTGAGTGGTAAATCGCCGTTAGGTCCATACCATTACTTGTGTATTGATTATTAACACCATTTTCTTCAATGATGTTGTCTGGCATATATTTCAGCATGGCGTGTAACTCAACGCTACCGAAGTTCACCCCAGTATGCAAAGCATGCATGATGTTGTTACTGTCGCCGTAAAAACTTGTGTCACCAGAATCATCACTGGCTATATATGCAAAGTCCCATTTCTGACCACCAAGTTCAACGCCTTCAATACCGAACCCCGTACCTGACATGTCGGTATAGAAAAAATCTGTCATAAAAATATAGTTGTCTTTACCGTAGAAGCGCTTGCCCCCCCAAACGACACCGGTTTCACTCACGCCTTCAAACTCGACGAAAGTCTCAATCATACCAATCTCGCTGTTAGCGGCGTCGGCATTGGCACCTAATTGGTTAGTCGCATATTGAGCGTTATCGGCACCAGCACGAGTTTTAATGCGAACTTTCTGACCATCGTCATTTTCAAAATTTTTCTGTAATGCCAACTCAAAATGATTGTCTGATTCGAGACCAAGACGACCTAGTCTCTCTTTAGAGCCAGGGAACTTTGAGCGCTTGTAATCATCGTTCTTGCTAAATAGTGCACCAGCACGAAAATAGCCATGGAACTCAAAACCATCGGATTTTTCTGCAAAAGTAGGTAAAGAAGTGAATCCAGCAGAGACGGCTAAACATGCAAGAGTAAGCTTTGACAGTTTCATATTAACTCCATTATTGATAGGGTACGCTCACAAAGAAAGCGCTTTCTTTTTATTTTAAAAAATGAACAAGCATGAGCGCTATAGGGGGCTATTAACTCGATGCATGCGCAATATATGCGACAAATTCCAGCTAATGGAGCGCTTTTACTTGTTCTGTCAGAAATATTAGCGATATTTTGTCACTACAAAAAGTTACACAGATCACATAGAAAGCGCTTTCTTTATATATTGATCACAATTATGCATTTGCAGGAACTATTTATCTATCTGAAAAACAAAGAGCCATGCCGGTGCATGGCTCTTGTATCAGCAGCTCAAGCTCAGTGCTTACGCCACATAATATTGTTAAGCTTGAAAGACATAGGGCCCGTTGGCTCAAAGACCAACAAATTGGTCACTCGGGTTGGGTCAACAGAGCTCCCAGCTTGATATCGATTACCTTGCGCCACCAATTCAGATAGAGGAACCTTGACCGTCTGCCACTGATTCGATTGATCCAGTTTAACCGCAATATCACTAGTCAATGGCCAGCCACTATCGACCTTAACCAATAGTTCGGTATCATCCTGTTTAGACTCAACTTGGATTTCGAAGCTCAACACACCAGACTCTAACCAGTGTGTAATATCGATTTCCGGCGAGCGGAAATAAAGGTTGCCAACGTCCCCGGTTTTGATGATCGATAGTACGCGTCCTCTTTCCGGCTCTTCTATCACTTGGTGCTCGACTACGTTGGTAGGATCGTAACTGTCAAAGGCTAAGGCTGCATTCAAATCATCAATAAAGACATTTAGGTTTGGGCCATCGGCATAGCTTGTGTCTTGTGTAAGAATTTCTGGTGCTTGATGGCCTTTTACCAACGTCGCTTCTTGTGCTGATGCAGCGCATCCTTTACCTTTCCAGCGATCCACAGAGCAGCGATAGACTTTGACAGAATCAACCAGCATCGTAGCAGGGAAGATACTCTCATCAACACCCGTCTCATTGGTTTGTCCGGACCAACTACCGCCAATCGCTAGGTTCAAGATAAGGTGGAACTTCTCGTTGAAAGGAGCAAAACTCGGGGCATTAACTATCTTCCCATCTTGCTCGTATTGAGAGTACCAGCCATGATGGGTTTGCGTAGCATAGTGGATATTATCGACATACCAGCGAATCTCACCTTTTTCCCACTCTATTGCGTAGGTGTGAAAGTCATCGGCCGGATTGACACCATTGGGTAATGAGAACTCTGCTCCACTGCTTACATTGTTGGGCCATTGAGCACCGTAATGAAGGGTACCGTGTATACGCTGCTCTAAGTCACCTTCCTTTGCGTCTGGCGCATCAGATTGCGCTTTTAGATTCACTGCCTCGACAATATCAATTTCGCCAGATGCCGCCCAATTTCCGTACTTGTTTTCTGAAGGTAACATCCAGATGGCAGGCCAAGTCCCTTGCCCAGCAGGAAGTTTAGCTCGCACTTCTACACGGCCATACTTAAAATCACGCTTGCCCAATGTGCTCAATCGAGCGCTGGTATATGGGAGAGTCTTATACGGACCATCTAGTTTTCCTTGGGGATCAGCGGAGCCGGTATACGTTTCTTCCTTAGCAACTATATGCAAATAGCCATCGCTGACGAACGCATTGTTTGATCTAGCAGTGTAACATTGAAGTTCGTTATTGCCGCCTCCCCAACAGTTTTCTTCAAATGACCAGTTGCGCTTGCTAATAGTGCTGCCTTCGAATTGATCTTCCCAAACCAACTGCCAATCACTTCGAGGCGTGATCTTCCCCCCGTGTTGAGATGAAGCCATAGCCGCACTAGAGCAGCTAGAAAGAACGACAACACTAGCTAAAGAACATAAGAGCGGCTTGATATGGATAGTTTTGAACATTGTAGATCCTTTGTTAATGCTAAAAGCACGTAACACTTGGTTCAGACCGATTCATGTCCCCCTACTCCACAAAAAGGTTTTACTGAGAATTACGTTGTATGAAAAATCCGCTTGATATTACTCATTTTTCCTCACAAAAATACTTGATCCAACTCTCAAAGAAAGCGCTTTCTTTGGATTTATATCACAGATACTGGTTATACTTTTAAACTCCGCAATACAGGCATTGTGCGAGATGTAAAACTAACGCTTCGACCAATGAATTGCCGCCTAGATTGCCATTACGATAAGCCGTTCTGAGTTCGTGTTTTTCGCACTGGGCGTATTGGTCATAATTTCATTCATTCAGAGATAAGTATCTTGATCACAATTAAAGAAGTCGCAGAATTAGCAAAAGTCTCTCAGTCAACCGTATCTCGCGCGATCAACGGCCATCCAACGGTCAAAGAGAGTAATCGGCAAAAAGTCTTCGAAGCTATTGAGCAACTCGGTTACCAACCCAATACTTTTGCCCAAGCCCTAGCTTCCAGTCGCTCTAACAGTATCGGTATGTTAGTGGGGTCACTTGATGGTCCCTTTTACGGTCCATTAATGCACCACACCGAAGATACAGTACGTGCCAACAACAACCACCTGATAGTCACTAGTGGTCAGGAGTCTTTGCAAAAGGAGCGAGAGTCGATTGATTTTCTGCGTTCTAAGCGTGTGGATGGCTTTATTCTTCACTCTGATATGCTCTCTGACGATGAACTGATCAATGTGGTTAAACAGAATCCAGCTACGATTATCTTGAACCGCTACATTCCTGACATTGCCGATAATTGTATATACATCAATAACGAGCTGGGTGGGTACATCGCAACCAAGTACCTGCTTGACCGCGGTCATACAAAAGTCGGCTGTATCACGGGTCAATTGAGTAAAGGAGATAGCCGAGACCGCTTACAAGGCTATCGAATGGCACTGGATGAGTTTGGTATTCAGTACAACACCAGCTATGTCATAGAAGGACGTTTTGATCACGATGGTAACCACGAACGTGCTCGCCGCCTTTTAGATAGAGCCCCTGAGTTGACCGCTATTTTCTGTCAAAACGACAACATTGCGATTTCTGTTTATGATGTGGCCGCTGAGCGCAGTATCGAAATCGGTAAAGACTTATCTATTGTTGGTTTTGATAACGACTATCACAGCGCCCATATCAGACCGCGCCTCACTACCGTCAATTTTCCTGTACAAGAGATGGGGCGAGAAGCCGCGAAATACGTGTTGGCTATGGTCAAAGACGCTGCATACCAAGCCAAGCATATCCTCAACCCAGAAATGGTCGAGCGTGACTCGGTATACACGATGAAATAAGGCCAGTGCAGCTCTCCTATTGCTACTTTGCTTTGTATTACATCGTTACATCCACTTGCTCAGTAACCTTCTGGTACCAGCGGGTTATGTAAATGAATTTGTGTCCGATTCGGCAAGTCCAATTGTTCAATCACCTTGCCGAAATAGCGCTTGTAAAGCGCTTCGAACTCACCTGTTTGTCGTATCTCGTCGATGGCTCTTGACAGCATATCAGCCAACTCAGGTTGACGTTGATTGACATAGAAAACCAACGGGAACGGGTAGTTGAGCTGCAAAGTAGTTTCAATGGTTAAATCTTGGGAGTATTCAGGATAGCTATTTAATACGTCCTGCGCTTCAGCAACCCCTAACGATAAATAATCCACTTTTTCTTCATTAAGCCATGCTAACATTTGCTCCAAACTGCCCTGCTCAACAACATGATAATCATTGGCACGAAACAACTCTGCATCGACCCAGGTAGCAGGAACGCCCAGTTTCATTTTCTTAAGGGCGGCTTGATTTAAATGCTCAAATTCGTTTACCCGATTGTCCTTAACCACCAATACACGGCGGCCCAACAAGCCAAAGCATAATGGCTTTTTCACTTCAATGAATGAGCGGCCTTCGAACTTTCGATTGCCTGCAACGGTGACCAGAGCACTGGCTCCACGTTCGAGCACCCTCCCTTCATCTTCGGCATTGGGGTAATCGGTTTGGTCACGACTCAAGCTTTTGTGTTCGTTGAATTTTGATAACAAAAGATTGATGAGTGCCCATTCATAGCGCTGTCTGACGGCCGTCTTATTCCCATTCCAAAACGTATCCATGGTTTCTCCGAGATTACCAATAACGGCCTTACTTTACTCTTCAAATCCGCCAAAGAAAGCGCTTTCTTATATGTTTAACGTTTTTGTGATACTAAGCAAAAATATCCAGTAAAACGAGGTGATCCTGTTCAAAAAAACACACTTCAACGCACTATATTTGTGCATTACGTAGGGCAGCATATGAAAACAACATATTAAAAACGGCCCCACATAATTCCAATAATATTATTAATATACAAGTATTTACAATGAATCAGCATTTCCATCATCGCCTAGCTTCGATTTTGCACTATTTGTGATCTAAGAATGATTTTTACTACTTGGGTTTGAAGCTGACAGTTTATTCACTAACAATAGTGTCAAAGAAAGCGCTTTCTTTTTGTCGCTACACTAAAAATATGGCTATCTAAGGAACTTGAGATGCTGAATAAAACTCTTATCGCTACACTCGCTACTGGGATTCTGTGTTCTGGCGCTGTTCAAGCCGAAACCATCAAACAAGGCGGTACACTGACCGTCCCTATTGTAAATACGGGTTTTGTTGATAACTACAACCCTTACACCACCAAGGACCTACTCCATGGCATCATGTTTGAGCCTTTGATTGTATTCAATAACATGACGGGGAAAACGGATTTCCGCTTGGCTGAGTCTTTTTCTTACTCTTATGATCTCAAAACTATCACGGTAAAAATGCGTGACAATCTAAAATGGTCTGACGGTATACCATTAACCGCCGAAGACGTTGTGTTTAGTTTTATGTTAACCAAAGAAGCGCCTGCGTTTGACCAAAAAGGGATTTGGTCAGGTAAGAACCTAAAAGCGATTACCGCTCCGGATGCCAAAACGATTGTCTTCGAGCTTAACGAACCCGATTCAACCTTTGTTTGGAACTTAGAGCGTTACCACATTGTACCTAAGCATATTTGGTCAAAAGTGGAGGATTTGACGACCTTCACCAATCCTAATCCCGTTGGCAGCGGCCCGATGACTGAAGTTAAGTTCCTGAAACCGCAACAAATGGAGCTCTGTCGCAACCCGAACTACTATCTTGAAGGACGTCCATACCTAGACTGCGTGAACTTCCGTTCATACAACGACAATTCTCAGATTCAGCCTGCACTCATTAAAGGCGAGATCGATTGGGGTTCAAACTTTATTGCTAGCGTTGAAGAGACATTCGTCGCTTCAGATAAAACCAATCACAAATTCTGGTACCCAGCGAACGACGCCATTCATCTCTACGTCAACACCAAGAAAGCACCATTTGATGATATCCGAGTACGCCAAGCGCTTTCTATGGCACTGGATCGCGACATGATCGTCGACATTGCGGCCTATGGCTACCCAACCGCTAACTACAATGTTGGTGGTATCGCTGAATTGTACAACACCCATATCGACCAAGGCGTGAACGATAAATACGGTCATTTAGCGCAGTACAACCCAGAAAAAGCCAAGCAACTGCTTGATGAAGCTGGCATCAAAGATCGCAATGGCGATGGCTACCGCGACAACGAAGACGGCTCTACCGTCAGCTTTGATATCGAAGTGGTCAACGGTTGGACAGACTGGATTCAAGTTGTTCAGATGGTCACCGAGTACTTCGACGAAGTCGGTATCAAGGCTAACGTTAAAACCGTTGACTGGGCCGTGTATGACGCCAATCTGAAACAAGGTGACTACACCATGTCAATCAACTGGTCACTGGTGGCCACTCACCCTATTTTGGCGTACCAAGAGTACTTCCATACTTCTCGTATTGGTAAAACCTGGCATGCTGGCCATGGTGTTAACTCAGCGGAGATCGATGATCTGATTGATAGCTTTGGTGGGATTGGTGATGAAGCAGAACAAGCAAAAATCATCTCTCAGTTGCAGGAATACACAGCGAAAAACTTGCCGTTTATTCCTTTGTTCTCCAATGCAACTTGGTTCCAGTACAGCACTAAAAACGTTGTCGGTTGGCCAAGTGCGAGCAACCCATACGTGCAACCTGTATGGTATGACGGTGGTAAGCGCGTCATCATCCTCAACAAACTACACCTGAAGTAATGCTGCGTTAGTAGCTCATATGTGAGTTACCAGCAATCTACGATGTACAAAGGGGAGCTGAATATGGCTCCCTCATTAAAAAGGTTCGTTATGTCGTTTCTAGCTCGCCGATTTGGCTTTTATTTTACCGCGTTTCTCATTGCAATCTCGTTCAATTTCATGTTGCCTCGCTTAATGCCAGGTGACCCTGTTGATGCCCTGTTCGCTGCCGCTCAAGGTCGCATGGACCCTGCGCAAATGGAGGCGGTTCGTGAAATGTACGGATTTGTCGATGGCAACATCTTTGTTCAATACTTGGCTTACATGAAGAGTGTCTTCACTCTGGATTTGGGCCCATCAGTGTTGATGTTCCCCGTCAACGTATCTGAAGTCATTGCAATGGCACTACCTTGGACTATGTTCCTCGCGTTAGGCTCTCTGATTGTGGCACTCATTATCGGTGTGAGTATTGGTACTTATGCCTCTTACCGACGCGAAGGCATTTTTGGTCAGGTGGTACCACCTGTACTCGCGTTCATCAGTAACTTCCCCTATGTGGTTACCGCTCTGTTACTATTTTATTTCTTTGGCTTAAAGCTTGAGCTGCTGCCACTTGCTTACACTTATGATCCGTCACTAGAGCCAGGATTTACCTGGGAGTTCATTTCAAGCGTCGCCCTCCACGCAGTGCTACCTGTAGGGTCAATGGTGGTCGTCGGCATTTCTACTTGGGTTTTTAACATGCGTAACGCCATGATTAACGTACTCGGTGAAGACTACGTCACCATGGCAGAAGCAAAAGGTCTCAGCAGCTATCGAGTGATGTCTCGCTATGCAGGCCGTAACGCTATTCTTCCTGTTGCAACCGCTATCGCCATGGCCATTGGCTTCTCATTCGCGGGCTCTATCATGACAGAGGTGGTCTTTAACTACCAAGGCCTTGGCAACATCCTGCTTAAGGGTATCGTTGCGCGTGACTACCCGCTTATTCAAGCCATTCTGCTTATTTTGGTTACTGCTGTTCTGACAGCAAACTTTATCGCCGACTTACTTTACGTTTGGCTTGACCCACGAATCTCAAATTAAGGTGCATCATGGACAAATCAATCACCACGCCTCCAGCCAATGACCCGGCGCTAACGGTTCGTGAGTCTCAATTTTCTTGGCAGCGTATTAAAAAGTCGCTAGGCAAAGTCTACGCATTTTTCTACGGCAATCCTCCAGCGATCATCGGCGGACTGCTACTGACCATCGTTCTAGCGGGGGCCCTTTTTGCGCCAGTATTAGCGACACACAATCCAGAAAAGCGCGTTGCTCGTCCACATCAACCAATCAGTGCTGAGCATTACCTGGGCACAACTCGCAGCGGTCGTGACGTCTACAGCCAAGTGCTGCACGGCGGACAGAAGTCGCTCACCGTCGCCATTTCTGCGGGTATTATCGCGATGAGCATTGCGGTCATCATCGGTATTTCCGCAGGTTACTTCGGTGGCAAAATTGATGAACGCTTGAACTTTTTGACGAACGTATTCTTGGTTTTTCCGCAGTTACCCTTGCTGATCGTCCTCGCGGCCTTCTTAGGACAAGTGGGCTCCTTAGTGATAACCGTGTTACTCGGAATAACCTCATGGCCCTGGGGCGCAAGAGTCATACGCGCGCAAACCATGGCGATTCGCAGCAAAGAATTCATCATCTCTGCAGAGGTTATGGGCGAGTCGAAGGTTCGTATCATTCTGGTTGAGATTCTACCAAACCTTGTCTCTATCGTATTTGGAGGCTTCTTGGGCACAGTGATTTACGCAATGGGCGCTGAAGCAGGCTTAGGTATCCTTGGTCTAGGCGATGCGACAGAAGTAAGCTGGGGCTCAATGCTCTACTGGGCACAAACGTCTTCATCACTGTACACAGGCGCATGGTGGGAAATGCTGGTACCAGCGATGGCACTCGCAATTACGGGGGGTGCACTGGCCCTGATCAATATGTCAATTGACCAAGTCAGCAACCCTAAACTACGTACTGGTCCACACATCAAACTATGGTATCAACTTAAAAAAGAAGCAGATAAGCGCCGAGGTCTACGATGAGCAATCTATTAGAAATCAACAACCTTTGTGTTGACTACGTATCGCCAAACGGCGTAGCAAGAGCGGTAAACAACGTGAGTCTATCTATCGCTCCGGGGGAAACACTGGGCATCGCTGGCGAATCTGGCTGTGGCAAGAGTACACTGGCCTTTGCTATCTCTCGTCTACATAAAGCCCCTGCACTTATCTCTGAGGGTGAGATCATTTACGACGGCCAAGACGTGCTTAAGATGAACGACAAGCAATTGCGTCATTTCCGTTGGAATGATGTCTCTGTGGTATTCCAAAGTGCCATGAACTCGCTCAACCCGGTAATTACTATCGGTGAGCAGTTAACTGACGTGATTCTTGCGCACCGCAAAATCAATTACAAGCAAGCCCATGAACGTGCAGTCGAGTTGCTTAACATTGTCGGTATCCACGGTGATCGTATGGCTAGCTTCCCGCACCAGCTCAGTGGTGGTATGCGTCAGCGTGTGGTTATCGCGGTTGCGCTGGCGCTAGAGCCTCAATTGATCATCATGGACGAACCGACCACGGCACTGGATGTCGTGGTTGAGCGTGAAATCCTCAACGAGCTGTATGAACTGAAAAGCAAGTTTGGCTTCTCTATCTTGTTCATCAGTCATGACTTAAGCCTGATGGGTGAGATCGCAGACCGTATCGGCGTTATGTACGCAGGCAACTTGATTGAACTTGGGGATGCGAAAGAGGTGTTTGGTAACCCACAACACCCATACACCAAAGGTTTGATCTCGTCGTTCCCAACCATCCATGGTCCCAAAGAGCGCTTGTACGGCATCCCTGGCAACCCCGTTAACCTGCTACAGATCCCGCAAGGTTGTAATTTCCAAGCGCGTTGTACTGAGTGTATCAACAAGTGTAAAGACGTTGAGCCCACTTTGGTTAAAGTCGACAACGGCAATCTCGTTTCTTGTCACCTAGTTTAAGAGGATAAAAAGATGGAAAATGCAACAAATCCTGAGGTCATTCTCTCAGTCAAAAACTTGGTGAAAGACTTCCCGATTGGTCAGTCAGTCAAAGACACTATGATGCGCGCAGTGAATGACGTGTCCTTCGACCTACGTAAAGGCGAAGCGCTGGCGATTGTTGGCGAATCGGGCTCTGGTAAAAGTACTGGCGCACGCGTACTGACACGTATCTACGACAAAACCGCCGGTGATGTTGAGTTTAAAGGCCAGCCGCTCGATAAGTACATCAAAGAAAATGGCGAGTTAGAGTATGCACGCCAAGTGCAGATGATCTTCCAAGACCCGTTTGGTTCACTCAACCCTGTTCACACGATCTACCACCATATTGCGCGCCCATTGATGATTCACAATCGCGCAGGAAAGCATGCCATTCCAAAGCTTGTGTATGAGCTGCTAGAGATGGTTGGGCTTTCTCCGGTCAAAGAAACCGCGGAGAAATACCCGCATGAGCTTAGTGGTGGCCAACGTCAACGTGTTGCCATTGCCCGTGCCATCGCGGTCTCTCCAGAAGTGATTCTTGCCGATGAGCCCATCTCGATGCTCGATGTCTCGGTGCGCTTAGGTATTTTGAACCTAATGTCTGACTTAAAGGATAAGCACGGCATTTCGTTTATGTACATCACTCACGATATTGCCACTGCTCGATACTTCGCAGAAAAAACCGCCGTGATGTACGTCGGTCATATGGTCGAATGGGGTAACAGCGACAGCGTGACACAAAATCCACAACACCCTTACTCGCAGCTACTGCTTTCTGCGGTTCCGGAGGTGGGCAACTCGGGTAAACGTGAACTGTCAGCCAAAAAAGGGGAAATCCCACTCTGGAAGCCCAATAGTGTTGGTTGCCCGTTCGCAAGTCGCTGCTTAAAAGCGACCGAAGCGTGCACTGAATCTATTCCCGAACCAACCAGGGTCGGAGAAGATCATTACGCACGCTGCCACCATCTTGAGCCACAGCAATAGAATTTAACACAATCTAAATAGTGCATTTTATCAGCCAAGCTGACCATCAAATACTCCGATGGTGCTTGGTTTGGCCCCCGCTCGGCCAAAAAATACAAATGCGCTCAAAAAAGGAACAAATCTATGAACTTTAACTATCAAGCAAACCAGGCGATCAGCGGTCAGTTTGTTGACCTGATGGGCGAGCGATTCTACAAAATCTCTAACGTTGATCGAATGAGCCCTTTCTTTATCAGTGTTGTATCAGCCAGCGATCATTGGTTATTTATCTCATCAACCGGCTGTCTTTCTGCGGGTCGTATTCGTCCTGAAAATGCGCTATTCCCTTATCGTTCAGTCGATCATATCCATGAAAACGCAGAGAACACAGGTTCTAAAACCATCGTTCGAGTAAAAAGTGAAAACGGTGCGACACTTTGGGAACCTTTCAACCGCCACCATGATGGGCTGTACCATACAGAACGCAACTTATACAAAAATACCATTGGCGATAAGATCGTATTCGAAGAGCTTAACCACACGTTAAAGCTTAAATTCACTTACAGCTGGAGTAGCAGTGAGCGTTTTGGCTTTATCAGACATTGTGAGTTTAGCGACCTTTCAGGTCAGGGTCGCGAGTTAGAAGTGCTTGATGGTTTACAAAATCTATTGCCTTCTGGCGCGCCGCTCAGCGCGCTGCAAACACGTAGCGCATTGGTCGACGCTTACAAGTGGAATGAGCGTTCCGAAAACTCGCCTCTGGCGCTTTATACTATGTATGCAAAGCTGAGTGACCGTGCTGAACCTGCAGAATCGCTCCTTGCTAGTACCGTGTTTGCGCTTGGTCAGGGAGCGTGTTCTACCCTGCTCTCCAGTGAGCAACTGAACGCTTTCCGTCGAGGCCGTGAGATAGTGCCAGAGACACTAACCAAAGGCGTTCGCGGCAGTTACCTCATTCATAAAACCCTTTCCCTGAAGGCCCATGGTCAACAGGGTTGGATGCTCGTCGCCGATATCGACAAAGGTCACCGTGAAGTCGTTGAGCTCAATCAGTTACTCACCAAGCCTTTAGAACTACGCCAACAAGTCGATCAGAGCATCGCTGACAATCAAAACGACCTGATCACACTGATGTCTGGTGCCGATGCTTGGCAAATTACCGCCGAAGAAACTACCAGTGTCCACCACTACGCAAATGTACTGTTTAATAATATGCGTGGCGGCGTGATTGAGAACAACTATGATCTCGACAAAGCTGACGTGATTAAGACCATCATTAACGCCAACAAAGTGGTTGCAGACAAACATGACTCTTTCTTTGCCGATCTGCCAGAAACTTTTACCCATCGAGAGCTAGTTTGCCAAGCCAAAGCAACTCAAGACGTTCAATTGATCCGCCTAGCCTATGAATACCTACCATTAACGTTTGGCCGTCGACACGGTGATCCAAGCCGTCCTTGGAACCACTACGAAATTAAGCTTAAAGATGAGAATGGTGAGCGTTTGCTCTCTTATCAAGGTAACTGGCGCGATATCTTCCAAAACTGGGAAGCCATTGCTCTGAGCTACCCGGAGTTTATCCCCTCGTTTATTGCGAAGTTTGTTAACGCTTCGACCATTGACGGCTACAACCCATACCGCATTACCAAAGACGGAATTGACTGGGAACTGCTTGAACCAGACGATCCATGGAGCAACATCGGTTACTGGGGCGATCATCAGATCATCTATCTACTCAAGTTCTTAGAGCTGGCTGACAAGTATCAAAGTGACGAGCTAAAAACGCTGCTGGTCAGTGATGTATACAGCTATGCCAACGTGCCCTACAAACTGTGCAATGTTGAGCAGTTATTTGCTAATCCAAAAGACACCGTGGCTTTTGACAAAGAGCTTCAAGCGACTATCGAGCAACGCGTTGCCAGACTAGGCAGCGACGGCCGACTGCTCGTTGAAGGGGAAAATCAAGTTTACTCGGTGAACCTCCTGGAAAAAGTGTTGGTTCCTCTACTGTCGAAGCTCAGCAACCTAGTGCTAGATGGCGGTATCTGGCTCAATACGCAACGTCCAGAATGGAACGATGCGAACAATGCGATTGTCGGCAATGGATTGTCGATGGTGACTTTGTACTACATGCGCCGCTATGTGGCCTTTATGCAAAAACTCATCAATGCAGCTCCGAGCTCAGTGTCCATTTCTAAAGAAGTGTATGAGTGGATGCTCGCGATTGAGAAGACGCTGAGTGAAGCCGAGAAAGAAATTCGCTACGAAACCGTTACTCGCCAGACTCGCAAAGCCATTCTAACTAAGTTAGAGAAAGCATTTGAACAATACCGCGCTAAGGTTTACCGCATGAATGGCTTCTCTGGTAAAACCAATGTCGAGTTATCGACAGTCAAACAATTGCTCACTACTAGCTTAGCGGTGCTTGATTCAAGCATTGGCAGCAACTTGCGCCAAGACGGTCTATACAATGCATACAACATTGTCACTTACTCGGCGGAAACACTCAAAATCGAACAACTCTACCCAATGCTTGAAGGTCAGGTTGCGGTACTGAGCTCTGGCGTGTTATCGCCGAAACAAGCGGTTGGGCTTTTGGACAAACTCTTTGCCAGCGACATGTACCGACCGGATCAACACAGCTTTATGCTCTACCCAGACCGGGACTTGAGTCGCTTTGCAGATAAAAACCACATCCCTCAAGACAAACTCGAGGCCATCCCAGCGCTCAATGAGATGTTGCAGCAAGGTGATCAGCGCATTATCAACAGTGATGCAGAGGGTAACGTTCACTTTAACCCAGACTTTGAAAATGCAGGCTACCTTGCCGTGGCTTTACAGGGCGTTAAGTCAATAAATGCTGAAGTGAAAGAGCAGGTCCAAGCTTTATATGAAGAGGTATTTAATCACAAAGCCTTTACTGGTCGCTCTGGCACCATGTTTGGTTATGAAGGCCTTGGCTGTATCTACTGGCATATGGTATCGAAGCTGTTGCTAGCGGTTCAAGAGAACTATCTGGTTGCTCGAAAACTCGACGCACAAAGCGAAGAGACCCTAAAGCTGGCTGAGTACTACTATAGCGTGCGTGCAGGCATTGGCTTCAACAAAACTCCACAGAACTACGGCGCTTTCCCAACCGATCCTTATTCACATACGCCTAAACAGGCAGGCGCGCAACAACCGGGGATGACGGGTCAGGTAAAAGAAGAGGTGATTACACGCTTTGTTGAACTGGGTCTTGAGGTTGAGGATGCAACGATTCACATCAACCCGACTCTCCTTAATCACGCTGAGTTCTTAACAGAAGCGGCGCAGTTTGATTGTCAGAATGTACAAGGTGAAAACTGCAGCTTTAACGTTGAGAAAGGCCAACTTGCCTTTACCTACTGTCAGATCCCGTTTTTCTATCGGATTGCCGATAAGGCAAGCATTACTTGCTTTAGCAATACAGGATCAAGCGAAACCTATGATCAACTAACGATTCCTCACAGTGTCTCAAAGTCAATTTTTGCACGAAATGGTCATATCACTAAGGTGCATGTGACGCTGACGAAAGCCCAGTTACGCCAAAGTTAAGCCATTTTATCAATTCATAGTACGAGAAAGCCCTTAATCATCGATTGAGGGTTTTTCTTAATGTGCTGAGCTTGATGGCGGTGAAAGTCCTAGACGTCGAGTCATTTATTCATCGCCTTAAAATCAAGAAGTCTGTTCTATCCATGACGTGAAACAACACGCGCAGACACCTTTGGTTACATCGAAATACTGGGGAATCGAATTAGGCGGTAGTCCACTTAGATTTGATGGGTGTCTAACTTACCAACGTTCTCTGATCAAATGCCGCTAACACTCTTTGCTTGAAAAGCCTGAGCTGATGCGGCGGGCAGGTTTAATCAATTTCTGTTGTTGAATCTTTAGAGTCGAGTTAAGGCTTAGCACTAACTATTCAACAGAGGGTTGCTTCTTCACACCCGTCCACACTGCCAAAGTCGTCATCGCATACTTCATTCATAAATAGTCAACTTAACACTTCCCACGATCCAGACGCTTTATCGTTGACAGTTGGTCACTCAGAATTGCCCCAACGTTTGCTAGGTAAGAAAAAGTAACGGTTATGCATTGAGCAATTTTGTTCTATCTTCACCATCACTTGCTCTCTATACTTTCCTTATGTTTCCACCAAATAGATTGAGTCTGTCAGAATGCAAGAACAGTTTAGCTATCAAAAAAGTGCGCACACTCTAGGATTGTGTTCATTTTCGGCAAAGATGAGAGACTTTAGTTACAGTAAACATGCTCATGAAGAGTTCAGTATTGGTGTGACTTGCCGTGGTCGTCAGGACTTTTTCAGCAATGGCGCTTTTCACAAAAGTCAGGCAGGAAACGTTGTCTTTTTTAATCCAGAGCAGGTTCATGATGGGCATGCTGGAGGTGGAAAAGATATGGAGTATGAAATGCTCTACATCCCTGAGTCAACAATGATGAGTTTGATGCAAAGCATAGGGAGTGTGTCTAAGGATCAGTCTCGATTGAAAGCGTCATCCTTTCACGATGCGGTGTTGCAACGCCAGATCATCTCACTTGCCCGCTCTATGAACTTAGCACAGCCGCTTTCTTCACTAGAAGAAGAGCACCTCTTGCTGGGCATTGCGCATTCGATTGTTCGCCTTGGCGATGGCTCGTTCATTGAGAAGGCGTATGGGCGAACAGACAAACTATTGCAGCAAGCCAAGGAGTTTATTCACTTCAACCTAAATCGAAAGCTAGGGATTGAAGAGATTTCAAACGCTGCCAATATGTCTAAATATCATTTCATTCGACTGTTTAACAAACAGTTTGGTATGACGCCACACCAGTATGTACTTAGCTATAAAATCAACCGAGTAAAACACGAGTTAGAGCTAGGTGATAATGCCGCGAATATTGCGTTTAAGTACGGCTTTTCTGATTTGAGTCATCTAAATCGTAACTTCAAAAATACGTTTGGCATCACGCCAACCCAATACCAAAAACAACTCTCGCTTTAGCCTCAACTAAAGCATCGACCAAAAGATCAACGCTATGCTGGACATAATTATTTATGCTCTAGGGGTCATGTACACCCCGGGGCCAGTCAACGCTATCTGCTTAAACAGTGGCATACAAAAACAAAGTTCAATATTTGGCTTTAGCCTTGGTGTCTCAATCGCCATGTTTGCATTATTCAGCGCGGTTTCGCTGATTGGCGAAACATTAATGAATGATGCTTTCTTACAATGGACCGCAATATTGGGGGCTCTCTACATTCTTTGGTTGGCATACAAAATATTCGTAAGCCAAGTGGGTAAGGTTGAATTAAAGCCTAGCCAAAACATGAATTTGCGAGACGGTTTGATGCTTCAACTGCTTAATCCGAAAGGCATTACGGTTGCATTACCTATTGCAACCGTTCAATTTCCCTCCGTAGGGATTACGGGCGGGTACATCTTTG
This sequence comes from Vibrio sp. THAF64, assembly GCF_009363455.1. Taxonomy (NCBI): domain Bacteria; kingdom Pseudomonadati; phylum Pseudomonadota; class Gammaproteobacteria; order Vibrionales; family Vibrionaceae; genus Vibrio; species Vibrio sp. THAF64. Next base: position 144,128 of record NZ_CP045357.1, read on the forward strand.
TGTGGTGCGCTATTTTGGCACTACTGGCGTTTGGTGCCCCTACGGTTTACTACATTGCAGGGCGTCTTATAGGCAAAAAGATAAACGAAACTGACTACTTAGTTGTCATGAATAAGCTAATGGCCGTGTTGTTAATGTTTGTTGGCTTAAAGATGGGCGTGTCGCCTGTCATTGATTTAGTGTTCTGATTAATAAGAGGTTATATGCAATTTAATTCCAAGTTTGTCATTGTTGTGGCGGAGGATTTACCGGTATGGCAGAAATTGAATGTTGTCAGTTTTTTATCTGGTGGCATCACTTCAACATCCGCGGTTCAGACTGGAGAACGGTATGTGGATGGGAGTGACAACACCTACCTACCGCTTTGTATTCAGCCAACAATTGTCCTTAAAGTGAAGAGAAGTAAACTGCCAACTTTTATCCAACGCGCTCATCGTGCAAGCACAGAAACGGCCATATTCATCGATGATATGTTTGCAACAGGTCATGATGAAGCGAATCGAGGCACCGTTCGTTCCTATGATACGGAGCACTTACCCTTGGTCGGGATTGCACTATGTGCAGAGCAAAAGCTCGTGGATAAAATCGTTAAAGGCGCAAAGCTTCACGATTAGGGTTGACCTGTAATAACCCAAATCTAGGATAACGAGCCAGAGAAAAGTCTGGCTCAATTTTGTCCAGAGGCCGTGGCCTAACGACGACTACGATGGCGATAGTTAACGTCGTATTGGTGTAGTCGTTGTACAACCAAAGAAATTGTCGATGAGCTCACATATTAAGACTATCGCAGCAACCTTATGCGAACTGATACTGCAAATAGTCTATTCACTCTTTGAGAGTCTATTTTTGTGACTGCTCAAAAGCCAAGCCTTAATCCCATTACTTTCCGCTGTTCATGCTTAACACTCTACTAAGGCACTTAATGTGCTCATTATTTCGCCACATTAAGTGAGCCGGATCTAACCGCACTCTCAAATACCCACACCATTAGTGATGAGTCTTAAAGATATAACCAAGACAAATTCATGTTGGTTATTATTTGTGCAACATTAAGTGCACTGTTGAATAAGGAGGCATCTCCTCTGTGTCTGACGTTCCTTACCTCTGCAACGCTAACAAACAAAGCGCACACCGACCCCCGATGGAGTGGCCATATTACAAAGTGCAGTGTATTCAACAGCCTGTGTCTAACTTTATGAATGAGAGATCGATGAAAAAAACAACGTTAATTGCGCTCGCTGTAAGCTCTGGTCTAGCTTTCAGCACTGTCGCACACGCGGCCACCCCAAAAACGGCTTTTGTACACCTATTTGAATGGGGGTGGGAAGATATTGCGACTGAATGTGAAACCTTTCTCGGGCCGAAAGGCTTCGCGGCAGTACAAGTTTCGCCACCGAATAAAACCATCTCTGGCAACCAGTGGTGGACACGTTATCAACCTGTCAGTTATGCGTTTGACAGTCGAAGTGGTGATAGAGCCCAGTTTCAAAGCATGGTTCAGCGATGTAAAGAAGCTGGTGTCGACATCTACCTTGATGCGGTCATCAACCACATGGCAGCGTGGAACCGTTCGTTTCCTGACGTGCCTTATGGCAGTAATGACTTCCACACGTGCACCAGTAAAGAGATTGATTATGGAAACCGCTGGCAGGTGCAAAACTGTGACCTAGTTGGGCTCAATGATCTAAAAACTGAGTCTGAGTATGTGCGCCAAAAGATCGCTGACTACATGAATGATGCGATCAGCATGGGGGTCGCTGGTTTCCGTATTGATGCAGCCAAACATATCCCTGCTGGCGATATTGAGGCGATCAAAAATAAACTTAACGGCAATCCTTATATCTTCCAAGAAGTCATTGGGGCTTATTCAGAGCCGGTCAAGCCTTCCGAGTACAAGCATATCGGTGATGTCACTGAGTTTGATTACGCTCGACGTGTGGGACCTGCATTTAGAAACAGTGATATTGCGAGCCTTCGCAACATCGGCCACGAGCTCGAACTTTCGAGTAGCGATGCCGTAACGTTCGTGACCAATCATGATGAAGAGAGACACAACCCTAATGGACCCATCTGGCATGGTGTCTCAGGGAATGGTTATAATCTCGCCAATATCTTTACCCTAGCGTACCCATATGGATATCCAAAAATCATGTCGGGTTATTTCTTTGGTGGTGACTTCGATGCAGGGCCACCGAGCAACGGTGTTCATACAGGTGATGCGTGTGGTTTTGACGGCGGCAGTTGGGTGTGTGAGCACCAATGGCGCGGCATCGCCAACATGGTCTCATTCAGAAACCATACCGCCTCAGAGTGGACGGTCACCGACTGGTGGCAAAACGGAAACGATCAAATCGCGTTCGGCCGCGGTGGTCTCGGTTATGTGGTGATCAACAAACGCTATGGTAGCGCTCTATCTCAACGTTTGTACACTGGCATGCCAGATAATGTGTACTGCAACGTCATTGAGGCAAACTATGATGAGCAGACGGGGCAGTGTATTGGCGCGCCGGGAGCGCAAGGCCCATCGACGATCACCGTCAGCGGTGGCTACGCGGATTTCTCTGTTGCCGGTGATCATGCTGCTGCCATTCATGTTGGCGCGGTGGTGGGTGATGCTTGTACAGACTGTGGCCCGGATCCAAAACCAGCGACCGAGCAAGAGATCTGTTTTGATAATCAGCAACACTTCCATTCTCCAACCCTGTACTATTGGAACGTCGCCAGCGAATCGAATATCGATAATGCCACTTGGCCAGGTGTTCAAATGCAGCTTAAGAACGGCGTTTACTGCCATGACTTCGGGAGTAAGATAAGTAGTGCCCAAGTTATCTTTAGTGACAATGGTAGTCATCAGACAGCTGATCTTATCGCCTCTCAAGGGGCATTTTGTTACCTCGCTGGTGTTTGGGCTCCGCTCAGCCAGTGTAATAATGAAGGTAACGAAGTATGGTATTTCCGAGGCACACCTAACCAATGGGGTCTCACTCAGCTAAGCTATGACGCTGCAACCAAACAATACTTTACGATCCAGTCATTTAATGGTGAAGAGAGTCCCGCACGCTTTAAGATTGACAATGGCAGTTGGACTAATGCTTATCCAAGCTCAGACTATGTAGTCAGTGACTACAAGACTTATCGGGTGTCTTTCGACAGCGCCAGTAAAACTATCACCGTTGTCGAACAGAACTAACTCACTGTAAGGCTTCTATCTAGCGTCTGATGGAAGCCTTTGCTGTCGCACTAAGAAGTCAGGATTGGCATGAGCAACCAACCAGTTTATCTTTGATATAAACTGGTTGGTTGTACTTCATCTACTGTTTTGAGCAAGCTGATGCAAAACAAAATTCCCCTCCTTCCTCATCAGTGATGGTGTGCACCAAAGCCCGACTTATCAAAAGGTTACGTGTGGCCGTTGGCCCCTTGGAGCTTGAGTTGGCGGGCCTTGGTGATCAACTTAAACTCCAGCCCCGAACGTTTGATGTGACGGGTTTTATAGCGTGTGGGGTATTGGTCAAAGAAGTCCGACAGTTTCTTTAATCCGTAATTACGAGGGTCAAAGTCTGGCTTGATCCGTTTCAGGTACTGACCCGCTTCCCCTAGTTTCACCCAACCATTTTCATCTCGATAGTTTTGCCACGTTTGGTGCATGAGGCGCCACAGCTCCCGTTCCGCGTTTTGGTTGGGCCTGCGCTGAGCGTCATCCACCTCCGTCGCCCCCTGCAAATTTTCGATGGCCACGAAATCATCACAAGCGTTTTTAAACGAGCTCGGTGTCATGGCCTTGCCGACCCCGATGACGTGTATCTCGGACTCGCGTAGCCGAGTAGCCAGGCTGGTAAAGTCGCTGTCACTGGAGATGAGCGCGAACGCATCAAAACGTTGGCTATAGAGCAGGTCCATCGCATCAATGATCATCAGCGAGTCGGTGGCGTTCTTGCCTGACGTGTAGGCAAACTGCTGTTTGGCTTGGATCGCCAATTCATTCAAGGGTTGCTTCCAGTTTTTCAAACGCTCAGACGAAAAGTCACCATAGGCGCGTTTGACGACGATGTGGCCGAAACTGGAAAGTTCTTCAATGATCGCCGCCAGTTTTGAATGGGGCGTATTGTCGGAATCAATCAGGACCGCTATTTTTTTGTTACCCATGCGCTCTTTTTCACCGGTGGATATGGATAAAGTTGCACTATAAAAGCAAGCACCGCCCCGTTTCAATCTTGGCTCCTCAGAAGTGTTACGCGGCCCCTCCTCACGTCCCGAATTGTTGCGCCACAAAATCAATAAAGACCCTGACCCGTTCGGGTTGATACTCGCCGCCGCGGTACAGGGCCGCCAGCGGAAACGTCATGGCTGAGAAATCCTCGTCGAGTTTTTGTAGTTCTCCTCGCTGAACATAAGGCGCCGCCAGAATATCCGGTTGATAGCTGGCCCCCATACCAGCCAGGGTCAACTGGCGAATGAGCCGAGGGCTATTGCTTTTGAACACCGTCTTGACGGCACGGCTGCGCTGCGATGTGTTCGACACGGGCCAGCGCGCGGTGGGATGTAGGTTGCTGTCAATCAGGCATGGCAAAGCCGCTGGCCTGTCGACGTACTGCTCGGCGAGCTCGGGCGCGGCGTAGACGGCGCTGCTGAGCGACATCAGTGGGCGGTAATGCAAACCGGAATCATCAAGCGTACTGGCGCGAAAGGCAATGTCGATCCCCTGCTCCACCAAGTCGAGCTTTTGATTGGTCACCAGCAAGTCAATCTGGATCTCTGGGTATTGGGCGTGAAACGCGGGAATGAGCGGACTGAGCAGCTCTTCGGCGAAACCTTGTGACGCCGTCACGCGAAGTGGCCCCGATGCGGTTTGGTTGTGAGCATCAAGCTGGCTGTATAGCTTGTCAAACTGCGTCAAGACCTGCTGCGCTTGGCGATAGTAGTGCCAACCGGGTGGACTGACGGACAGTTTACGGGTGGTACGATGAAACAGTGTCACACCGAGCTGCGCTTCCACCTGATTAACGTATTTGGACGTCAGGGATTTGGACAGGCCCAGGCGTTCGGCGGCAGCCGTAAAAGAGCCAGTTTCAATCACCGCCACCACTGTTCTCATGCCATCAATAGTATCCATAGATTATCAACGTAGTAGAAAATATCATTCCATGGTAGTGCGGTTTTTCTTTGGTGCAAAGTGTTCTTTAATGGCGTCGATTTGATGATTATGGAACCGTACTATGCTGACACTCTATTGGCATCCTCTGTCTGGACACGCTCACCGCGCCCACCTGCTGCTAAGCTTCCTCGACGTGGAGTTCACCCTCGTCCCCGTGGATTTGCCGGCAGGTGAACATCGGCAACCGGCCTTTTTGGCCCTCAATCCCTTTGGTCAAATTCCGGTGCTGGTGGACGGCGAGACCGTAATTGCAGATTCCAACGCGATTTTGGTGTACTTGGCCAGTGTCTACGATACGCAGCAGCAATGGCTGCCGCCCTGCCCGATCAAGCGCGCCCACATTGAGCAGTTCCTGTCTCTGGCGGCGCATCGATTGGCCGGCTCTCTGGCCAAACTGCGCGCCGCCAACGTGTTTCATCGCCCCATCAAGGATGACAGCCTCAGGCAAGATGCGCTCACGGTGCTGACACAACTTGAGGGATACCTCGCTGGCCGGCAGTGGCTGGTGGGCCCGACGCCCACGCTGGCCGATCTGGCCTTGTACACCTACACCAAGCTCGCGCCTGAAGCCGGCATGGATTTGCAAGACTACCCGGCCCTCACCGGTTGGCTTGCGCGAATCGAAGCCTTACCCGGCTTTGTCCCCATGACCTTATCCGACGTGGGACATCGCCAGCCCAAGCCGCCCACGCTGCGACAGGCAAAGGTCGACAGCTAACGAAGGTCGACCTTGCTCGTGGTGTCTCAGGCTTAGGTCTCCCCTGCTCTACCTAGTCTCCACTTAGCTTGATCGGGATCTGGATAGGCTGATTTTTCCCCAGGGACGCTTCAATGAGAGACGGCTGATCAAAAAGACCAGTGGGCCGGTTGTCCACAATATCCTCCAGGATCGACAAACACCGAATAAGACTCGCTCGCTTGCCAAGAGGTTGTGGGGCTAAACACCCACAGGGATTCATTGTGCTCGGACATCAATGGCGCCCGGAACCGGTTAGCCCCGGCTGTCTTTGATCCTGATTCGAAACGACAATGAGCTGAATTCATCCGCCTTGAGCGTATTCAGAACTTACTCAAAGCGGATGTTCAGTTACAGGGTTTTGAGATGGTTGGTAACGCTATTCTCGCACTCAAATAATTGATCAGGCTGTATGGATATTTGCATTAGGTTTGATTTTGCTCTTTGTTTTAAAAACGTAATTATCAAAGTCTCTTAAAATGAACAGTGTGAAACAGGCGGCTAACATAGGCCATGCAGCAAAGAAGAGTAGGTTGTTAAACGGATCCATGTACTTTCCAAATGACGCAAACGTGCTTGCTGCATGTAAAGCCAAAATAGCGCCATAAGTGACTTTTTTCCATATGCCTAACAAGAACGCAAGCAGAAAGACTATCTGAAGAAAGCCTAAGGCCATCATAGCGCTACTTGATACACTTAGGCCATAAAAGCCTTGCATGACTTTCACGGCGTGTTCGGGAACGAGTATTTTGTCCAAGCCCCAGAATAAAAAGACGGTGAATATGGTGGCTCTCAGGAGAAGAAGACTAATTGATAGCTTTGTTTCGAGTTGCTGTGACATGATAATCCTTTAAATGTTAGTGTATATGGGTTTTTCAAAGGATAAGAACCAGACTTATTATCAGTCATTTCAAATAACATGAGCTTTAAATGTAAGCAATTGTATTGATTTAGGATTGGCTTCGATTCGTTTTTGATAGCTAGCTTAGTGGTGAAAGGGATCTCAATCTCCCAACCGATTTTTTCCCGTATCCCAAAAGTGGATGAGTATAAATATTCATTAGCGATATTCTTGTTAGCTGATTTTAAACCCAGTCGTTATTTGCATACCTTTATCAATTGTTAGCAATCACTCATAGAGCTAACTTGAATCCCTCGTGTGTTGCCTTAAAACCGAGCCTTTCATAAAACCTTATGGCATCTGGACGTTGCTTATCGCTAGTAAGTTGAACGAGGTTGCAACCCTTGGACTTGGCCAGCTTAATCGCATGTTGAAACATTTGCTCTCCAAAGCCTCGTCCACGAAATTTTTCGTGAATTCTGACGCCTTCAATGAGACAACGCCAACTACCAACGTGCGTCAAATACGGAATAAACGTAACTTGGAGCATACCAACTAACAAACCTTCAAGTTCGACAACAAGCAACTCATTGTTTGGATCGCAAGTGATGGCTTTTAATGCGGAGTGATAGGCTTTGTTTATTGGAATATTGGGGTCCTCTCTCTTACTACCCAGAGGGTCATTTGCGAGTAGCGATACGAGGTTTTCTAGATCTTCAAATTGAGCTGAACGATATTCTAGTACCATTGATATTTCCTTTTGACTGCTGTTACCTTATCTAAGAGTTTCCTCTTATCTATCACTAGATCTTGGCGGAATGATCAGAAAGTAACGGTTTGAATAAGAAAGATATCACATCCCTCTTACAAGTGTATCAACAATGAAAACAGTGAAAGCGCTTCATATTTAGCATCAGATCGATTCTGAAACATGCGATGTGTATATACCTGAAACTCCAATTCGAGGCGAGTCAGCGTTGGCACAGGTATACTGTTAGCGCCTTCAATAGTCCGTCAAGACTTTCAAAATTAATTGCTATATATTTGATTCATGCTAACAAACAGTGCCTACATTTATACGACGAGTTTTTTCGGTGGTGTCGAAGTGCTTATCGCCGACTTTACAAACCATCAGTTTGATGCCCATTGGCATGATACGTGGTCTATCGGAACGGTTGTTTCTGGTGCTCATGACAATAGCCCCAGAGCGACAGGAAATGGTATCGTGAACTCTGGGCAAGTCACAGTGATTGCGCCTGGAGAAGTGCATGCAGGAAGGGTTCTCAGCCCTAATCGATGCAAATATGTGATGTTCTATATCCAAGACGCGGAGTTGCGTAAAGCGTTTGAACACCTAGACCAGCGTGTTCCTTCAGTTTCTAACTTGACCTTTGAGTCACCAGAACTGCACCAAGAGTTGGCGCATTGTGCGATGCAGCTTGCCGACCCGTCGACAACATTGTTTGATACCGAGGTAAGCTGGGCACGTTGTCTAGCTTTGATCGTGGAGCAGTTATCTCTAACGGTTGTTATCAATTCCTTGCCTCCACGGATCGAAGATTTTAAAAAGGTCGCCATAGCGCGTGACTATCTTGATAATCATTACTACGAAATGATTACACTTGACCAGTTAGCTCAAGAGGCAAACCTTTCCAAATTCCACCTTTGCCGTGAGTTTTCCCGTATTTTTAACATTTCTCCTAATAAGTATTTGCGACAGTTAAGGTTGATCAAGGCAAAACAGCTACTTAGCGATGGTTACCCCGTAGCTGAAATAGCAACGACTTGTGGTTTTTCTGACCAGTCTCACTTGGGGCGTCATTTTAAAGCTGTATTCGGGGTTTCTCCCAAAAAATATGCAGACGAGTTCAAGTGAGCAATTCTGTTATATAACTCTCTTCTTACCTTTGTCATTCTGCCCCTAAATAGGTGACTTTAAGGTAGTCGTAGAAATGATAGACATTAATTTAATTATTCTATTCTCCATCACAACATTTGTTCTGATGATAACCCCTGGAACAGACATGGTTTTTGTTGTGTCAAATGCACTGTCTAGTGGTAGAAAAGCAGGAGTAGCATCCATCTTGGGTGTAGCCAGTGGAGCATATATTCATGTAATTTTGGCAACGCTTGGTGTGGCCGCCATCATTTCGACTTCTCCAACAATCTATAACACTCTTGTGCTTGTAGGTGCTTTGTACATGGGGTGGATTGGTTGGAGCATTTTTACTCATCATGGGGCAATCTCATCACTCGATAAAGTTCCTCAGCGCACACTGAAGAAAGTTTATATGCAAGGGGTAATGACTAACCTGCTGAATCCCAAAGCTATCATTTTCACCTTGTCTTTCTTCCCTCAGTTTATCTCTAGAGACTCAGGACAGATTAGCGAGCAAATGCTGTTACTCGGGGTGATACTAGTCATCATTATGATTCTGGTTGAGTTGCCATTGGTATTCTTTGCTAGCGCCATTGGAGAGCGATTAAATGAAAGTGATCAGCTATCCAAGCGTGTCCATCAATGTGCGGGAGGCATTCTTATTTCCCTAGCGTTATACATAACATTGACGAGACTGGCTATCGCTTAAGAGTCATTCTGAAATATATAAAAATGGGGAAAACCACATAAGTAACGCTAGCACTGTTTTGTCCATTTTCTTCCACATCAACCACCGCCAAAAACGGTGGTTGTAGACGTTTTACAATACCAGAAGTTATATGATGGATAGATTTCGTCCGAAGGCTCAAACACGTTTCTGTCCAAAAATCGTTTATTAATTGCTGATGATCGCCTCGGTATTTGCCTTTAAAGCAGCTCACTCATTTCTGGCACACTGTCGGCTTGCGCTAACAAATGATCACATTCTGTTCGGATGAGTGACGCACAGAGTTCTATGTGTTCCCGCTCTCCCTTATCGATTCCTTGAGCTTCGGTAAGTCTAATCGTTTCCTTCACAGCACTCTTTATCGCCCCAACGGTTTCTACCAGTATGGAAGCCATTTTGGGGCCGGAAAAGCCCAGCAGAGCGCCAAACTCAGCTAAATCATAGCTGGTGATAGGGCATTGGAAGTTCCCTTTCGGCGGGTTTTGAAAGTCTTCGCTTTCCCAATCGCCAATCGACATAGCAAAATACTGGGGAAGACTGATCATCGAAAGGGATATGTGGCGAAATCGGGAAACCAGTGTGTTTCCAATCCTCTTCATAGATGAATGAGAACTCAGTTTTAGTTCCAACAGGAAGAATCAAACGACCAATTTTGGTATTCGTACCGATAAACACGTCTAACTGTCGTAACTTACTCATACCAACCGTCCTCATTGCTTGTCACGCTGTTATCATCTTGAGTGATAATTTGACTATGTGGACGAAGCCATACGTGTAAGTCGATAAGGCGTAAGGACAGCCCTGCCTAGTCTTCACTTAGCTTGATCGGGATCTGGATAAGCTGATTTTGACCCAGAGACGAGTCAATGAGAGACGGCTGATCAAAAAGACCGGTGGGCCGGTTACCCACAATATCCTCTAGGATCGGATCGACAAACACCGAATAAGATTCGCTCGCTTGCCAAGAACTATTGGGGCTAAACACCCACTGGGATTCATGCGCTCGGACATCAATGGCGCCCGGAACCGATTGGCCCCGGCTGTCTTTGATCCTGATTCGAAACGCCAATGAGGTGTGGTCAATTGGCGACGGGAAACCCATGGTGATAGGCATGGTTGTCCCGCTTGGAGGCGAGCTGATGGTCCAATCGGACACCACAGGCCTGATGAAATGGGCTTTGCTCACGCTGAAGGTTTTGACAAACGTCGAGGCGCAGCCCGACGCACTCATGTCACCAGCCTCGACCACTAAATGATACGTTTCGCCCGCTTCAAGGGCCCGCCCTAGGGTATTGTGCGCGATCAACCCGGTTTTGACCCGGCCGGGATCAAACAGCAGGGTCAGTCTTGTTCTATCAGGGCTCCAAAGATCGACTTTGTTTTCAATGAAGACGCCGTCCAGTTGAGTGCCAGAGGCATCGGTCAGGTACACGTGTGACAACGCATTAGCCGTGTTCATTGGCTGTTCAAAGTAGACGTAAAACCTCAATAGGTTTTCAGGTAACACCTCAGCCGTCGGGTAGACGGCTGAGACAAGCTCGGTCGGAGGGTTCTCACGGCAATCCTTAGACTGAGCCAGGCCGGACGTCACAGAGAAGATCAGACCGATCGCGACTCGATGTGCCAGGTTCATTAGGTGTCATCCTTTTTGGACAGTTCGCGCGTCATATCAGGGTAACCCGCGTCGGTTTTGAGCAGATTTTGGAACTGTCGGAACATTTCCTGCTCTGGGTAGTACTGATAGTCGTCAAAGTTATACTCGCTGATGAAATCGTTGAGACGAAAATACGCGCCTTTTCGGAAGGACACTAAGTCAACATCACCGGTGCGCATATTCCGTTTCAGTGTTGCGATGAATTGGCCATCTTGATCCGCGGCTTGCATCACCCCTGACAGTGGAACGGGTCGAGTGGGCACGCCAGCTTTCGCCCACATCTCCGGTGTGGATAAGCCATCTTTTTTGTTGGCTTCGGTTAAATCGGCCACGCGGATCAGGTCGGCACTGCGCTCTTTATTGATCACCAGGACGAAGTCTTCTTGCTGCTGGGTATGGTCGGTGGCGGTAAAATGAATCACATCGAGTGGCGTGTTGCCATAGCCAAGCTCGGCGATCGTTTTGCCTTTGACGTGGGCGCCGTCTGACAGCTGAGCCGTAGGAATAGTGACCAAGGGCGTACAAGTGTAGGCGGCCACAACCGTTTCTACCCCATTGAGGTTCAACACTTCCATGGCCCGGATCGGCGCTCGGGTTTCGGTTTGGTTATGGACGGTGTGATAGATTTCAATCTGTGAGCGTGTGTCTTTGTCGGTGAACGGGTAGTCGACCTTGCGTAAGGTGGAGGCAAACTCTCCGGTCGACAAGCTCGACACATACAAGGTGCCGTTGACATAGTCTAAGTCCGTAATGGCCAGTGTGGTGGCTGGAATATCGCGCCAGAACGTTACGGCCTCTTCTGCGGTGTTGGTCAGGGCTTTCACCGTATGTTTGAACTGACTTAAGTTCACCTTCTCAATGTGCCCCTTTTGATTGGCTTTGATCAGTGCGACGCGTTTTTGCTCGCCTTGAAGGTAAGACACCGAAATGAACGCTTCCTTGCTGCGAGGGTGTATGGCGATGTCATGATAGTTCACATCGGTTGGCGCCACGTTCAACAGCGCAGCGATGGCCGTGCCCGCGCCTTCAAGATTGTAACTTTCAGAACGGGTGGCGGGGGCGACGTCTGGCAACTGGTAGGCGAAGATTTGGCCCGAATCGGAATCGGCTACAAACAGCGTATTGGACTCGGCAAACTCGAGGACGGTGGCCGACATTGGCAACGCATCGGCGTTCACGGGCGACGACAAGGCGCCCATTGACAGCGCCATCACGACGCTTTTCATTAAGGGTTTAAGGGGTAACATGTTCACCTCCAATGTTAACGGGTCAGTGTGTGGACCACAGCCTCGAGCTGACTGTGGATATGCGAATTAGTGAGTCGTTGGGTTGACGCATCAAAGTGGTCATAGAAACTTGGGATCGACAAGCTGCCTTTGACGTTTGCGCTAAAAAATGGGGCGGACTGCACCGCCACGTCGAGTACGCTGGCGGCCCCGCCGGGACCGGGCGAGGTGGCTAAAAAAACCACGGGTTTGTGTTGGTATACTTCTCTTGAAACTCGGCTGGCCCAGTCCAAGAGGTTCTTGAAGGCGGCGGTATACGTCCCGTTGTGTTCGGCCAGCGAAACGATGATCGCGTCGGCCTCTTTGAGCTTATCAATGAACTGCGTCGCCGCTGCGGGCTGGCCCATGGTTTTTTCGCGGTCTTCGCTATAGAGGGGCAGTTCAAAGTCATTGAGATCTAATACCTCAACGCGGCCGCCCTCGACTAAATGAGCGGCGTAAGTGGCTAAGGCTTTGTTGATGGACTGCTGACTGGTTGAGGCCCCTAGGGCGATGATTTTCATTGATTTTCTCCTTTCGTGATTAACACTAGACCCAGATCGCTTACCGCATTGAGCGTCATTTTCTGACCTTCGATAAGCTGGCCTTGTTTGACCTTCTCGCCATTGAGGATCGCCGTGCCCCGAGTGATGAGGACAACAAACGGTGTCGCCACCTCTACGGTCTCGTGATCGTCCAAGTACCCAATCTGGCAGTGCATGTGGCTGTCAAACGTGCCGTCGTCTGCACCGCCGAGTACGGTCGTCAGGCGACCTTCCGGCAGTGAGACATTGTGATAGGCGGGCTCAAGGCCAGGTTTCGGGGGCAAGAACCACAGTTGAACGATACCTGCCTGCGCATCATCAACGCTGAATTCGGCGTGCTGCATGCCAGTGCCGGCGCGCTGCACTTGCACGCCCGGCCCTTCAATGAGGGTCCCATCCCCTAAGGTGCCTTGATGGCCCACGCGACCATCGGTGATCAGGCTGACAATGTCGACGTCCTGGTGCGGATGAAGGGGCGCGCCATCATTGGGTTTAAAATGGCCGTAGGCGAGATAGATGAAATCGTCCAACCCGTGGCTGATGTCAGAATTGGACTGGGCGCTGGGCCACACTCTGGGACTCATGGCCATGCGAGTTTCCACAATGCCGGCAAAGCCGCCTTCGGGCAGTGTCGCTTTATCAATGATTCGAATGGTGTCGTTGTGCATCGGTCTCCCCTTACTCTTGAAGCCATAACTCCATCTCACACTCGTGTGTGAGCTGGATTGCTTGGCAGTGTAGTGCATGCTTTAATGTTATAAATAGAAGCTAACTGGCATACCTAATATGCCTTTAAGGAATACCTATGGATTCGATTGTGGCCATGCGCTCGTTTATTCGGGTAGTGGAGACAGGCAGCTTTAGCGCGGTCGCGAAGGAGCAAAATACCAACCAGGCGACGATCAGCAAGCGAGTGGCGGGCTTAGAAAAGAAGCTCGGTACCAAGCTGCTGGTGCGAGGCAGTCGGCGTCATACCCTGACCGAAGCTGGCCAGGCTTATTTTGAGCGCGTCTCACACATCGTTGCCGCCATCGACGAAGCGGAAGCGGAGGCTCGGTCATTAACCGCGACGCCGAAAGGCCATCTTAAAATCACGGTGCCTACCATGTTTGGCAGCCTGTACGTGGCGCCGATCATCTCAGAATTTTTGGCCGCGTACCCGGACATCGATTTGGACATCAAGTTTGATGAAAACCTGGTGGCTCTGGTCAAAGAAGGGATTGATGTGGCGATCCGCCTTGGCGATTTGCAAGACTCATCGATGATGGCCAAGACGCTGGGGTATGATGAATTAATCATGGTCGCGTCCCCAACGTACCTCGAGCGACACCCCGCGCCGACTCGGCTGGAAGAATTGAATGCACACAACTGCCTCATCTACAGCTTGTCGCCAAAGCGCGGCACGGTGTGGACCTTTAACCGCACGCCGGGCGCCTCCGAAATACCAGTATCGGGGAATTTTCAATGTGACAATGGTATCGGGCTCAAGGAGATGTTGCTGGCCCATGCCGGGATCGCCTTGATGCCCCGATGGATGGTGGATAAAGAACTGCGCACGGGCGACTTAGTCCACCTGCTGCCGGACTACGCTAAGCGCTACCCCATCAGTGCTGTCTTCACCAACAACCAATACGTACCGCTCAAGGTAAGAGTGTTTTTGGCCTTTATGGAAACAACCATCGCCGCCGATCCGGTTTTATCCAAGGTGTAGCGCCCGGGTTTGAACGCGGTGGGGGCTCACCCGCTCCGTCTTAACGCCTCAATAAGCTGTTGACGTTCGTGGTTCGACAATGAAAACCATTTCTCGCCTCGCGTGGCAATGTGCACCAACGCCTGACTGAGCGGCTCTGTCCTTTCCCTTACCTTGCGCCTGAACACACTGTTCTTTGATGATCACCACGCTGTTTTCTGGTTTCCCAGTTTAAGGCTCCTACACCGTAAAAGAAAAGGTCTAGCTTTCAAGCTAGACCTTTGACAGCAATCTTAGGCGCTTGGAGACGCGCCTTCGTCGTCGCTTAGTTAGGATACGGTCGGAGCCAGTACTGGTTGTATGGTATAGCGCCCTTCCGAAGTCCGACTGTCAATAGACCCTGGCTCATCACCAAAAGTGGCCATCGCCCCGGTGAGCTTCGCAAGACGGATATTGTCCACAAAGACAATGTCTCGGTTCTCGTCACCGGTATTGAGCACTTCAACCTTGAGATTTTTCCCTGAGGCCTGCTGATGGACTTGACCATCGACATTAAGCGTCAGCGTATTCCATCGGCCATACCCCAAACTCTCCCTCGCTTGATTGGCCGACAATGCTGCATTGCCTAATAAGGTATCGCCTGCCCATAGACGAATTTCGAAGCCAGAGACACTATTACCGTACTGGCTATTGCCTAAATCCATCGCCAACTGATAGTCAGCAGTGGCATCAAAAGTGTCACTCAACTCCTGACTTATCGAGCTACCGCTCCAGCTAATCTGCATGAAGTTGCTACCATCTACAGCGGAGATATAACTCCCTTCCCGTAGCATTGCCGTATTATAGCCTGCTAAAGTCCACCCCGGCACATCCCTAGCTAAGGTGTTTTCGGGGATCTTTTTACTATCAAATGACGCATTTTCTATCGCTATCTCCACTCTGGCCGCTGGAACCATGTCGCCCTCTTTCGGTGGCTCAACCGCGATAGAGGCCACCGCGGCAGTTTCCCGCTCAATGGCGACTGTCGTAAAGTCGACCTCCTTAATCCAACGATCTCGGTCATAGCTTCCCGATATTCCTCGCAGACGATAACTCTGGTAAGGAACACCACGCGTATCAATGGCCACAGTCATGTCATCTTGCTGCCCACTCCAGGCTAATGGCGAGGACACGCTTATCCATTGTCCTCTCGCATCCAATGCTTCAACACGGTAGCTGCCGGAACGTGTGGTATCGGGTTGATCTGCATCGGCCACGGCATAAGCCGTGCGCAATGTCAGTGAGGATAACGCCACCTTGTGCTTCATATCAAAACGAATAAACGCTGCACGATCGTCTGTGTTAGGGTTGGTCAGATCAGGCGCCTGCATAACCACATCATAAATATTGTCGTCGACCTCATTGTTCGCCGCCCGCCAAGCAAACGCCTCTCCCGCTCGGTCAGAGCCATCCACCAAATTACTCGGATTACTCCGACCAAACCAACTTTGTTCCGATGGCACTTGACGTACACTTCGATCGATATAGCCTTGCTCCCACAGTTTAACGACACCATCGACTTGACCTTGAGCAATCTGAATGGGTGTCGGAGAGCCTCCTCCTGAGCCTAAGACTGGGCCAGGGTTGATCACCTGTTCGTATCCCGCCAATGTACCACTTGAAGGACTGGCTCCTAATCGGGTGACGTTGCCGTCCCCATCAATGCCTAAGTACTCTTTGGCATAATAAACGGTCTGCTCCACGGGGGAGTAGGACGATAATATACCGCTGGTTGAGACTTGAATGAGATTCCCTCTGGCACCACTTTCGTATTGCTCCCGGTGGGTGTTCGCGGCCAGAATATCTTCCCCATTCACGTTCGCTTCCAGCAACCTAAGTAGCTGAGAATTATCACTAATCCCTACTTTCATCAGACTATCGAGACGCTCGTAGTCCAACACGCCTAACTCCGAAAGTTTCCACGCCAGTTCACTTGCTCGTTTCGCTAAGAATCCTTTTTGGATCAGCGCTTGAGTCAAGAGATTCACATCGTTAGGTAAACTCGGTTCAAAGGTATGTTTCTGCCTAAAATCCCCTCCCAGTGCGTTGCCCAGCCAATTGTATAGATTGAGCTCCTTTTCTCTTTTGGTCGGATAGCTTTGGTACATTCGACGCGCGAGCTCATCAAAACGCTCCTCCGGTGCGTTACCCGCGATGGTGTGACGGATCCGTTCTCTATCCCACTCAGGGATCTCAAGCGTGGTCAGTAAGCTATCAAGCAACTGTGTTTGAGAGTGAGTTAGGGTTCCCGTTGAGGCGCGATCTTGCATAAAGAAAGCGTTATCATCACCGCGCAATGCCAGAGCAAAATCAGCTAAGCGGTCTTCGCCTGGGTACTGCTTTTCCACCTTGCTATACGCTTCAACATTCTGCACTGATAAGCCATATCGGTGTGCATCAAAGATGAACTGTGGGGTTCTTCCCATGTTTTCCAAGGCGACGGCATAAGCAATGCTCGTCTCTTTGTATAGCCAACTCTGACCCGATTTCACATACGCCGCAATGAACGATTCGGACAACTGCCCATTGACGGCCTTCAGCACAGATACCGCCCGCTCTAACTGACCTAGGCTGGTTAGGCCTTCATCGATCAGGGTTTGTGCGCCCTGCGCTGAGAAGCCTTTAACCTGAAGATAAGTCGCCACGTCGCTATCCCTAGCTCCCCATGTTTGGCCATCCGTTTGGAAGATACTATCAATTTGACGATCGCTCGCTAGCCCTTCAGTGATCCGACGCTCGCTGTAGCCACTACTGTAAACCCTATCGTTTAGATAGCGAGTCGAGCCAAAACGAATTCGTGATGAACCGTAATCGTTCAAATTAATCGTAGTGACCTGTTTTCCTCCCCAGCCTTTGGCGATCACTGTCAAGGTATGGTTCCCCTCAAACTTCATCACTATCTCATCATTAGGCTGGCTGACGGGGCGACCACTGATTCGAGGCGTTTGAGTGTAGATGGTTTGTTCAACACCGTTGTAATACCCCTCTCGCGTGTAGGATTTGTAGCAAAGGTAGCCCTCGTCATCGAGGTAAAACTTAAAGCCATTTTGCCCCCGGTAGCCCGTACTAAACAGCGCACGTTCACCCACGTTATAATTTGCTGGGTAATGTTTGACGTATACCGTGAAATCGGTACTGTCTGGCATGGTGTAGAAATCTGACGCCTCACTGCCACGCTCTTGCCCTAATGCCAATAATGACGTCACTTGCTCTCGGCTTGTAACGCCATTCTGAATGTAGGCCACCCAGTCTCCACGCTCCACGTTGAGTTCGGTAAACAAGGCCTGTTCGGCTTGATGATAATCCGCTGGAATGAGCACCTCGTCATAGGAGCCGCCCTGCCACGCAAAACGAACCGAATCTGGTTTGCGGTAGTAGTCTCGAACAAAGAGCGTCTGATCCCCTTTCGATAACTTCAAATCGAGGCCTTGTACTTCTTGTTGATAACCATCAACTGGCCCCGATAAGTACAGGGTCTGTGTACTGCCCCCTTGGGCGTTACTGCGCAAGATATGTGTTCCACCGCCTAGAATACCGGCATCACTATCTTGGGAATGAACAAAGTAACCGCTGACAGGGTCCACCGCTGGTAAACGCATCACCGTCTCCCCCAGCTTTAACTGAAGATGCTGCGCGCGAACGTCTGCGACATAATTCTGTAGCATCACTGTTTTCGTTGGTTGCCCTGAGATCTGTATTTCTAGATCATCGCCCTGTCTCACAAAGGCTAACTGGTTCACCGTGACACCACTGCCTAAATCCAACGTATCCAACTTCTGATCCGCAGCGACGTTATTGATAACCCAATGTATTTTATCTGAAGAACGAACGGGGATAGCATAGTGATCATGGCCATCCAAGCCCGCGAGTTCACTGGCTTGAGCTCCAGATAACTGATTGTCACCGATATTCCCTAAATACTTAGACGGCGAAATCGTGACATTGTTTTGGCCCCCATTGTGGGTCAACTTCACGTCTACGGCATGACCGAAATACCCCTTAATGTTCAAATGAGGCGTATTGGCCAGCCCCACTTGAGCCTTATCGGCGTAGTAGAGGATCAAATCATCGGCCACACGCACCTGCACCAATTTGTCGGCCAACGCATCCGATGGCAGAAAAAGCGAAATACCTTGCTGATGTTCAGCCAGTTTGGCTGCCTCCACGGTGACCGTGTGTTCGACTTGGCTTAGATCGAGCTGAGTGACACTGTCTTGAGTTTGGCTATGCTTTAGCTCTCCTCCTACCTGTTCCACCTGCTTTTCTACAGCATCCGTATTGACGGGCGTCAACCGGCCTTGCTTATCACCGTCAGCCTCAGGCAACGCAATCGAAACGATTTGCTGCCCTTGCTCTGCCCCCTGTGGAGGACTTAGCCATAACTGAACCACACCAGACTGACTCACCTGTGTATAATCACGGATTTGCAGCTCTAGTTGAGAGTGCGGATCGGTCGACTGGATCACCAAGGTGTCATCCACCATCCCGTATTGTAACGACGACAGCGACGCTTCAAGGACAAATTGCATGAGCTGGTTGGTATGAGCCTCAGCCACAAATACGCCCGCGCCTTGTTGTAAGTTATAGGTATTCACCGCTTTGTCATTGGTGATATAACGAAGCTCCGATGCCGTATTTTCATCAAAGACGAATGTTTTCGCCACTTGAGTCAACGATTTCGCATGGCCATCGATTAAACCAAGACCTGGTAACGAGAAACTGTATCCATAAGGGTCTAGCAGCTGAATGACTTTACTGGTGTCTAGGCTACCGTCAGATTTGTACACTCCTTTTACGGTCAAAGTTCGCCCTGCATCTATCAACTCTAGGTTGTACCCTCTACGACGGATATGGATATCGCCATAGCGAGAGGATAAGCTAATCACCAACGTCTGGGTCGCTTTGCCAGAAATACCTTGCAAGGTGATTTCAGCATCTCCCTTACCATTCCACAGTACGGTATCATCGGAAGTACTCATTACTCGGTTATCGTTGTTCAACGAGTAGGTATTACGGCCTCCGCCACCCGCTATTTCAACATCGGTCCCCGACACATCAAAAAACTCATCCCGCTCTGTACCAGTGATCTCTGCACGACCAACGTTTTTAATGATGTAACTCTCAATCCCGTTCACATCAACCCGCTTATCAACGTGGCGCGTGACATCAGCACTACTTGAGGAATTGGCCCCCCGATCACCAGAGCGATGCACTAGATTGTCCATGATCACCAGCTCTCCGGTATAGCTGAGCACAGACTGGCTCCCCTGACTTGGTGCCAGTGTGACGGCTAATCCTCTTGCATCTAGGAGCACGCTGTCTTGCCCGCCTTGACCATCAATGGTTTTTATCTCTGTCAAGGCATCGAGGTTGAACGCATCCTCTTTTTCAGCGCCCATTGCTGCTGCGAGCACCGCGCCACTCAAATTAAACAAGTTTCGCTTCCCTGTGCGGCCATCAGCACGATAGTCAGGATCGGCGTCGCCTAGCTGGGCCCAGACAGTGTCGCCATTGGTCAGATAATCTGAGGTAACGGTTTCCACCCCTTTATATTCTATCTGTTTTTGCAGCACATAATCATGAGTGCCTCCCCAGGCAAATTTCCCATACGAAACCTTATTCTCTCGATCTCGAACTTGGAGGTACTTGTAGCCATCTTTAGAGAATAGATCTGACAAGTAGGCTTTCGTCTCGTCCCACTCCTCATTGAGGCTCGTCTGCAAGCTCTCAACGTCTGTTTTTATAGCGCGAGCTAGTTTAAGGGCCTCGGTTTCCACACCGATCCACGAGGCAAAGAACTGTTCGACTTTGTCTGCCGTACTAGAGAAATAGTCACCGTACTCTGCCAACTGTAAGGCGCCTTGCACCACCCCATTGATGATGAAGCCAGCCGCCGCAATAGCAACCCCAATCGGGCCGGCCGATGCGGCAATGGTGCCTAGCACAGACGCTGCCACCGCAGAACTCAGTGACGCGGCGATTGAAACCCCCGTCAAGGCTAAGCTCGCCGCTGTCGTCACCGTCGTCAGAACGGT
The DNA here is from genome assembly GCF_009363455.1 of Vibrio sp. THAF64. Taxonomy (NCBI): domain Bacteria; kingdom Pseudomonadati; phylum Pseudomonadota; class Gammaproteobacteria; order Vibrionales; family Vibrionaceae; genus Vibrio; species Vibrio sp. THAF64. Next base: position 164,694 of record NZ_CP045357.1, read on the forward strand.
ATTCGCCACCAGTGATTTGTACTCAAAGCTATTGGTATCCCCATTCCCCGACCAGAAAGACTCCCACTGCATACCGATAGAGGCAAACGTAATTGGCGCAAGCGCCACGTCTAGCACACCGGCTTTCACCACCGTGGCCGCTTTGCTAAACTTACTGGCCGCCCCCAACGCTTTACCCGCCGCACTTAACGCTTTGGACACTGCGCTACTCACAGGTGACATCGCGACACCACCAACGATTTCGGTCATCGTCAGACCTTTATCTGTGGTCGACATCTGATCCCAGCTTGCCACAAGCTGACGAACTGAATTCAATGTCTCAAAGACATCCAGCGCCGAACCAAAGTTATCCACCGCGCCGAGCATGGCTCCTTTTTTGTTCGCACGCTGTAACTCGACATTGTCAGTGAAGGTCTTCAGCGTTGTCGAGCTATCTGTATCGAGATGGTTGCTAATGCGGTAGTAAGCGTCCGGCGATAATTTCACCATCGCCGCAGCGAGTCTCACCCGATCCATGCCATCACATGAATGGATAAACTGCTCAAAGTGCTGACTATTGACACTGATCACGCCAGCGCTATCGGAACCGATCAAGTTGTTATCGTGTAAGAACTGCCGAGCGTCCGTCTCTGACCACTTGGCCAGTTGCATCACCACATCGGTGTCATTTCCCGGAGCAATCCGTTTTTCGGTCGCATCTAGCGCCATCTGTTGTAAGATTTCAGTTTCTGACAAGCCCGAATGAGCGGCTTTGAGTGCTTTAAAACTCTCTAAGTCAAACCCTGTCGTATCTTTGGCCAACACATACAAGTTTTGCAGTTGGCGACGTTGAGTCACATCTAACCCTTCGCTCATCGACAACCATTGAGCCCGCTCATCCGCCTTATCTCCCAAGAGATTTACGGCTTGTTTGGCGACCTCAATTTCGAGTGAAACCGTTGGAGATCGCCTCAACGTCTCAACAAACTGAGCGGCAGGCGCGTCGCTTGCTATACCGTCACCCAGTAATTGATTGACATCGCCGCCATGCATTTCCAACTGTTTTTTCACCAGACTGGCGATGTTCTCCAGCTCTGGCTGTGCGGGTACTTGAGATAACACGTACGCAAAACGAGCGGGGTCAAACTGCACGGCGACGGTACCGCCTGCCTCTAACTGAGCAAGAAGCGGCATCGTGACGGGTTTACCTTCAATGGTCGCGCCCATATCATGCAACAACACAGCGGAGAGCTCGGTCCCACCTAGTGAGACGGGCTCAGCGGTAAGGAGCTGTTGACGATTATACGCTCGCCACTTCGCGACTTCGCTTTCGTGGCCTAAATAGCCAAACATGTCTTGCACATTGGCACTATCGTTAGCCAAATGACTCGGGATAGCCCCTTCAATGCTTGGGGCCAATTCACTCAGTTTGGACCACGTATCAAGCTGAACTTCTAAGCTCGAATTAACGTGGCTATCCACCAATTGCAGCACGTTGCGCGCCACATCTACGTCGAGTCCAGCTTGCAGCAAACTATCAACATCGGTGGTTTTCAATTGTGTTTTGAGCAATTTCAGCGCCGTTTCGGCCACAGGCTGCTTCGCCTGAGTCGCCATAAACTCCACGAGATCCCGCCCCGAATAACTCAGCTTACTGATCAAATCGGAGGCAGACAGATCCATATCGGCACTGAGGCGTCGGCCATCGATCGACGCCCCCATTTGGTATAACAATGCAGGCGACACTTTCAACCCAGCCAAGTCGATATCCGCCATTTGCCTCAAACGCTGATATTCTGTCAGGTAATGCCCCTCAGAGAGCAGCGTTTTTAACTGCTGTAATGAGGCATTGCTTTCTGCCTGATGAGGCTCAAAGCGATACAGCTCAAACTGAAGCTCTCCATTTCCGGCTTTATCCGCCGCATAATAGTCTGCCAACGTCCCTTGCCAACCATCGCCGGCCTGCTGAAGGTGAGCTTTTACTATTTTGCCCAATGCGTCGGCGCTATTCACCGAGTTTTTAGAAGAAACCACCACATCGGCAAAGTTGGGATCGTAGAAGAAGTAACTCGCTTTACCCGCGATCGTTTTTTTCGCTAATACGAGCGCGTGATTACCGGTATTGAGCTGATAAAAACGGTCGCTGCTATTTTGTCCTAGCCGATGAATAACCTGAGTTAAACTCTGCTTCCCTTCACCGACTAATAGGCGCCCTTGACCATTCGCTGAATCCGCTTGTAGCTGATCTAAGGCTTGAGTGAATGCCAGCGTTTGTTCGGCTTCTTTCTGCGAAACCGTCCCATCTGTCGCCGAATTGCGCACAATCTCAGAATGGGTGAACACGCCATCCAAAAAGGTATTTTTGAATCCTGCGTCACCACCCTGAGACAAAGCGTAAAGATAAGCCTGCCCTAATCCCGCACACTTTCCTTGGGTGTCCGTATTACCGACATACATGGATTGAGGGGCAAAATGCAGTTGTGCCTTGACCCCCTTTGCGTGCTTATCAACCACTTGACTTAAGCCTACCGCCCCAGACTGAAGGAGCCCTTCCCAACGGACTAACTTCTCAACCAACTGAGCACCATTCATTTGGCTCACATCGACGGACTCGGTATAGCCTGCGCGAATACGCGTAATACCATCTTTGAACTTGGCAAACTCGACGGGGTTATTGACCGTCTTTCGCAGCGCCGCCAGATCGAGTTCGCCATTGGCATCGGCAAAAAACTCACTCAAAATAAAACGTTGAGCAGGATCGAACTCTGAGGAAATTACGTCTCCACGAGCGTAAGCTTCCATTAAGCCCACAATGGCGAGACCGCGGTAACGTTCCGAAGAGGCCCCCGTTTGGCGCCTCAGCGACGGCGTTTGATCCGGCAGCGCTTTAAGACTGTCAATGTCGCCTTGCGACAATGCCGTCTCACGTAATAACAATGTCCCTGTGTAGCCATCACTCATTGCTTGCAGCACTCGCTCGCTATCGGCTCGGACCACTTGTCTGATCTGCGCCTTCGATAAACGGACGATTTTTTGTTTGCCTGCTTGCTCTGAGATATACACCAACTGGCCATTCCATACATTGATGGTCTGTGTGTTCGCCAACGCCCCTTCCGGCTCGAACAACGGCCGGATATCCGACGTCACCAATTCCTCTGCCGCCAATAAATGACGCTCAACCATAGGATCGAATGTATTCGCGAGCGCGTCAGCGTGAATACTATTTTCCAGTTGCGAACGTAAGGCGGCGAATTCCTCTGCCGTTCCCGTCTCTCCACTGCCATTCAAATTGAACAAACGACGAATTTCAGCAATATTCGCGGCGGTAAGGGAGCGAGACGCGCCGTCTTTTGTGGCTAGATTTAGTCGAGCGATCAAATGATCAACGTCATTCGGCTCAAACAACTGCCAGATATCCGACGACACCAACTCCTCTGTTGCCAATAAATGACGCTCAACCATAGGGTCAAATGCACTCGCGAGCGTGTCAGCGTGAATACTATTTTCCAATTGCGAACGTAAGGCGGCGAATTCATCTGCCGTTCCCGTCTCTCCACTGCCACTCAAATGGAACAAGCGACGAATTTCAGCAATATTCGCGGCGGAAAGGGAGCGAGGCGCGCCGTCTTTGGTGGATCGATTAAATTGAGCAATCAAATTATCAACGTCAAAGGTCGTCACTGGACCATTGTTCGCATATAAATCGGCTAGCAATGATTTGACGGATGCTTCTGCGCCTTGGCTACTGCTTACCGCATCCGGTGTTCCAAAGCGGTTGCTGAGTGTCAGTAACACACTATTTACCCCATCATGCACGGCACTGTTGAATCCGCTTAAATTCAGCCCTGAAGTCATCTCTGTCTGTGTAAGTCTTGAGCCACTGTAGGTAAACACGGGCGCAAGTTGGGATGGACGTGGCGTCGAGTCCAGCGCACGAATGCCATCCAGATGCTCATTGGCCGTTTGTAAATACTGCTTAACGATTTCGGCTCGGTCTTCAAAGAGATCACGTATCACTTCCGAATCAAGTTCGTCTTTCGCCATCTCTTTAAGCGCGGTGAGGGCTTGCTCTGGTGTCACCTTATGCTGCGCTGCATAGTGCGCTTGGTACGCCTCTGCATAGGCCTGCGAATAAGCCCCCAAATCCGGTTTGAGCAAACTCAGAACCGAATCAAGCAGTGCTTTTTGCTCGGCAATATCAGGGTTCAATCCATCATCAAAGCCGAGTCCGCGTTCCATATTTTCCAGTAACGCGTCATATTCTTTCTTCAATTCAGCACTGAATTCCTCTGGCGTAACGTCGGCATTCTGATAATTCGCCAACGCTTTAAACTGATCTTTTAACTTGTACCAATAGCGTTCAGTATCGGAATAGAAGAGCTTAATATCCGCTGTGTTTCTCGACAACGAAAGCTCTGCACTGCTATCAAAGTTCAGCAATAGAGCGTTCAAACCACCGGATGTTTTATAGCTGTGTGCTTCATTCACGGAAAAACCGGTAATTTCAAAGTTAGCACCGTCCATAGCCAGCTTATTGACGAAGGTAACGTAATCACCGTCTGTTTTAGGATCGTAGTTACTCACTTGATGCATGGCTTGCGCGGTGAACTGCATCGCGACTTTGATCGGTTTGTTCTTTTGCACAAACAAATTGGAACCAAGGTGGGCTTTCAGTTCTTGTATATCACGCGAAAGATGGGGGTTGGCTTTGCCAAGTGATTTAAGCTGTTTTTCAAAACGCTTTTTATCATCAGGGGACGTAAACGCGGCCAGCTGTTTCAACGCGTCGATCTCCGGCTTCAAGGTCGGATGACTTCCCTCGAGTCGCGCCAGTTTCGTCGCCAGTGCATCTCGGTTCGCAGGCGTCGTAAAACTGGTCAGTTTCTCCAACTGCGTCTTAAGTGCAGGGACGCGTTCGAGTAGCTCTTTGACTTTAGAGAGTTCCATCAATGTGCCGGTGCGATTTATCGTCAGGTCCCAAGTGACTTTAGAGAGTCCTTTTTCAGTGTACTCAAATTTGAACCCGTCTCGTGGGTGCAGTTTTTGATTATCTGGATAGAGTTTTATCCCCCCTCGGTCCCAGTTCTTCTTCGCAGTGTAACCGAGTGTCCCTATGCTTAGCGGCGAATAATTGGTCCGCATATGCGTATCATATTCGTTGTTTCGCAGCAGCTCAGGTTGATCGTACTCTTGCAATTTGAAGCTTCCAGGGTTTGCCCCAACACTCGCTTCGATTCCTAACGAATTGAATAGGCCAATTTTCTCGCTGATCCCATGGCTATACCCCCCTGTCGAAGAAAACTTCGTTTCCGCGCTCACCTCGTGCTTAAATACGTTACCCGTAACTTTAATGCTCGGAATGGAAAGACTGAATCCGTAGCCCGTTTTCAATCCACTGTCTTTGTAGTCTGGATTGGTCACTCCAGCACCGACGCCTAACCCTGCCGCTCCGACCACATCGAGATCGTGCTTAAGCCCCTGTTTATGGCTAACATCCCCTTTATCCGCATCGGCCAACAGTTGATCCGGTGTCATGCTTCCACTTAACAGGCCACGAAGGACACGCTGCAGTTTACCATTGTCATCTTGGTCAATACTGAAGGTCGCCACGTTCTCCACATTGTATTCAACCTTATCGGTTGCGGTGACTGAAGCGGAGGCCATCGCATAGCCTTTGCCCACTTTGGCGCCACCTCCCGCGGCCAAACCCACCGATAGGCTGACATTACCTTTGTTAACATGGCCAACTTTAATTTTGACCCCTGTCGCGGTCTTCTCAAAACTGAGCTTGTAGTCGTTTCCGCCCCCTGCCCCAACCGAGCCTGTGATACCGGCTGTAAACAAACTCTCGAACGGGTTTTCCGCCAAATTACCGCCATGGCTGATCCCGGCTTTCAGTCCCCAAGCCGCTTTCAAATCGACGTTGTCACCCACACTCATCGATTGGAGCAAGCGAGTGTATTGCTCAACCACATCGCCTTGAACCGCCCCTTGACGATTTAAGGCGCGTTGCAGTTTATGATCACCGTCTTTCATCCCCGCAATGACTTTATCAAACGTGCGGTAGAAACGATCGGCTTGATTTAAACTATCAAAATTGTTCTTAAACAGCTTATTGATGCTGCTTTCTTGGCGTTTGTTTTCAAGATCAGTGAGGGTTTCTGTCAGTTGCGTAAGCGAGTCTGTTGACGTATCGCCCGCTGTGGTTTTTTGCTGCATCTGCAGCAAGGTAGACTGGTTATTCACCAACTGCGCGGTCAAAGCGCTCAAATCACCGCTTCCCGCAGGCAGATAGACTTTGTGATCCAGCATCGTCTTCAAGGTTTCGGCAACCGAATCCTCCGCTCCAAACAAAGAAACCTGACGGTCGTAAAGACGCTTGACGAGGTTTTTGTCAGAAAGGTGCTTGTCTCCACCAAAAAAGGCCTGTATTTGACGAAATACACTGGTGTGCTCAAAGGAGGAATTCAACTTACCGGTGCGATCCAATAACCCTATCTGCTTATTGATTCGCTCCAATATCTTCGCTTGCTCATCCTGGATCAGCGTTTTACTGTCGGTGAACAGCGCCTCTCTCTCTGGCTGACCATCCCCAAACTTCTTATATCTGGGTTGATTAAGCAACGACCACGCAGAAGCCAGTTCTTTATGAGCGTTATTGATTTGATGGTAGAACTTACCCCGTGTCGTCGAAGGCTTAAGGTGCGCCTTAAACCAACTGGTAAAACGCTGCGTTAAGCTTGGGTCCCGCTGTTTTGATGGCACTTCTAAACGCTGTGCCCCTGTCAGCTGATTGGGCTTTTTATGCGCTTTTTCGCCACTACTGAACAGGAGGCCTGAATAGCTTGATTCCAGCCTCGAGTAATTCAGTTGATCATACAGAAGATCAAACTCTGGTTTACCTTGCGCCGTGGTGTATTCAAGCCAACCATCCATGCCTTGATAACGATAGACTTTGCCATCGGTGGCTCTACCGGCAACACTGCCATCCTGAAGCGTCATCAAGCGCTGAAATTCAACACCTCGCGGAATCGCTTTTGTTGCCCAACTTTGCCCTTTAGGTTGGTAAACCTGCACCTCTCCGGCACTGCTATCGAGTAACCAGAGGCTACCATCGTTATGAATCGTGAGGCTTTGACTGGCTATCCCCGCCTTCGGTAATGAAAGCGTGCTCGGTTCGACCACTGTCTTCCAGCGAGTATCATAGATGTGCAAGCTATCATCGCTGGCTTTAATGGCAACTCGTCCATCGGCCAAGACCGAAAAATCGGCGCCTGCAGGGTCGACTTCCACCAAAGGCGACCATTCGCTGCTGCCCTCTAACTTGCGATAGACCTGCCCATTGGAATCCAGTAACCATTGCGTCCCATCAGGCGCGGTCACTGCTTTTTTTATCCCTGATATCGCCTCGCCATACGCGTCAAATACCTCTGTTGGTGATACCGATATGGGTTGCAGTTCTCGCTCACCCTCCGCACGTTGAATACCTAAGCTCACCGAGCCTAAATCTTCTTCTTTGACTGATGCACTCTGCAGTTGGCCATCTTGATCGACATACCAGATGGTCCCGGTTGCAGAGACCGCAAACTGCTGAACGCCCTCAGGTAACTGCACCGACTTAGTCAGAGTACGCAGCAATCCATCTTCCACGTCGGTTTCCAGTGTCGATTCAACAAAGCCATATTGATTCAGACGGACTAATTCACGCTGTTCATTCAGGGCATAAATCGCCCCATCGGCACCCAGTTTAAGTTGGCGGATCCCTTTGGTTGGCGTTGGCATCCATTCATTTTGAATAAAGGAGTAATACATGACTTGGCCATTGAGCAAACAGTACTGTCGCTTATCACCAGCGGTAATAATCCCATTTCTTTCAATGTCGCCACCGGGGAACACACCTCGGTAGTCAGCACTCACCAGTGATTGAACGGCGCCTGTACTTGGGTTCAAAACACCGAAGGTCTGCTTTTGGTCGCTATCTTGTTGCCAAACAATCAAGCGATCATCATTATCACGAAATACTTTGAGCACATCGGCTTGGTTCTCGCCTTGTAAGGTGAGCGACTGAGGTGCAACTTCATGTGATCCGCCCGATACAGGAAGGTCAAATTTCACCACCGCGCCACTTTCGGTGACACCCACGCCCAGATTGTCGACAACGCTCAGTGAACGTAACGTCTCTGGTTCACCCGATGGTGTCGTCAGGCCTTTCAGGGTTATCGACCCTTCTAAGCCACCTAGCGTTCGTATCACGCCATCACTGCCTAAGACATAAGTTGCGCGGCTATTTTGAACGACCGTTTGGATCGTCCCTGCGGCAATCGAAACAGGTTCTGCCTGAATGACATTGCCATCTGCCGATTCGCTGATGGTTAATACCTGATCAGCACCAAAGACGGCGACCGCTTTCCCCGTGGGACTTAGGCTCAGTTCAGAAACATCCGTATATTTCGTTTGGAACCAGCCATTCTCTTTGCTGTATTGAAACAGTACGCCATCACGAACCAAGTAGGCGCTGTCTCCCACTGTGACGGTCCCAGTCAACAAATCAAAGGTCCCACTTTGGCGCACATCACTAATATCGGCAGACAGCACGGGCAACGCGGCGCCCTGCTCATCATATCGCTGTAACAACACCTGACCCCTATTGACCGTGAGTCGCCCTGTATTGAACTCGCCAAGCTGGGTGAATGCTTCAATAGGGTTCGCGCTACGGTAGTAGCCCGATACGCCATTTTTCTGCTCAAATACATGCAAGTAACCGTGCGTATCCAGCGCAAAACCGCTCCCATCCTCGGCAGTATGAATGGCAACATATTTGACATTCGCTTTAGTGAAAAACGCGGTCATCGCCCTAGAAGCCGCAAGATCGAGCTTGTTGTCTGCGTCGATCACCGTCACTGCAACGGTGCCGTATTTATCTAGAGACCAAACATGGCGGGCTCCACCGTGACTCAGCACTCTCACGTCTTTCACTCGGTGAGGCATTTTAATCACGCTTTCAAACTGTTCAGGTTGAGTTTGAATGACCCAATATCGTCGGCTACTCGCTTTCACCTTGCCTTTATCTAGGGCATCGTACATAACGTACATACCGTTAGGCTCTCGAATGGCGGTTGGTTGACCGGCATCAATGAGTTGCCGCCACTGGGCCGTTTTGCTCTGGTGTAAGGTCACGGCATCTGCGATGGGGATCGCTCGACCATTTTCCATACGGAAGGAACGGATCACCAATTCACGCCCCGATAAACCAACCCCTGAGCGGTAAACAAAAGAAGCCACTTTATTCCCGTCACTGTCAACGTTCACATTCATGCTGAGCAAGGTATCCGTATGCGTCATGATTTGACCGTCAGCGCGATCAACATGGCTAGCCGCGGCCAACAATTGGCTGTATTCCTCATGCGTCTCATACTGACCTGTTACCGCATTGTAGGTAGACACCGTCAAAGGCTGGTGAGAGAAATTTACTTTCAGTAACTCGCCAGTTTGTGTAGGGATAATTCTGTCTGTCATTGTTATTGTTCTCCGATTTCGAATAATTGGCGCAGCGATGAGCCACGTGTTGTGCTGATCCCCTGCCCCCCGATGGCGTGCCGATTAAGCATCGGTCTGTAACTGCCATAACCGAGCGTACGTGCCATGAACGGCAAGCAATTCTTCGTGACTTCCTTGTTCCACTATCTGGCCATCATCAATGACCAGGATCCGGTCTGCGTAGCGCAGAGTATTGAGACGATGAGCGATACTGATGACCGTACGCCCCTTTGTAATTTGATCCATGTTTTCCATCACCGCCGCTTCGGATTCATAGTCCAACGCGCTGGTCGCTTCATCTAAAAGCAAGATATTAGGGTCCGTCAGCAAGGCACGGGCGAGCGCGATGCGCTGTCTTTGTCCTCCAGACAAACGCGCGCCTTTTTCTCCGACTTGTGTTTGATAGGCCTCAGGTAACTGAGTAATGAAGTCTTCTGCCCCGGCTAATCGCGCCGCCTCAATCACGGCGTCATCGGAAGCCTCTGGTCGGCATAGGCGAATGTTGTCTGCAATCGTCCCTGAGAAAAGTAGGCTATCTTGTAGCACCACACTCATGTTACGCCGCAGCGCCGCAGGGTCGGCGATCGCCAAGTCAATACCGTCGACCATGACTTGCCCATGCTGGGGAATATACAGACGCTGCAACAATCGGGTGACGGTGGACTTTCCAGAGCCAGAAGGGCCGGTAATACCAATGAATTCGCCAGGTTTGATGTCAAGATTGAGATTACTTAACACCTCTTTGCTATCTTGGTGATAGCGGAACCGCACACCAGTAAAGGTCACGCCGCCCTGTAAATGGGGAACCGAAGCCAACCCTCCCGTTCCGCTCTCACTTTCTTCATCTAGAATGTCGCCCACTCTGCGCAACGAAATCAGCGTATGTTGAAAGTCCTGCCAGACCTGAGCGAGGCGTAAAATGGGTTGCGTTACATGGCCTGACAACATATTAAATGCCACCAGTTCTCCTGGTGTGAGTTTGCCTTCCATCACCAGATTGACGCCCCACCACAACAAAGCGGCCGCCGTCATTTTCTGGATAAGGCCAATCCCTTGCCCGGCCCAAATGCCGACGATTTTGGCTTTAAAAGACGCGCGAACAAAAGCGGCCAACTGTCGTTGCCAGCGATGGAGGAAATCCGCTTCGGTTGCGCTGGTTTTGATGGTTTCAATCCCAGTCACCGATTCGGTTAAAAAAGCCGTGTTATCCGCGCCGATTTCATACTCGCGCAGCACTCTGGCACGCAATATTGGTCCAATCGCCAGCCAAAAAACGAAATAGATCAGCAGTGAGCCTAAGACCAGCCACGTCAATTCAACCGCGTAGGAAAACATCACCGCAATAAATAAGCCGACAAAGGACAGATCCATGACCATCGTTAACGCCGAGCCCGTTAAAAATTGGCGGATTTGCCCCATTTCCCGGATCCGCGCGATCACCTCTCCGGTTTGGCGCTGCTGAAAATACTGGAGCGGTAGCCCGACCAAATGCTGATACAACCGGCTAGACAGCTCTGAATTGACCTTACTGGCCAGGTTGGCAAACAGCCATGAACGCAAGAACCCATACAAAGGCTCAAACACCGCCAACACCAGCATGGCAAAGCCCAAGACTTGTAAGCTTGAGAGACTTCGACTGACCAACACTTTATCAATGACATTTTCAAACAGCATCGGCGTGACCAAGGCGATCAATTGCAGCATGAGCGACACCAACAAGACATTTCTAAATTGGCCCACATGCTTGCGGACAGAGGGGAAAAACCATGATAAGCCGAAGGCTTGGCGTTTTTGCGGCTCGACATTTTCCGCCAGCAAAATCGTTTGCCCTTGCCAGTGCTGGGCTAATACCTCGATCGGGTAACGGCGAACTTTGTCGTTATGGGGTTGATAAACCGTCACGAACGCGTCATCAACGTCTTGCAAACATAGCCAGCCCTGAGTGGTGTCCAACAGTACAGGTAATGATAAGGCGCTGAGACGTTCCACCGACACGGTCGCCTGTCTGGCCCGAAGGCCTATCCATCGCGCACAGCGGCACAGGTCCTGACTGTCCGCGGCCCCTTCCGCCCGCGCCAGGCGATGAATCAATTGGTTAGGTTCGATCGCGAGTTGGAAACCACGAGCGGCGTGCACTAAGGCGCTGATACCACTGTCTTGGGTTTGCACGACCGGTTCTGGGGGCATTTCGGCCAATTCCGTCACAGACATTATCTCTCCCTCAACGCTTCAGATTGGTATTGCTGAAGTGGGCTTAGCAAATATTCGATCACTCTGCGCTGGCCAGTACGAATTTCGGCGGTTGTGCTCATGCCCGCTTGGAGAGGGATGGCCTGATCTTCGACGGCAATCGTCGAACGGCTCAGTTGAATTCGGGTGGGGAACACCAGTCCGAGCTGCTCGTCTTTGACCGCATCTTTTGACACATGGCCGACCTTGCCAGAGATCGTCCCATAGCGCGTGTAAGGGAAGGAATCGATTTTGATTTCAACGGATTGCCCGGCATGGACAAAACCAATGTCTTTGTTGAGCACCATGACGTCGGCCTCGAGCAGGGCATCGTCTGGGACAATCACCATCAGTTGCTGAGCCGGTTGCACCACGCCCCCTTTGGTATGCACAGCCAGTTGCTGAACCACGCCATCAACCGGGGCTCGTAATCTCTGCAGTCGTTGCTTCTCGCCCACTTTGATGAGCTGCTGCTTCATGACCGCGATTTCTGAGCGAACGGAGTTCAACTTGTCGTAATATTCACGACGTGTTTTCGCGAGGAAACTTTCGCGACGTTCAACCAAGCTCTGGTATTCGGCTTTGAGCACCGCCATATCGGCATGTTGTTGTGACAGTGAGCGTTCTAGCTCCAATCGCTCTTTTTCCTGCTCTAGCAGTTCTATTTTGGGTAAGAGTTTATGTTCAGCCAGGGCAGTTCTGGCTTGCAACCGAGTCTGAATGTTCGCCGAGAGTCGTTCTAACGATTGAATATCGTCACTTCGTGCCTGCTGATTCGCCCTATTGACCGCCATTTCCCCATCAATACTGGCCAAATTTGCTAAGACTTCGTTCCACACACTTCGCAAATGCGCTTTGGCCAATTCCGCTTGGCTAGGCGAGATATTTGCGGGTGGCTTATATTCCTCTAACGGCGTATCGGTCAGAAGCGCTTCCAATCGGGCTCGCTCTAACTGACGATACCTCAGCTGCGCTTCGAGCTCTTTCCATTCGGCTTCCACACCAATGGGGTTGAGGTCGATCAATACCTCACCCGCTTTGACTCTCTGACCATCTCGCACTCGAATACGTTGGATTTCGCCCGCTTCCAGCGATTGAATGATTTTCGAATGACTCGACACCAGCAATCTGCCCGTGGCATTGGCATGAATGTCCAACCGTCCGACAATGGACCATATCAGCCCAATCACAAGCAGCAAGGTTAACGCCAGGGCGGTACGTCTTGCCCAAGGCACAGGGGGTCGCTCAACGATCTCCAAATAACCGGGCTGGAAATCATGCTCGTCTCGGGTGTAACTGGCCTTGGGGGCGCTTTTCCGCTCTCGTTGCCAAGCGCGCATCGCCGTTTTAATGTGTTGACGTAGACTCATAACGCGTCCTTACGCAGTTCTTGTTGGAGCTGCCACAGCTTCGAATAGCAACCGTCAAGGGCCAACAATTGCTCATGTTTGCCTGATTCCGTGATTTGGCCTTTTTCGAGCGTGATGATGCGATCACAATGACGGACCGTAGACAGTCGGTGCGCCACCGTCACCACCGTTCGCCCCGATGATATTTCCGCCATATTGGCTTGGATCAGGGCTTGAGATTCATCGTCGAGCGCACTGGTCGCCTCGTCAAAGATCAAAATACGCGGATCCCCCATTAAGGCACGGGCAATCGCCAGACGCTGCTTCTGCCCTCCTGACAATGAGCTTCCCGCCTCCGCCAAGACAGTGTCATAGCCTAATGGGAGCTGCAAAATAAAGGCATGCGCTCCGGCCAGCTTGGCGGCATGAATGACGTCTTCCAAAGAGGCGGCTGGGTGTTTAAAAGCAATGTTTTGACGGACGCTCAGGTTAAACAGATAGTTTTCTTGGAGTACCACCCCGATATTGCGCCGCAAATAACCCGGCGCTAGCTGGCTCAACGGGTGTCCATCAATAAGAATGTCGCCTTCATCTGCCACGTACAGTTTTTGCAGTAAGCGCGTTAACGTACTTTTGCCTGATCCTGATGGCCCGACAATACCCAGTGTTTCTCCCGGCTGAATGTGCAGCGACACGCCATCAAGTACAGGCGCCTGATCGGGTTGATAGCGAAAGACCAGATTGCGCATTTCTATTTCACCGTTGATCGCGGTGTTGGGTTGATGGTTACCCATTTCTTGTTCGACGGGGAGATTGAGGATATCGCCCAACTTGTCTACAGCGACTCGGGTCTGAACGAACTGCTGCCATAGATCGATGAGTTTCGCGATCGGCTGACTCACATGAGACACCATCATATTGAACGCTATCAGTTGACCAATGGTGAGCTCCAATGAAATCACCATGTTCGCGCCAAGCCAAATAACGACGACGCTCGTGGTCTTTTGCAACACCATGACGCAATGACTGACAAAGCTATTCAAGGTTTGGGTGTGAAAGCCCGCTTCGACCATATCGGCCGTTTGCGCTTCCCAACGTCTCATCATTCTCGGCTCGACCGCCAAGCTCTTGATCGTTTCGGCGCCACTGACCGACTCATTCAAAAAGGAGGTATTCTGAGCGGCCGTTTGAAATTGCTTTTCAATACGCTGCTGTAAAGGGCGAGTACTCAGCCAAGCCAGCAGAAAATACAAGGGAAGTACACCCAGTACTAACGCCGTCAATGGCAAAGATAGCCAAGCCATAACCGCAAAGAAAACGACGGTAAACACCATATCAACGCATAACGTCAGCATCGACCCGGTTAAAAAATCACGAATGCTGTCCAGCTCTTGTACTCGGGTGATGATGGCGCCCACCTGACGGTGTTTGAAGTAGGCCAGTGGCAAGCCTAGAAGGTGTTTAAATAGCTTCACTCCCAGCACCACATCCATGCGGTTAGTGGTATGCGCAAACAGGTATTCACGCAGCCCTTTTAAGATCACTTCAAAAACACCGACCACCACTAACACCACGACCAACACATCCAGTGTGGACAACGCTTTATGCACGAAGACTTTATCCATCACCACTTGAAAAAACAGCGGGGTCGCTAGCGCAAGAAACTGCAGCATCAAAGAAAACAGGAGGACTTCACCAATAAGATGACGATGGTGAACAAAAGCGGGGATAAACCAGGACACATCAAACCGGCTCCCGCCTGTTGTATTTAATATCACTTCCCCTGACCAACGCGCTTTTAATTCTTCTCTCGAGATTATTTCTGGGGAAGCCGCATCAGGAGATTGAATTAACGCTTTCTCTGTCGATAGGTTGGCCAGAACCACACTGCCATAGTTTTTATCGAAATAAACAATGGGCAAAGGTATTTTCTCAATATTAGAGAATCTAACACGCTTTAATGTCAAACTAACGGTATTAGCTTGATTAAATTCAGTGATTAATTGGCGACAATTCGATGCGGATAATTGTGACTTATTTTGATTAATTTCTTGTCCTGTTAAATTAAAAAGTAAATTAAAACAGGTAATAAGCGATTCACACTCAATACTATCCCATTGTCTATTAGACTTCCTCATTTACACGTACTCGGACCCCATCCGGAGTAGAACGCTTCTCCCTTTTATCAGCGAACTAAGCTCACAGAACCTTAACTCAACGAGACTTCCATATCTCAACGACCTTATGTCACGAAAAGCCTGCCAATCGAGTACGATGAGACGACTGGTTGTAGCCTAAGTGGTGCGGGTATACAGAAAACCAACCGTTATCTGTACACGTAGAGCAAAAGACTAGTTATATTTACTCTCGCTCAACACAAGAAACTTCAATAAACCAAAAACAATAGAATGAGTTAACCAAAGCAATGCGTGTATAAAAAATAACCAGCAAATGCGTATAATTACAAGAATTAAAAATGGGTATATTTAAAAAAATTTGAACTACATCAAGATTAATTAACCTTGTTATTTATTAAGATTAACCTGATAAAGAAAGTTCTAATTAACCTTGAGTGATTACACTACAAAAATCAAAAACGGCAATTATTTAAATACTCTAAACTTTATAATGATTTAAAAAAGGAACTAATTTAAATATCCTAAACTTTATAATTAATCAAGAAAGAAAACCGCTTAAACTTTATAATGAATTAATTATAAGAGAGAGGGTTTATAAGCGCTAGGACACCCAAGACAATGCGTGCCTTCCGATGCCAGGTAACCATCCGCTATCACAACCATGACTCCCAGTTCCCCCACATGGCTTTATGTATTCTTATCCTGTGCCGTTTTCTGCCCTTGAATAAGAACAGTGTAAGGCTTACGCCAAATTTGATAATTGGGTAATTTGTGAATTAACTATTTATCTCAGCCGAATAATCGAAAACACATGCACGTTTTCCACACCTGGGCGCGTACCTGCGAACCCCATGTCAGCGTTCACAGCCTGGTGGCAAAAGGCCCTGTTGCTGGCCACGTTGGAGGCCATTCTTTCTTCTTGCTTATCTCTCGTTATTCTCACGATCCACAACGTCACTTAGTTGCCTGAGGTACTTAACCCAAACTCTGGAACTGAAAAGCGGTCGACGGCAACCTATTCTTGAAAATGTTCCATCAAAAATTCCAAAAATAAACGAAGTCGCTTGGGTTGATACTGACGGCTCAGGTAAATCACATTCAGATCAGAACCGGATGAAGAGGTCGATGCGTTGAAGTTTTTCATATAGCCATTTAGCACCGTCACCAGACGCTGCTGTTTGATGTCTTCTTGTACATCTAGCATCGATTTCAACGCGATACCCGCCCCATCTAACGCCCATTGACGGATCACTTCCCCATCGTCAGAAAAGCGCTTTGGCACGACGGTGATGATGTTATGTTGGTCTTGATCTTGAAAATGCCATGTTTTCAACTCTTCATTACTGCGAACCATGGCTAAACAATCATGCTGTGCTAAATCTTGTGGCGTGATCGGCGTGCCTTTTCTGGCTAAATACTGAGGCGAGGCGCAAAGGACTCGGCGACTGGATGCCAGTTTGCGCGAGATAAGATTGCTGTCGGCGAGCTCCCCATATCGGATCACGATATCCAAACCAGACTCCGCCAAGTTGGATAAGTTATCATTCAAATACAGATAAGGGATCACATCAGGATAGCGCTGACTAAATTCCGATAATATGGGCGAAATGTATTGCTTGCCAATATCGCGAGGCGCTGAGATTTTCAGTGTCCCGCGCACTTCATTGGTGCCCGTTTGGAGTAAGTTTTCCGTCTCTTGAACGCTGTCAATGATGTCCAGACAGGCCTGATGGTACATCGCACCCGAGTCCGTCAGCGAGATATGCCTGGTACTGCGATTGAGCAATTTCACCCCATAACGCGCTTCCAACGACTGCAATCTTGCCGTTACCGATGCCGGTGATAAGCCAAGCTCTCTGCCGGCCGCGGCCAATCCTTGGTTCTTCACGATGCTGACAAACAGCGTCATATCCGAAAACTTATCCATCTTCCCTCCTTGCGCTTCATTGTTTATCTAAACCGAATAATGAATTTAAATATTACTCAATTATCAGATTCACTCCAATCAATATACTGATCCCATCCGCTGTATTGACACGAGACTGGAGAAACAAATCATGAAAACAGACAAAACCATTTATGTCGTAATAGGGGGCACATCAGGTATTGGGGCTGAACTGAGTCAACAACTTGCCAGCGACAATGCGGTCGTACACGTCGCCAGCCGTAAAACCGGTTTAGACATCAGCGATGAACAATCGGTCTACCACTACTTCGAAGCCCTTGGTGCTTTTGACCACCTTATCGTCACCGCTGGATCTTATGCTCCGGCAGGCAAAGTGGTGGACGTGGACGTATCCCAAGCAAAATGCGCGTTCGATACGAAGTTTTGGGGCGCCATCAACGCGGCTAAACATGGCGCACGCTACATCAAAAAAGGCGGCTCTATCACGCTAACGTCTGGCATGTTAGCGCGCAAAGTGGTGGCTAACACCTACGTCAAAACCGCCATCAACGCGGCGATTGAATCCACCACGAAAGTACTGGCGAAGGAATTGGCGCCGATCAGAGTGAATGCCGTCAGCCCAGGGTTAACCAAAACTGAGGCTTATCAAGGCATGAGCGAGGACGACCGAAATGCCATGTATCAACGCACAAAAAACAGTTTGCCCGTCGGCACAGTGGGCGAAGCGAGTGACATAGCAAAAGCTTACCGACTTCTGATAGAAAACCGTTACATGACCGGCGCTGTGATTGATGTCGATGGGGGCGCACTGCTTTGCTAACACCAGTGGAAATCATTGACCAAAGCCCTTGCTGCGGATGGTGAGCCAAGTCTTGTCGATGATTATCAACAACGCATTCACCTCCTTTCAAGATCATGAGTTGTCCACTCCCCCAGTCGCAACTGGGTTTACCAAGACAATAATGAGGAAAACACAATGAAACTCTACATTTACGAACATTGCCCTTTTAGTGCTCGTGTCCGCTATGTGGCAGGCATGCTGAATATCCAACTCGACGTCATCAATCTTGCTTATGACGACAACACCACCACAACAGATCTGATTGGCACCAAGCAAGTCCCCCTTCTTGTCAAAGACAGCCGTGAAGTAATGGCAGAAAGCCTAGATATCATCGCTTACTTCCTTGAGTTGGCTGAGTCTGGAGAAACCAATCAACCCTCTCAGCCGGTGCTGGACTGGCAAAACATCGCGTTTCTGCCACTGCAAAAGGTGGGGTACCCGCGTTGGTCAACTATGAATTTGCCAGAGTTTACGACGGCGTCTGCGCGACATGCTTGGCGCGTGAAAAAGGAAACGGACGCTCTCAATTTTGATGCGCTTTTGCAAGACACCCCCAAGATAGCCAAAGAGGTCGAAGTGCTCATCGAACGGGCGAAAAGTGTGTTGGATCTCGGGGCCTGCCAGCGTGCAACTTTGGTAGACGAAGCGATCGTATTTTCTATATTGCGAGGGTTCTTCAGTGCCGCAGCCATCCAATGGGATCCCACCGTGAAACATTGGATGGAATCGGTAAGCCACAAAGCCCAAGTCCCCCTGCTCAAGTAAGGAATCGAACAGGCAAAAACTGGTTAGGGACACTGGCACTACCTCTTGTAGAAACCCAGCATTTAGGTCGCCTCACCGGCAATTTTAATCAAGCCCTGAGGCGAACTCGGAGAATGCTCACCCGCTTCGCTTTAACGCCTCAATAAGCTGCTGACATTCATGATTCGACAATGAAAACCACTTCTCGCCTCGCGTGGCAATGTGCACCAGAGTCTGACTGAGCGGATCGGCCACAACCCCAGCCTGCCCGACCGCCACCAGTTCGACCTTCTCGCCGCTGCGGCGGCGAAGCTGAATGATGCGCCGATCAATGTCGCGACTGAGGCACAATTGGTAGGCCTGGCGCGACAAACCGTGCAGCAATCCCACACGAACCGGGGGACGCTTCGTGGGGACGCTCGGCAGCTCCCTTTGTAACCACCGGGATAGCACCCCATACTCCACGGCGGTTTCTAGCCAGGGGCACGGCGTGTTTTCTTGGTGCTTAAGGGTATCAAAGGCGTTGGAAATGTCGCGCAGTTGGCGCGGCTGAGTGGATGTGTGTTGCAAGGCTTGATGACAGACTTGGTCAAGGTGTTCGAGTAGCGCATGGGGCATAGCAACCTCCCAGTGGAAGAACCCACACCACCCAGAGGCTTCAACCCCACTAAAGGGTGGTGAACTGAACAAGGTTAGCACTACCGACCCACAGGTATCGGCCAGCCCGGAAGCTGCCCTGCCCAGCTCACCGTAATGACTGTCCGTAACGCTCGATTAAAGCGTTCTCGACTTACAGATGCGCCGAAACACCACATAGCATGCAGCATGAGACCGCTGATGGCTATGCACCTGTAGCAAAAACGGGGTGCTAATCCCGGCACTGGATGTTGCCAGTGCTTTACTAGGCTAACCAGCCACCACCTTAGAGTCAACGCGCCCACCTTACGATTCTTTTGAACCTTAGCTCATTTTTGGCCCTAGCTTGCCTACCTGATCCCATATCCCTTTGAATTTGTAACCAACACATTTTTGCTCCTTTGTCATTTTCCCTCATAAAATGGCCTGCTCTTCTAACTTCAAATTTTCCACAATAAGAATCATGTGAATGGCATGCTACTCACTTCGGGACAAAAGAGTGACACCTTGTGTCTACGTCACGGGCTGCTTGTTTGTGTTACAGCTTCGGCTATTTAAGAAATCAAGTTGAGTTTTGATCTCCTTCTCTAACTCACCAACATAGATTAATGATGTCTCGATATTGGCGTATTTTCCGCTTCTGCTTGCACTAAACCAATTGAACGACCCCACCGCCATATATCGATCATCAGCAAAAACGCTTTTGCTATGAACACCATTTATCACATTGATAACGATACCAAGCTGTTCCAAGGTCGCACAGCAATGTTGAAACGCTTTTACTTTATTGGTGTCCGGGTGATTTGCGACCGTGGTATTGAAATGTCTGTCGGTGTGTATGGTTACCTGGATACCTTTGTGCAGTGCTGTTTTTAGTAGTTCTAACTGCCCCGTTGATTGCAGTTTTTCGAGCAGTAACCAGGGCGAAACGATATCTATTTTTCGTTGCACTTCCCTCAGCAGCTTTGACAAGAACGCATCGTGCTCTTCGGCATTGGTCAGTAGTTTAGGATGGCCGCATATTTGTAATAAATCGGGGCGTTGGCCAACACTAAACTCAAGCTCATTTCGCTCGTCAGTGAAGAGATATTTGGCGAGTAATCCTCGTGGAGAAGCTGATGGCGCAGCTTCAATGATATCCAAATCACCAAACACCAAGAATGCATCTTTGGCTCGAGAAACAGCCACGTTGAGCATTGACGGATCCATATCGATAAACCCACCATCGTTGTGTCTGGTGTACACCTGGGAAAAAATAACGATTTTGCGTTCAGCACCTTGAAGAGAGTGAACGGTGCCAACGGTTAGTTGGTCATCTTCCTTGCCTGCTTCGATATCGAACTCAGCACACGCGGTCTCGATCTGCTTCACTTGAGCTGAAAATGGAGTAATGATACCCACACACTTGGCCAGTGGTTCGCCGTAGTAATTCTCTATTTCAACTTTATTGGCATGTAGCCATGCAGCGATAGTTTCTGCTTCTAACTTATTGCGTCGACTGCCACTAAATGATTCCGCGATACCGTCGACATGCAAATGACTGAAAGGAGAGTAGAGGCTATCTTTAGTCGCTTGTCCTCGCTTGGGGATCAGGATACCTTGATAGCAAAGGTCATTGCAGTATGAGATTAACTCATCATAGCAGCGTCTATGTTCTTGCAAAAACATTCCAGGCTCAGCTTCTGGCATATAATGAAAGCGGCTAGCTTGTTGTGCTACATGCATCACACTGCCAGTCACTGCACTTCGACCTTCCTCTTGAATGACTGTGTATTCATCATCAGAGCTGATAACCTTATGCCGCTTTAAATTGCCCCGGTCAATTGATGAGCACACATTCCTAATCGGCGGGATTTGGTAAATATCACCAATCACCAACGCTTTTTTGGCCAGTGAGAACGAGGCTGCGGCAACTTCTGGAGCTACTTGGCCTGCTTCATCAACGATCAAAAGGTCGATTTCCTTGAGAAGATAGTCAGTTTCAAATTCGTTATTTCCAACGTGAGACTGGTAAGTCATATGAGAAGGCAGAGAATGGAACGTTGATACAATGCAAGGAGTGAGCATCATTCTACGTTGCCAGCGAGGACGAACCGTTTTCAAGCCTGTTTTCTGGGCCTGCTTGTTTAGCTCTTGGCCCAAACCTCGGCAACTGAGCAGCCAGCACGCTTCCCAGAAATGAACAGCTAAGCGGAACATTCGAAAACGGGTCGTGATATCTAAAGCTGAATCGATGTCGGTCAGTTGTGGAATAGTTTGCTTTGGAGAGTCTTCAGTAAAGCTGTTGATAGAATCGAGCCAATTTAGTTGTGATTGCTCAAACTCTTGATATTGCTTTAACCAAGATTGATAGCGATTTTTTTGATCATCAAAATTGTCTTTTTTACTGGAAAATAGTTGCTTGAGTACACTATCAAATCGATCTGATGACAGACTTTCAATTTGCTCTTCATCGTCCTCAAAAAGATTAAACATGAAACTCCTGCGCTGGAGTTCAAGTTTATTCTTGATGGGCGGTAACCACTTAAACAGAGTTAACCATGTAGATTCATTACCGAGGTAGCTTCGCCACGCAGTTAACCGTTCTTTGGCGTTATCTTTCAATACTTGCGCATTCGAAACGGCTTGTTGTTGATCTGCTAATGTTTGTTGGGGATTGTCCCCCAGCCGAGAATGGATGTCATTTAGTTGGCGGTTGTAGTGATGCCAATTGTTTTGGATGTGATCTAACTGGTTTTGATGTTGGCGCAATTCGGCAAGGAGATACGCTTTAACTTGCGTTACATCAGCAAAATTCTGTTGTGGAAACGCCTGTTTTGCTCTATCCAAATAATGCGCTTGGGCTTGATCGAGAAAATCCAACTGCTCGATTTTTTCATAGAAATGCTTAGTTTGGTAACTTTTGGCAGCTTCCAATTCTCCATACGCCGATGGCAGGTAGCCACCATAGCTAAAAATGTCGGGTATCCATCGGCCTGATAGCTCGTCGTCACCTTCATCGAAGTCTTTACCAAACGCATCAATGATGTTGGTTACTGCTTGATTATTAGTCGATGCCGCAATGATTAATGGTGGCTGACTCTCTTTTAGTGCAGATTCAATCCACAGTGATGCGACTACAGATAGAACAAATGTTGTTTTACCTGTGCCAGGAGGGCCATTTACTGCAAGAATATCACCTTCTTGCATGGCTACCGTATGGGCCAAGGCATCGCATTGCGCTTTAGCTAGCGGGAATTGACTATTTGAGTGGCCAAAACGCAAATTCACTGTCTGAGATACATCAATACATTCATCGTTGTTGGTCACTGTTTTTGCCGCGTAACTATCTAGTAGAGGCAAGGTTGTGCTTGAATTGCTCAGGTTATCGTACAGTTTTAAAATATGCCTTGAAGCTCCCAAGCACTCACTGATTTTGTTGACTAAACCACGACTTTCAATGTCTTCGTAGAACTGCTCGATTCGTTTTCTATCGCAGTAATCAGCAAATAGTTTTTGGGTGAGTCCGTAGTAGTGATTCCAATCTTTTTGATGGTTCTGATACTGCTCTTCTTGTTCGAATTTGGCTGGAATACTTTCAGTAGACTGCGCTGGAATTTCATTTGTTGTCAGGAATTCATCGAGCTTGTCGACGTCAGCGATAGTAAAGGTGTCATTTCCTTGAGGAGCAAGCAAGTCACGAGGTATGAATGGCGTGATGTTGGGAAATAGTCGCCCTTCACGATTGACCCACAAAGAGCAGATAATCGGTGTCAGTACCCCTGGCATATTACCGCTGTAATCTTTGCCATGAACTTTCCGAAGATAATAGGTGACCGGTCGATGATGAATTTGTACGGCGGTTAGGGTATCCGGCTCATTGCGAAACAGATCTTTCAGCAATGTAGAATCAGGTTTAAGCTGACCTTCTTTGAACTCGTCGGTTGTCACTCGCACATAATTCTTCAGTTCTTGCTTTTTTAATGCACCTTTCGCGCTATCGGCATCGGCAAGAGAATTACGCCAATAGTGAATCCAACCCTGATTATTCATACCCAGCCCTTGATATTTTTGCGTTAAGCGTTTGATTTTAGTCGAATACTCTATTACCAATGAAGTGTTTTTTGCTAGAACTTTGAACAATTTCTTACTCGGCGACGTTCGAGCCATACGGATGATGACTATTCGATCTGTCGAAGAATTGGAGGGGTATTAATGTCTATTTCCCAATGCCATATGAATTCAATGATTAACTCAACGAATATTTGGCTAATAGTGACTAATGGATAGATAAAAACTAATGTTTTTGGAGATATTCCTAGCTGCAGGCCTAAATGACTTCTTTTCAGCGACGAGTCAGGGCGAACTACTCTGACTCGCATTTGCCCCCGTTTCTTGTTTCGACTGATTCAACAGCCGCTCAACCAAAGTAACGATTAACTTACTTTTATTGTGGTTATAAAAAGCATTACATGGCAATATGCCACATTCATCATATCAAAGGCACCACAATAAATGTTCAGTAGTAACTGATAAATTGAGGATCATTCATGAAACTTCAGCTTGATTTGGCTAACTGTTATGGCATCAACCAACTATCTAAAGAGTTAGACTTTACAAAGTCAGCTACTAACGATGGTATTAATTCGCTCTACGCTCCAAACGGAACATTAAAAACTTCGCTAGCGAAGACCTTTAAGGATGTGGAACAAAACAAGCATACAAAGGATCTTATCTTTCCAAGTCGTACAACGGTAAGAAATATCAAAATTGATGGTACCGATATAGCGTCAACCCAAGTGATGGTGATTGACTCTTATAATGAAAGCTATAGCTCTCAACAACTTTCAACTTTATTGGTTAACGAAGAGCTGAAACAGCAGTATGACACGGCTCTAAAGGAAGTTGATGGCAAACGTTCAACTCTTATAAGCGGGGTTGCTAAAAAGTCGGGGAAACGAGATGTCCCGAGTCTATTCACGGAAGCTTTTGAGGTTCCTCAAAAAGAACTATTAGGGTTACTCGTAACACTTTCTGAGCAGACACACCCCGACTATACCCAATATGGAGAATATAAGTACGATACCTTGTTTAATCCAAAAGCTCTCCAGCTAATTGCCTCAGAAGACTTAAGCAAAGACCTTGCAGATTATGTCGACACCTATGACAAATTGATTGAAAATTCTACAGTTTTATCCAAAACTTTTAATCACCAAAAGGCTGATGTCGTTTCAAAAAGTTTAACAGATAACGGCTTCTTTAATGCTTCTCACAGTGTCAATATTTCAGTCGATGGTTCTAAGCAAGAGGTGTCTTCAAAAAAAGAACTAAATGACTTACTACAATCCGAGCAAGATAAAGTACTACAAAATCCCGAATTAAAAGAAAAGTTTAGCCGTGTTGATAACAAGTTGAAAAACAAAGAAACTCAAGCTTTTCGAGATCTAATTTCAGAACATCAAGACTTGCTAGGTGAATTTACCGATGTTGATAAGTTTAAAAGAAAGGTTCTAATCGGGTACTTACAATCTAATCAATCAGCTTGGGCTGACTTAGTTGCGACATACAAGTCTAATCAGGAATTGGTGGCGAATATTGTCTATCAAGCACAACAACAAAAAACAACTTGGGAAACCGTCGTTGATACTTTCAATAAACGCTTCAAGGTTCCATTTAAACTTAGCGTAGAAAATCAGGATGAGGTGATTCTAAATAACGCCGCTCCAGCTATAAAATTCGAATTTGATGACGGACGAGGTGAGTCAGAGGTCGTTAGTCAGTCAAGTTTGGTAGACGCTTTGAGTCAAGGCGAAAAGCGTGCACTTTATATCCTCAACGTACTTTTTGAAATTGAAGTGAAACGAAACAATATTCAGCCACTCTTGGTTGTGATAGATGATATTGCCGATTCTTTTGACTATAAGAACAAGTATGCCATTGTTGAGTATCTCCGTGATATTGCAAAAGTGGCTCATTTCAGCTTGCTATTGCTTACTCACAACTTCGATTTTCATCGAATTGTGAGTAGTCGACTCGGTGCGAAACGTCAGAATCGCCATATGGCAACAAAGTCATCAACGGAAATTGCTCTAAAGCCAGAAAAATATCAAAAAGATGTATTTAATACTTGGAAGCAAAGCTTAGCTACAAATGAAGCTTACATGTTAGCTAGTATCCCATTTGCTCGAAATCTTGCAGAGTATTGTGGTCATGAAAATCACTACAGTAGTTTGACATCTCTTTTGCACCTAAAAGCAGATACCAAAGACATCAAAGTTAGCGATTTGCAAGCGATGTATCGTGAGATCTTTGTTGATCAGCCTGCACTAGATCTGCCAAACAGTGAGTCATTGGTGTTTGATAAGATAATAGAGCATAGTGATACTCTCGTAGCTGAGCCTCAAGAGTCTCCCGAGCTTGAATGTAAAGTTATTTTGGCTATGGCTATCAGGTTACAAGCTGAGCACTTTATGATCACAAGAATAGCCGACCCAGCTTTTGTTGAGGAGATTAGTTCGAACCAAACTCGTGCACTTTACGACAAGTTCATTGAACTACACCAAGCTGAGCAAGACACCATTAGTTTGCTGGATCAAGTTAACTTGATGACTCCAGAGAACATTCATTTGAACTCATTCATGTATGAACCAATCTTGGATATGTCCGCTCATAGCTTGTATCAGCTGTATTCTGACATACAGGAGTTAGTAAACGGTCAAGAGTAAGGAAAGTAGAGTTGTTGACCAAGATGCCATCTATTGATTTTCTTAATGGGTGTTGCTTTAGCGCCCCTTAAGCTGTAGTGGCAGAGTGAAATTGGCTACTTAGTTAGAGGTTTTACAATACCTGCGGTAATACTCTAAATGTTAATTTAGCAAAATCACTGACTCATTTATGTCCAGAAATGTGTCTGAAATATTGCAACGCTCAAGTGGGCAAAATCATGGCGAATATCAAAGCACTCAAAAGGGTCATAGTGCTCTGTATGCCGTCAGAAGCTGATGGCCAGTCTTATATGGCATCGTTGAACCTCAAATTGATTTGATCAACAACGCCCACTCAGAGTGACGAGAAGAAGTAATAGAAGTAGTTTATTTTTGTGTTTTTGATTGTCTCATCTTAAGGGTAAAAAACACCGTCGTAGCAATGGACACAAAGTATCCAATGAATGATATTGCTAGTGTTCTCGTTACAATGTCCGATAAATAGTTCTCAGGGTCACACTCGAGGGACATGTTGTATTTCAAATAAAGAAGTATTTCTGTAAATGACACAAACATCGCTGCAGGGAATAAAATCACAACAAATAAAACAGCAATCCACTTCGTCATACCTTAAAACACCTTATCTATTAATAGATATACCACTTGATTATCCTAGCGTACCCGATGAAGACGTTACAGACTGATATGACCTAACTATTTCATTGGAGCCGCTATTTCATACTCTACCCTCGATAAGGCTGTGAAGCTATCACACAAACGTAGTGCTACCAACCAAAGCTAAAAATGACGATGGGGAGCAGCCACGCTCCCCATTTTTGTCTCAGCAAATCTTTTTGAAGAAAGGTGCTCCCTGTAAAAAGCGTGTATTCCTACCAAAATGATAGTGATATTAAGCTTTTATACGAAAACAAAGATGTAAAGCACGGTCATAAAAAACAACCAGTTTAAACACATAAAAATGTCAGAAGACCACTTCTTTTCTCTTCTTCGATGTCTTACAAAAGGATAAACCAAGCAGAAGTATGAGAATAAACCACCCGCCCCCATACTATTCATAGCAATGTAGTTTTTGCTCTTAAAGCTTTCAGGCTCTTTCGCCAAGTTGTCTACTAATTGATTGATATGTTTTTTGTCGCCTAAGGAATAGACGACAAGATGATAAAAATAGACAAACATCCATACAAGGGAAAACATTGCTACGCTAGAAACTATCGTATCTGTCATATTTAAAAACCTTTAATTGACTGCCCTACAGAAAAATTATTGAATCTTGAGTTCAATATGTACTCACTCACCCTATCTTGAGCTTGCTCATCGACACTATTTTCAAATTGTTCAAGAAGTTCATCTATCGGTGATAGATCATATACTCTCGTAGCGAAATCTTTACCTGCACCACCGCCAAAAATACCCCCACCCAAAGCTGCTGCCCCAACAACAACCATAACAATTGGTGCGGAAGTTATCCCAACAAAAGCAACGAAAGCTCCAGCGGCCGCAGCACCAGCGGTACCACCAGCCCAGCCTCCAATTACTCCGCCAGTCTCTTTAACTGTGCTTCGTGCACAAGCTTTTAGACTGCCACAATTCTCAGACACGTTATACACACCACTAGCTACACTGAGTCCTATACCAACTTTTCCAGCTTTCTCCGCATAAGTGATCCACTTAGCAGTATTCGCTACACGAGCTCCCAGCTCAGGAACCGAGCCTGTCTTTAATATCTCATCGGCATTGTGAATGAGTGACTTAGTAGAATTTATCCCTAAACTTTCCTTAAACCCTTGGTCGATTGGTATCTTCAGAGTCTGTTGCGTAAGTTTATCCAACTGCTTATCGAGGATTTTCTTCAAACCTAACCTTTGTCGAGTAAAGCTTGAACGATCGATTTTTTTGGCTAGAAGATCGAGGTATAGACGATCCATCTTTTTAAGTGATGAAGATACATTTTCCAGATTTTTCTGCATTGCAGGCGCGATTGTTCCAACACCAGCTCCCATGTATGCGAATGCGTCCGACGGCTGACCTGTATTCCAATATTCCACCAGCTTATTTTCTATTACTTCAAAGTAAGCTTGATGCAATTCGACTTGGTCGGGACTCAACTTACCCAGCTCTTCACTGGCTAACTCTGAATTCTCTTTTAATGATGTTAGCTTGGCTTTTTCCTCTTTTGAAGACGGCGCCTTCGTTAGGAAGATAACCATTTCTCCAGGAATTAAGGGATCATTCAGATGTTGGTTATGTTCTTGGATCAGAGATTTCGTTTTCGATGGGACACCACTTAGCTCTTGTTTCCAATAATCACTGAGAGACTGAGATTCTTCTACCCTCGCAAAGCCCAATTGGAACTCTATCTGCTCTTCAACCTCTTTTAAGTTAGCGATGGCGAGATCTTCATGAACCACAGCTTCCGAATTGACAGCTTTTGCAGTGGAACCAAGGAGGTAAGGCCTTGAGTAATCATAAATTGAATTGGCAAGCTTGTTGTATATCTTTATTTCAGCACTAGGCTTATCCTGCGCTGAGTCCGGCTGTCGTTCGACGTGAGCTTCTTTCGACACCGAAAGCAGTTCATTGATATCAACCTTGATACCGTGCTGAGCCACCCAGTCATCATTGAGATTATCAAGCTCTTCTCGGGTGATTTGCTGTTCAAGGTAAACAAGGCTCTGGTTTTCAACGTCTTGGCCTGTCCGTTTCCAGTACACTAAGATAGCACTTTGCAGTCGATTGTAGCCTTGCTCATCATTCAGTTGCTCATGCGTGGAACAAGTAGCGTAAAATGCCCATTTGCCCTCACCCAGCAGCTTGTACTCTTGCACTAATCGGTCGTTATGAAAATGGTAATAGTAACCTTCTGTCGGCAATCCTAAACGCTCTCCTAGCTGTACCGATGGGACGACTGGGATAAACGCTTCTTCGACGACACCTGAGCCTATTGAGTTCACTTGCACGCGGTCAGGTACACTGATGCCCATTGAACTTTCAGCCACTTTAATAACCAATTTCTTCGGTTCATCGAAGGCCGTATGAGCGATATACTTAGTGCCATGTTCCGTGGGCTCCGTTTGCCAGCGACCAATCATGGTTTCCTGTTTGGTCTTACCCAGTTGAAACGCACAACCCACACTTTTTTTGAATGTGTCCTCAGAGCACGCTATCTCAAAGCAATATTCATAATTGACTTGGGGCTGAGCATCCGAAGTATCGGGTTTAACGGGCTCTGGGACATAGGTTTCTTCGATGCTGGGAGCGTATGCCGCACTACCTTGACTTGATGCAGATCCACTTACCGCCCCACGAGGCATCTTTGCTTTAGCAAGGAACGCACTTTTAGCCTCTGGTGATAATGCTTCTTGCCCTTCAATAGACAAGCTCCACGATTTGCTCATTCCGTCTCTGAGCATCACTGGCTTAGATGGCGTCTCCGTCAACAGGGCCAACTCACCACTTTTGAGTTTGTCCTTAAAACGAGGAAAACTCATCCCATAAGGAAGAGCGGAACTAAGTGCCCTTTCCGTTAACCTTTCTATATCCCCTTCGACTTGGCCGAACTCGTGCGCCATCAGTTCAGTTAGCCGTACTACTCTATAACTCACTGTTATTTCTACCGCCACTTTTAAAAAGAGGCGTATTCTACTCAATCCATAGAGGGAGAAGGGTTGATAACCTCAACTTGTTCTCAGTAATGCGCCAGAATGTGACTGTTATTCCTTCTTCTGTCATCACTAGTAACTGACTCATCAATATCACTTATCTGTTTCGCACTTCAACACCCAATTAAAGTACTCTGCATCTGCCATCGTCACTCTCCTTTTTACCTTAGTCAGCGACTTCACACCGTCTTAACGTCTAAATAAGCATCAGTCGTTACGTCAAAAGCCAAGCCGTTCAACTGCAAAACATAGACCTTCCTCAACACACTCTTCATATATTGACGGCTGGTAGCACACTAACCGGAGTGGATGATGGACAATAAAATACACTGTCTCATTTTTTGTGTGATTTCGATAATTAATCTTTCTATATCAATCGATTAAAATCCCGCATAAGATTGTTAATACGCACTCACACATAACAGGAAAAATGTGCTTGTTCAGTATACAAATGTTAAGTTTCATATGGGGTTCCGGTGAAAGATAAAGTAGTAGAATATTTACGAAGTAATCTTGTTGATTTTGTACGTGATCATACAAGTGGCGGCTATCCGCATTTACCAAAATTTCAGCTTACTCCAAGAGATTTTGTCTCTTTTGCCGAGCAAGACCTTGAGGCTGAGAATGAACAAATTACATCCTATCAATTAGTAAATGCAACATCGAACTTGAAGAGAGCAGTTGATTGCCAGTTGGATGTACTTCTTAGCTTTTTGGGGCTTGATGAACTATATCGCCAAAAAAGGTTGGGTGTAGATCGAAAACTTGGATTTTTTAAAGCAGCAGGAGTATTCAACGCCAGGTCACTTGAAAAATTAAACAAATTTAGAAACCGTCTTGAGCATCACTATGAAATTCCTGAAGTTCAAGATGTCGATGCATATTTTGATGTAGTTAGTGCGTTTGTAACTATTGGCGAAAATTTAGTCTCCAATCTTATGAGCACCTACGAAGTAGAGTTTTGTGGCTCGACTATTAATACAGGTTTAAATTCACGGGTAGACTTTAACAAACCTAGCATTGAAGTTACCCTAGGTTCAGAAATCATAGAAGTTAATCTGGACAAGGCGGCTAAGCCTAAAGTGGAAGATATACAAAATTTTGCATTCTTACTCCGAGTACATATTTTGTTGATTCACTTATTTAACGGTGCACTTACCCCAGAAGCCCTAATTAGTGATATCGAAAAAGAAACCTAACAAAGCATTTAAGAGTGATTCCCAACGCTTGGCATTTTTGCTATACGTTGCGTTTAGCGCTTAAGGTGGTATGCGGGAGCTTCGGTGTAGCGTTGCTCACACCTTAACAGGGCGTTATGTGGTTGGAGAAAACTATGAATCCATCAGCGGTTCTTGTCCATGTCCCTGATGTAACTAAAGGGCTTGAATGGTACAAAAAAGCTTTTCCTGAAGCGGTTCCGGTTTACCACCCTGACTTTGACTTCACGGTACTCGACCTAAATGGTTTCTCGCTAGAAATAGTCCAAGCTGACGAAAAGGTTGGTAATGGTAAAAGTGGCACTGTTGTTTACTGGTCAGTAGATAATTTAGCTGTTGCTTTAGCTCATTTTAAAACTCTAGGTGCGTATCTCTATCGTGGACCAATGGAAATTGAAGATGGGCTGTCGATGTGCCAAGTTGAAGACCCGTTTGGAAACTTAATAGGACTACGTGGGAAAACCAAATAACCAAGTGGTCGGAAGGAGTATAGAGTGAATAAGGAAGTACGAGTAGGTGTTGCAGCCGTTGTGTTACGTGAAGGGCGTATTTTACTTGGTGAGCGAATTGGGTCTCATGGAGCCCATACTTGGGCAACTCCAGGTGGACATCTTGAAATGGGTGAGAGCATCGAAGAATGTGCTCGGCGTGAAACACTAGAAGAAACGGGCTTAGTTGTAGAGGCGTTCAAGAAACTAAGTTTCACTAACGATATTTTTGAAAAAGAAGGCAAACACTATGTCACATTGTTTGTCATAGCTTCTTGCTCTAGTGGAGAGCCTCAGGTTACGGAACCAAATAAGTGTAAGCAGTGGAAATGGTTCGAATTAGACCAACTTCCTGAACCACTATTCCTGCCTTTGGTTAATTTGTTAAAAGACCCCGTTAGCATCGAAGAATTTCTCATACAATCTGTTTAAGAGTGACTCCTAACGCTTGGCATTTTTCATTCCACCGTTGAGTTTAGTGTTTGCGGTGGTAAGGTTACGTTTTCGGGTGGTGTTACTCACACTTTAAGGCGGCGTTATGTTCATCGTCGAATGAGCGAGATTCAGGAGGATATATGTCAATGGAATTGAAGTCTTCGTCATTGAAAGTACAAGAGTTTTTGTCCCGAAACGGCCAAGATTTTGTCGTGCAGGAAATGCCGAGCTCTACTCGTACCGCATCTGATGCCGCTGAATCTATCGGATGTACGGTTTCTCAGATAGCGAAGTCGGTCATCTTTAAGCATGGAGAAACCGGTGAGCCAGTGCTGGTTGTTGCGTCTGGCGCTAATATGGTGTGCGCTGACAAAGTCAAAGAAGCGACAGGAATTGTTCTTACCAAAGCAGACGCTTCTTTTGTCCGTGAAAAAGTGGGTTACGCGATAGGCGGTGTCCCCCCAGTCGCTCACCACTCATCAGTCCACACCATTTTGGACAACGATCTGAATCAGTATTCTGAAATCTGGGCAGCAGCGGGCACACCTAACTCAGTGTTTAAACTGAATCCGCAGAAATTAGGTGAACTAACACAAGGCCAGTGGGTAGATTTGGCAAAATAAACATTACCATCGGTTTGATAGAGATTCGCAACGCGTGGCATTTTCGCCAGGCGCGGCTTTAAGAGGTTAAGGTGGTTTGCAGAGGCGTCGGTGTTGCCGTTGCTCACACCTTAAAGTGGCGTTGTGTTTGGGAGAGATAATGGAAATACGAGAAATTCATGAGTCAGACTGGGATCAGGTGTATCAACTCATGGAAGATAATATGCTCGAAATGCAGCTTGAACTAGGGCTGAAATGGGATGGAGAAGCCATCCTGAAATTCTACAAACGAAAGTCCGTTATCGTTATAGAGCAAGACCACAATATTCTTGGTTTCATTGCTTTCCATCAAAGTGATGATTTCCACTTCATCGACTCCTTACAAGTGGTTAAACAACATCAAAATGGACTTCTGGGTAGTCGTTTACTTAAAGCTTCGCTTCTACACACTCAGTCGCTATCTAAAGTAAAAAATGTTAGATGCTGTGTGTTTGAAAATAACCCTGCTGAAAGTTTGTATTATGCTGCTGGCTTTCAAGAGTTAAGTCGTACTAATGGGGTCTTAACCTTAGAGGCGCCTCTGAGTCAGTTGGCTAAACGCTTAAGGTTAAAATCAGAATACGCCATTTAAGAGTGATTCGCCGCGCTGGGCATTGTTGATAGGCGCCGGTTGTAGTGGTTAAGGTGGAAGCATCGATATGGCGAGCCTCACACCTTAATTGGGCGTTATGTTATAGGAGGGAATTCATGATTAGGGAAATCACCAAAGCCGATTTCGAGTCGTTTTGGCCTACCTTTTCAGCGGTAATCCAGGCCCAAGAAACGTATGCTTTTGACCCCAATATGACGCTAGAACAAGCATTCGCTCTGTGGTGTGAATCGCCACTGAAAGCTTTTGTTTTCGTAGAAAATGACGTGGTACTGGGCTCTTACTACATTAAACCCAATGCAATGGGGCCAAGTAGCCATATATGCAATTGTGGTTACATGGTGTCAAGCGAAGCTCGAGGTAAAGGCATTGCACGCCTTATGTGTGAACATTCTCAGGAAACGGCGCTAGCGCTTGGCTTTGATGCCATGCAATTTAACAGCGTGGTTTCGACCAATGAAGTGGCGGTGAAACTTTGGGAGAAGCTGGGGTTTCAAATCATAGGTACAATTCCGAAAGCATATCAGCACGCTCATCTAGGGTTCGTTGATAGCTACATCATGCACAAGTGGCTACGAACATAACAAACTATTTATAAGCGATTCACAATCGTTTGGCATTTTTACTTTCGGTTTATTTCAATGTTTACGTTACCAAATTGAGTGCAGTGGTGGCTCGGTTCAAACTTTAATTGAGCGATAGTTTTCAGAGGTAGCAATGAATTTCGAACAATTTGTGAAGAATGTAAATCTGAATAAGAATGGTCGCCTTAACGGTGTGAAGCAGATTAGCATTTACTATGTTTACACTGGCCTCAATGCTTGGCATTCAACATACAGCGCTACATATACTAATCGATGTATGCACCCAAACCTACCGTCAGCTAAAGACTATTGCGAAAATAACCGAGTACAAGGGAGCGTTTTTCACATATTAAAGCTGCCAGCCTTGGCTTTTCACACGAAATTTCGAACCTTAATAGTTACTGAAATTAACTCAAATAGCCCGTTATCTAGATTTAGCATTGAAAAATTTTTGTCTAACAAAAATGTTCAAAAAAGCGAAGTAGGTAAATTGGCTTGGACTACCGATCTTAATACGTTAGTTGATTGCTTTGACGCTTATTTAGGCTCATGGGAAGTTCCTTCGAAGTCGAGGCATTCAGTCTTGATGTTTGATGGTACTTCCGTAAAGCTAGAGGTATCTCGTTCGAATAACTTGAATCATTTCTGTTCTAAATCTGTTGGCGGGGGGTATTATCTGCAGTGGTCAGAATCAGGCTCAGATATTATTCGAGATGGCACACGAAAGGTAGAAAGGTTATTTTTCCAAAAAAGAGAACTTCCAAGTGTTAGAGAGTGAATCCCAACACATTTTTTACTTTGCGCCAGTGTTAGTGATTAATGTGGTATGTAGCTGTATTGTGTGTCTTGCATCCTCGTTGGGAATAATATCATCGTGATGACTAGGTAGAGGAAATGAATACAGAATTAGAAAAAATAGAGCGACTTTTTCTTTCTAAAGATTTTTCAGAAATAACGTCGTACTCAACTAACTTTGACCTTTTCAAGGTGATGGGTGTTCGGAGTAAGGAGCATGTTCATTCAAACATCTTAGCGGCATTACTTCAGCCTACCTATCCACATGGTTTACAGTTTTCGTTCTTGAACAGCTTCATAAAAGGTCTTGCAAAGTTAAACCTTGCACATGGTAAACCTCTACCTTTGTCAGCATTAATTTCAGCGACTGACAATAATGTAAGAGTATTCAGAGAACTCGAGAACATAGATTTAGTTATCGAATTCCCTAGTAGTAGATTGGTAATAGCGATTGAAAATAAAGTTTGGGCAAAAGAACAAGAAAAACAAATAGCTAGGTACCAAGAAACACTCTATTCCCGCTACCCAAATCAGAGAGTTGCTTTAGTTTTTTTAACAACGGATGGACGCCAACCAGAGACACTCGATTCCAACTCGAGTGTACCCGTTTATTGTATGTCTTATGGTGAAATAGCGAATCAGTTGAGCTTAGTGCAATCTCAAGCCAATGTATCGGCTAGAAGTTTTATTAATCAATTTATTAGCCATATCGAGGGTTACATGTCAGGTAGTAGTGAACTAAAAGAGTTGTGCTGGCAAATTTTTAGCAAGCATGAAGAGGCTTATAAGCATATGGTTGAGGCACATGATTATTGTATCCGCCGTAAAATTGAGGAAAGTTTTTCTGACATTGAAGCTCGCATACAAAGTGATGCAGCCTTCTCTCAATATCGGAGTGATCTCGAAATTAAAACCGTCTATGAAGAAAACAGCAAATACTTAATAGCTTGCGATATCGATGTAAGACTGAATTCATGGCCTACTGGTTTGTGGGTCAAGATATACAAACACTTTTGGCTTGGAGTTTTTCCATATATTACTTCCAAAGACTTAGAGTCTGTGAAAACACTTAGTATGCAATTAGATTGTTACCCCAACCAGAGTGTAAAGTCATGGGAAGATAAATATTATGTCTCTGCTAATCGTAACTTAGACAAAGAACGTATGGTTTTATCTGACGGAAATACGCTCACCTGTGATGACATAAATATCGCACTAAATAAGCTCAGCACTCATATTGAAGAAATAAATTGTGCGCTAGAAATGACCTAACAAGGCCATCAGAGCCATGCGTTTTACTTCGCATTTTGGGTATTGAGCTCAGTGTGCTTTGTGGAATCATAGCGAACCCCTTACTAAAGGCGTTATGTACATGGAGAGTG
The DNA here is from genome assembly GCF_009363455.1 of Vibrio sp. THAF64. Classification (NCBI taxonomy): domain Bacteria; kingdom Pseudomonadati; phylum Pseudomonadota; class Gammaproteobacteria; order Vibrionales; family Vibrionaceae; genus Vibrio; species Vibrio sp. THAF64. The sequence continues at coordinate 200,568 of NZ_CP045357.1, forward strand.
AAGTGAGAAAAACAGTCTTGATAGATTTTGACGGTGTCATCCGTCACTGGCCCAATATCGAAATGGAAGAGTACGCCGCGACGTTGGGGCTTGTCAGCAATCCTTTGTTCGCCTGCGCCTTTTCAGCGCAGCACTTGTTTCCCGCTATTACGGGCCAGATTTCTCATGATGAATGGTGTGACAATGTGTGCTTGGATTTATCGCGCGTGTATGGCGACGATACGGCGGTAAAGTTGGTGAACAAGTGGCGCTCACTCAACGGAGAAATCGACCATGAGTTTCTGAACAACATCCGAAGCCTGCTTTCTGACGGGAGGCTTGTTTTGGTCACCAATGCGACCAGCCGACTACATCGCGACCTTGCTCACGCAGGTTTAGAGCAAGCATTTGATGACATCGTCAATTCTTCAGAAATCGGGGTCGCCAAACCTGATGTGGCGTTTTTTGAACGAGTCATGAAGCGCCTCAACGTCAAAGCGGAGCAGTGCCTCTTTATTGACGATACTTCCAGAAATGTGGAGGCGGCAAAGACGTTGGGGATTGAAAGCCTTTTGCATACCAGTACAAAAGACACCCTGAACGTCATCCAAGCCCAATGCACATCACAAGTGTCGGATTGTTCAAGAAACGTCTTCTGAATTGTCCTCACGGCTCCTCTCCTAGACCGAGCTAGCCTCCGTGGTTAGCCCAATGGCCCTTTGCCGGCATCAATCTCAAGCAACTGCGTTAAGCATTCCTGATCTAACACGGGATGAGGCTCAATGCCGGTAAGCAACACGATGTCGACGGCTGGCAATGGTGGCATGTTATCGAGGATCTTCAAATCGCTTGTCACACTGAGCCTGCCCATTGCACCAATGGCCATCCCAGAGCGAACAATGGCGCGCTGTGCTGAGGCGGTATTACAGCAGGCCAGCAATTGATACGACGAGCCTCTTTTGGTTAAGCCATCAATGGCGGCTGCGTGGTATTGGCAGTCGGTATGAAACAAGGCGAGCGGTACAGACTGGAAGGCCTCTGCGTCACCATCTGGATGGCTGATCCACACCCCTTTGTCGCTGGCGAGCCAGTAGCCCTCTTCACTACCCGGCGTACGAGTGACGATGGCCGCGTCCAGCTTGCCTTCATCGAGCTTCTCTCTCAGACTGGTGCTGGGCTCACTAAACACCTGGATAGAGCATGTGGGCTCGGCGTGCTGAAGCACACGAATAACGCTGGGTAAAATAGTGTCGTTGTAATCTTCTGGGCAGCCTAGGCGCAGCGGGCGTTTGTTCTCGTATCGTTTGACTTGCTTGAGGGCTTGGTTGTGTAGGCTGACGAGCTGCTCAGCATGAGACCGCAGTGCCAATCCGGCCTCACTCAATATGAGGTTACGGCCATCCTTTTCAAATAAGCTCACGTTTAGCTCACCTTCCAACTTACGCATTTGAGCGCTAAACGCGGACTGGGTACGGCTGATTTGCTTGGCGGCGCGCGTGAAGCTGCCGGTTTCCACAAAGGCGAGAAAGCTTCGTAGCGCGTCGATATCCATATAAAAACTATCCATCATTTTTGTTGAACTAATCCATCAAAACTATCTGTTAGTCGGCTGAAAAGCAATCGGCTATTGTGATTTCCAACAGGACAAAATCGCAAACACACACAGTATGGAGACTTCAATGGAACTGTTTATTGGCAACCAAAATTACTCAAGCTGGTCACTACGCGCGTGGCTGATCTTCTCTCAATACAATTTGGACGTGAAAGTGACCAAATTGGCCTTGTTCACTCAGGAATTCTACAAAACGTTAGAGGGCATCACCCCAACGGCTAAAGTGCCCGCCTTGGTGCATCAGGATGTCACCGTGTGGGACTCACTTGCCATTTTGGAATTTGTGAATGAGCAATACCTGCAAGGCAAAGCCTGGCCAAGTGCGGCGGTTGAGAGAGCCAAAGCCCGTGCCATTGCGGCTGAAATGCACTCGGGCTTTTTCGATTTAAGAAGCGAGCTCCCCATGAACATTCGCGCTCGCCGAAAGGTGGCGTTAAGTGAAGGCGCCTTGCAGGATATCGCGCGTATTGACGCAATATGGTCAGAGCAAGCCGAGCAGTACCCAGGTGGCTGGCTGTTTGGTGACTGGTCCATTGCCGATGCCATGTATGCGCCGGTCGCGCTGCGCTTTCAAACGTACGGCATTGCGTTGTCTGAGGGCGCGAGGGCCTATCAACACAAGGTCTTGGCAAGCGCTTCACTGCAACAATGGTTGGAAGACGCAAGTTTAGAAGAAGACACGGTTGAAGAGGATGAAACTGGCGAAGTGGTTTGATACCGTGGCACGATTATACCAAGCGTGGGAACATGGTGCCCCACGCTTGGCAATTTGCCTGAATGGAGAACACAGTGATAGAACGCAGTCGAGGCCTGTATCAAGGTCGAAATAAGTCATCGGCGTATAAAGACTTGGTTTGGACGGTCGCCACCTCATCGGACACAAGCATAGATATCATTGGCCAAACCCAACTGACACTAGATACGATTGAACGAAATCTTGAGGAGTTGGGTTCCAGTAAAACTCACATCGTCAGCGCTCAAGTCTATATTGCCAATATGGGCGATAAACTCAAAATGGACAGCGTATGGTGTAAGTGGTTGGGGGACAATCCGGAACATTGGCCTCAACGAGCGTGTCTTGGCGTTGCGTTAGAGGGGGATGTGCTGATTGAGGTTACCGTCACGGCAGTAAGACGCTAGACGCTTATCCACCCGATACAAGGGGGCCACTCCCCCTATTTCTCGCACCTAACCGACGGTTCATCTTGAGCGCCCCTCTCCCTTTGTCTGCCCCATCAGCGTTTACGCCGCGCCGGCCCCCAGCGAGGAGGCGGACAGAGATTGAGGTCGTCATCACAAAGCCCGTGCTTTCCTGCCGGCAAATTCAGTCAAAACCACCAGCAAAACCTTCAATATCACAGGCCAAACCATCCAAGTACCTAAAACAGACGCCCTTCCCCCTTCACATGCTTGGCAGAACCGATTTTTTCGACATTACATCCTTCTGTCCGAGAGAGGTAGAATGCTGCGCTCCATAGTCTTCATCTTACTGACGAGCAACTGGTGTGGTGTCGAGGTTTCCATCACGCTGATTGGTATTGCGCCTTCTATCGTTGGGTTTTGTGTTTAAAATGGTATGGTTAGGTTCCGTCGTAGCGTTGCCCTTAACGCAACGTTATCCGGTGTTCGTCACAATAGGAAATTCAGTTGCTAGAGTTAAAAACCATCGGGCTTTTCCTTGTAACAGCCGTAGCGGAGATACTCGGTTGTTACTTACCCTACCTTTGGTTAAAGGAAGATAAATCCGCTTGGCTTTTGGTGCCTGCCGCTTTCTGTCTTGCTCTGTTCGCTTGGTTGTTATCTTTACATCCTACCGCAGCAGGGAGAGTTTATGCCGCTTATGGTGGTGTTTACATTTTTGTCGCCATTTTGTGGCTGTGGGTTGTTGACGGTATTCGTCCTAGTTTATGGGATATCGTTGGGGTTTCGGTCGCGATGTTGGGCATGGCAATCATAATGTTTGCGCCCAGAACCACATAGCCGGCATTTAAGCGTGACTGGCCATGCTTGGCCTCTCTCACGCCATCGTTGGGTTTTGCGGTGGTATGGTTTGGGCGTTGTGCCTTTCAGGAGAAAACTATGTCAATTCCAAAACATTCTAAGTTGTTTGCTTATGCCAAAGGGGCTTATTTCGCTGATAGCTTTTCACGCGAAATTCCCAACAATAATCAGACCGCACTCGATGTTTATCTTGAAATCGCAAAGCAAACGCCAGCCTGGGTTTCATTCTTAATGGCAACGAGAAATCGCATCGTCTCACGGCTTGGTTTAAAGCACTTAGGCCGACTTCAGGATGCGGTGTCTAAAGAAAAGGCCGCAAACATTCGCGTTGGTGAAAGGATCGGTATTTTCACGTTACACAGCAAGAGTGATACGGAAATTGTCTTAGAGGACCGCGATAAACATCTTGATGTCAGAGTGTCGTTTTTACTGGACGTCGTTGGCGATAACATCACAGTACACGCCACCACGGTGGTGCATGTCCATAACCAGCTTGGCAAAGTGTACATGTTTTTTGTTGCTCCCGTTCATAAGCTCATCGTCCCGAGTTCCTTGAAAGCGTTGGCGCCGGCATAACAAACGTGTAATACGGACTCTCAACGCTTGGTATTTTCAGTTTGATTCAGCTTAAGTGTTTACGGCACAATGGGTTAGAGCTGGTATTAGCGTTGTTCACACCTTAATAGAGCGTTATCTTTACAAGGAGTTTGTATGAATACTTGGGTTTTGATTGCAGGCCTAATATGCTTGTTTACGTCTTGTGTCCATGTTTTTGCGGGCCAACTGGACCCGGTTAGACCATTTCTAAAGTCAGATCTGCCAGACATCCCTAAAGCCACCTTGTTAGCCTGTTGGCATATGGTGTCAGCCACTCTGATTATTTGCGGGCTGGTATTGACCTATGTGGGCTGGCATAACGTAACGTCATTTGAAAATGTTGTCATTGGCATCTCTATTGCCTTTATCATTTTCTCTGTCGTGTTTCTTAGTGTTGGTTGGTATTTTTTTAACCTTAAAGCGTTTACAACATTGCCTCAGTGGACACTGCTTTTACCCATCGGCGTTTTCGGGTTAGTCGGCATAATGTAACCATCGCAAACTGTCCAGAGGGGTTCGCAACACGTGGCAGTTTTACCATGCGTTGGTTTTCACGATTAAGGTAGTGCGTGCCTCCCCCCTTATCAAGGCTTTATATATCGGCAAAGTTAGAGATGAGCTATGTACAAAGTAGTTAGGTTTGGTATCGCCGCACTCTTTCTTAGCGGCTTGCAAATGCCAGCCTTTGCACAAGAAGCCTCTTCCAGTCTAGATGAGGTGTTTGTGTATCAAGAGGTGGTCAGTGGACCGTATGTTGACGAGTGGTTTGTGAGGGGCAACTTGAATCAGTTGAACAATATTCACGTTCACCGTGAAGGTAAGTCAGGTTCATTTGAAGCCACGATTGAGCTTGACTGTCGGTCATCAACACTAGAAGTTCAGGGAACGGGCTTACTGTACACTTCGATTGTATTGACGAAAGAAGAAACGGGGGAGTATTTCTCTAAAGAACTGACGCAAGCCCTAATCAAGAGGCTCTGTACATCGTAGCCAAGCACATAACAAACCATTTAACCCACAGCGTTTAGGGCGTTCACTGGCAAGGAGAAACATGGAAGTTCAGCTAGTAAAAATTGCACGAGAAGAGCGGCATGTACTTGAGAATTTGTTCTGCTACTACGTATACGACATGTCAGAGTATATGAAATGGAATCCAGCTGAAGATGGGACGTTTGGAGGGTACGATGTTTCAAAGTTCGACCCTTATTGGAATCGAGACGACCATGTTCCATATTTCATCAAGGTGGATAACCAACTCGCAGGGTTTGTTCTGATTCGTCGCTACCCTAGTGACTTGACACGGTATGACGTTGCCCAATTTTTTGTGCTTCGCAAGTTTAAAGGCCAAGGCGTCGGTAAGCGTGTTTTGGCGCAAGTTGTTAACGCTTTTCCGGGCAAATGGCAAATTCGAATTCTTCTGGAAAACTCAGGGGCACTCAGTTTCTGGAAGTCGGCGGTTTCCAGTATCGTAGGCGAAGACTATGAGCTGTCAAAGGCAAATGACGTGGATCTGGTCATGTACTTTATCCACTTTGAGACAGCCAGTTAACAAACTGTTCCAAAGGGATTCGCTACGCGTGGCATTTTCACTATGCGCTGGTTTTAGTGTTAAGCCGGAATGCAGCGGCTTCGGTATCGCATGACTCACCCCGTAATCGGGTGTGATAGTAGGAAAGCTAAATATGAAGATATTCAAACTGTTCTTTCTTTTATTGATGTTTCCATTTTCACCCTATGCTCAGTCATTTGAAGAAAGACCGACGGATGACTTCTTAAGCCTTAGTGAATTTCCATCTGTTGCTGAGTTTGAACAATATATTGATACCTATGTGCAAGATTGTTTGGATCATAGCTATGGCGGCTCTCTTGCGGTGAGGTGCTTTGTCAGTTACGAAATGTGGGATCGAGAACTGAACAACTATTATCAACTTCTTTATAAAAGTTTAAGTGACGATGGACAAAAGCGCCTGAAAAACAGTCAGTTATCATGGTTGAAAACGAGGGATAAAGCGATTGAGTTTAATGGCTTTTTACTGGATGAAAGATACAAAGATAAAGTGGGCACGATGTATATAGCGATGAGAGCAGGTGATGCAGATCAAGCGATCAGTCCAATCGTTAAACACCGAGCTTTACTCATTAAATCTTGGTTAGAGTACCAACGCGACAATTCATATCACGAGCGCTTTTAGCGTGACGGTATTAAGTATAGGGAAATTATGTACTATTTATTCGATTGGAAAGTAAAGCTAGGAACCGCTTTAAGTTGTATATTGTTTATTGCTTGTTGTATCAGTTTTATTATTGCATGGCGCTCTCCCGAGCCAGTTGACGCTATGAGCGCTGTAACCAAGTATTTTCACTACCGTTGGTTTGCGGTGTTCCTATTTGGCTTCGTATCTATGTCCTCAGCAACTTATAGTGTTTATCAGAAACGATTGCATCCACTGTAATGGTTTTTCAGTTGTCAGAGCGAGGTGCGCTACGTTGTAACAAGCATGACAGCGTGATTCTCAACGCTTGGCATTCTGAATCCTAGGTTGAGTGCTGGTGTTTACGATGCCATGCATTCGGCTAGGTGGTGGCAAAATCCGCAACTTAATAGAACGTTACAACCTCCAAAGAGACTATAATATCGATGAAAAACGTCGTGCAAATTGTCTTTGTTTCAGGGCATCAGTTATTGCTGGCTTATCGACAAAATACCGAAGCGTTTGATCAGCACTGGGGCTTTCCTTCAGGACGAATCGAAGACGGTGAGTCTCCTATCAATGCGGCAGAGCGTGAAGCTTTGGAGGAGACTTCGGTGACCCCTAGAGCATTAAGTTTAATGGTTGAATTGGATGACCCTAGCTTGCCGATCTGCCATTACTTTTACCTCTGCACTGATTGGATAGGCCAAATCGAGAACGCAGAGCCTCACTTGTGTGGAGAATTACGTTGGTTTAATGTCAACGAGTTGCCAGAAAAGTGTACGCCAATCACCTATTTAGTCGTACCGGAGATAAAAGCAGCTTTGCATCATCATCAACAACTGACCTAACCACAAGTTAAGCGTGATTCACCCCCTCGCCCCACTGACTGTTAGTTTAGTGAATGTGCACAATACGTTAGGTAAGGCGATGGCGCGGCTCATGCCTTAGCACAGCGGGGATGAAAATGGAGTTAAAATGAGAATAGTTGAAGCCGATAGTTCTATGAAAGCAGCGGTCGGTCAATTCTACAAAGAGCAAGGCTATCACAGTGCGTGGTCTCAGACAGAAAGAGCCTTTATATGCCTTAACGATGGAGCGATTATCGGCTCTGTCAAAGTTGAGCTTATCAACAACGTTACCATCCTCAGAGGTATGTACATTGCCAGTGATTTTCAGGGTCAAGGCTTAGGGCTCAAGTTTCTAAAGCACATTGAGCCGGTTTTAAACTCGCGCACAGCCTATTGTATGCCTCTCGCCCACGTGACTGATTTCTACAAACACATCGGATTCAAAGAAGTTGAAGAAAATCAGTATCCTGAGTTTCTCCAAGAACGTTGTGAAAAGTATCGTGAAATGGGTTATTCGATAACCACAATGCGCCGCGAGAAATTGGTATAGCTGCCATTGAAGAGTGGTTTCCAACGCTTAGTATTTTCGCTATGCGTTAGTGTTTAAAGTAGTTTGCATGAACGTCATTATTGCGTTGCTCGCACTTTAATACGGCGTCACTTAATTTCCGTAAATTATCCGTACAAATTGTGTAAATCCAAACTTTGCGATACAATATTCATCATTACGGAACTTATCCGTACGAAGGAGATTTTATGGCAACAGCACGTTTAGATATTCGCCTTGACGAAGAGATCAAAGCAAAAGCGGAGAAAGCATCGGCTTTACTGGGTCTTAAAAGCCTTACTGAGTATGTAGTAAGACTTATGGATGAAGACGCCACTCAGGTAATTGAACAGCACGAAAGTATCGTAGTCAAAGAGAGTGTCTTCGATGAATTCATGATGGCATGTGACAAAGCAAAGGCTCCCAATCAAGCTTTACTTGATGCAGCGAAATTGACCAATGAGAGTGGCATCAAGTGAGTTGGGGAAACGAGTTCGTTGAACTTAGTAAATCCATGCATGATCGCAGCTCATTTGATTGTGGTGAGTCAGAGTTAAATACGTTTATTAAAACGCTAGCAGCAAAACACATGCAAGCAGGCATCAGCCGAACGATGGTTTTACCAAGCTCTCAACCACTGCTTAATCAGAAGTATGCTATTTGCGCATTTTACAGTGTTGCTCCTAGTTCAATCAGTCGTGAAACTTTACCTGCTAAGTTAGCGAAAAAGTTGCCTAGATATCCCATTCCGGTTTTTTTATTAGCTCAGCTAGCGGTGCATAAAGAATTTCATGGCTCAGGATTAGGCAAAATCAGTTTAATTCGAGCGTTAAAGTATCTTTGGGAAGTGAATCACCACATGAGAGCTTATGCCATTATTGTGGACTGCCTTACCGACTCCGCACAAGCATTCTATACTAAGTTTGGCTTTGAGGTTTTGTGTGAGCATAATGGGCGTATACGTATGTTTTTACCAATGAAAACGGTAGAACAGCTTTTTAGTCTAAAGGCAACGAATATCACAAAAGATGATGTCTAGTCGCCTCACCGACTCCGATTTAACGCCTCAATAAGCTGTTGACGTTCGTGGTTCGACAATGAAAACCACTTCTCGCCTCGCGTGGCAATGTGCACTAAGGTCTGACTGAGCGGATCGGCCCTTTCTCCTGCCTGCCCAACCGCCACCAGCTCGACCTTCTCACCGCTGCGGCGGCGAAGCTGAATGATGCGCCGGTCAATATCGCGACTCAGGCACAATTGGTAAGCCTGGCGCGACAAACCGTGGAGCAATCCGACGCGAACCGGGGCCGCTTCGTGGGGGCGCTCGGCAGCTCCCTTTGTAACCAGCGGGACAGCACCCCATACTCCACGGCGGTTTCTAGCCAGGGGCACGGCGTGTTTTCTTGGTGCTTAAGGGTATCAAAGGCATTGGAAATGTCGCGCAGTTGGCGCGGCTGAGTGGATGTGTGTTGCAGGGCTTGATGACAAATATGGTCAAGGTGTTCGAGTATCGCATGGGGCATAGCAACCTCCCAGTGGAAGAACCCAAACCACCCAAGGCCTCAACCTAAATAAAGGGTGGTGAACTGAACAAGGTTGGACCTACCGTCCACATAGTAACGGCCAGCTCACCATAAAACGGGCGTGAAGTGATTATCTCGAATGCATTCACGACTTACGGGTGTGCCTAAGCCACACATTGTCAGAGGGTTAATCTGAATCGATGCGCTATGTGCTATATGCAATTCAACGGGGTGTTGATCCCGGCACTGGATTTTGCCAGTACATTATTAGGCTAACCAGCCACCACCTTGGAGTCATTTCTGGAAACGTCTTTGATAGATACATCATGAAAGCTCATCTTCTCAAAGTTGGTATTAAACTCCATATAACCTCCTACCAGCTAACACCTTGCTAACGAACGATAACGCTATACCACCCAACTTAAAATGTGTGCCCTAAACACCGAAGCCGATTTGAATAAATGTGGCCAACCCACCGAGCAATTACAAACTGCCCATCAATATGAATAGGAACTATAGGTGGCGTTGTTTACTGTCTCCGATTCCTGCACTTGCTTAGTTTACCTCTAAACCATACGACATTAGTAACGCGTGCCTTTCAGATTGAGTCGTCGTTGTGTCTTTTTGGACAATTTTACACCAACCAAAAAGCTGTGATTCAAGCACAGAAAAATATAGGCGAATGTAAAAAACGCAAATTAAATGCAAATGTAAATCATTGTCATTTAATTTACGGGGGAATAAACGACTCGTTAGACATCATCAAAGAATGAGCGCGGTTCAGATTACGGATAGTTTGCTTCTTCTATCGCTTAAACAACGACAGGGCTACGGAAGCCAATACGGTCAGTCTTTAGCATTAGCGAAACTGGTTACGCGACGAAAAAATCTAACGACGATAATCAATAGGAGTTAAAACTAGAGTGTTCTTCAAAACAAAGGCATCGCTATTAATCAGTGCCGTATTAGCGAATCAAGCATTTGCAGAAAGTCATACGAAAGAAGAATCAGTGGTGCAAACTGAGACAATGACCATTATGGGTAGCGAGTTTACTCATTATAAGAATGATACTAACAATACCGCCATGCGTATGGAGATGACTCAATTAGAAACGCCGGGGCAAGTTACGATCATCGATAGTTCAATGTTCGAAGAGCAAGGGGCAAGTAGTCTTGGAGAAGTTTTAGAGTATGAGTCAAGTGTAACAACAGGAAGTACCAAAGGGCACAACATTGAGTACTTTACCATGCGTGGTTTTGATGTTGGCAGTGGTAGCGGGATCATGAGAGATGGTCATCAACTCTGGTCGTATTACCCACAACCGACCGAGCTACTAGAACGAGTCGAGGTGTTAAAAGGTCCATCAAGTTTACTTTATGGTCAATCAGAGCCTGGTGGTCTCATTAATATGGTGACAAAAAAACCAACCTCTGAGACACAACTCATTTTGCGCCAAGACCTTGGCTCTAACGATAAATCTAAAACTATGATCGATGTCAGTGGCTCACTTAACGAAGATCAATCTTTGCGCGCGAGAACTATCCTAGTAAAGGATAGCTACAGCTCTTGGCGCGAATATGCAGATGGCAGTAACCCTCAAACCGAACGCATGATCGGCGCACTAATGGTTGATTATGACATCAATGAAAAAGCGATGTTATCTCTGCATTATGACTATTTTGATTATGAAGGTGGAGTGGATACTGGCTCTTACATTATCGATGGTAAGCCAGTTGCAGGCAGCCAGTATATTTGGGACGCTGATTGGGCGAATACTGATATTAAAGTTCAAAACTACGGTTTTGACCTGCTCCTATCACCAAGCTATGACACTAACATAAAGACGGGCTACAACGTCCAAAGATATGAACGTGATTATCGTTACACCTGGACTAACTTTAGCAACTATGAGGAAAATGGGACTGTCACTCTGACCCCTGGCAAACAGTATGACGAGTGGAACCATGATACTGCTTATGTTGATCTCACCCATAACTTCGATTTAGCTGGAACTGAGAATACTCTATTAATTGGTGCGAACTACTTGAGGTATTCTTTCGATCGTATAAGTCATAAAGGTGATGCAGTCAGTGCAAGTGTTGGAGAGTCGGTCAACTTCCCTGTATCGTTGAATACCAGCATAAGAGCGTCTTCTTATGATCTTTGGGGTACTTACCTCCAAAACTTCACAAAATTTAATGATAAATGGCATCTGCTAGTGGGTATTCGTTATGACGAAAAACATGATGATATAACTGAAAGTCAAGTCTCACCAAAAGCAGGGATTATTTATCACCCTTCAGACAATAGCTCTATTTATGTCCAGTACTCAGAAAGTTTCGTTCCTCAAGGTGAAGTGGGCACGTCTTATGTAAACGAAGGTGAAAAGCTCGACGCTGAATTAGGTAAATCTTATGAAGTCGGCACCAAATGGGAACTATTTGATCGTCGCTTATTCTTGACTGGAGCTTTGTTTGAGACAACTTTATCGAACATTCAACTAAGCGTTGAAAACCCAGCGAATGCAGATGAAGATATTTTGACTCAAGATGGCGAACAAGTTCATCGAGGGGCTGAGTTCGCAGCACAGGGTCTTATTAGTAGTCAGTTAAGTCTTTCAGGATCTGCTACGTATCTTGATGCTGAGATAACAAATAGCGCTTCTTACAAGGGCAATGTACCAGCGAATACACCTAAGTTTTCAGCGTCGATATGGTCCAATTACAAACTTAGAGATGACACCAATCTAAATCTAGGCGTTGTCCATGTCGGAAGCCGCTACGGTGACTCAGGTAACACTTTCAAGAAAGATGCATATACGCGTATTGATACTGGTATCTCTTATACTCAGAAGTACAATGACCTCAACATCGTAGCTCGCTTCAATATTGAAAATCTATTTGATACTGATTATCTAGATGGAGGCGGCAATACAAGAAGCACTCAATTAGGTGCTGAAGATGTTGATATTGGTGAGGGTCGAAATTATATGGCTAGCATTCAATTTGAATATTAATTAGCCAACTATCAGTTTAAGCCATCGCGTTCAAAACCCTTTTTCAATAGGTGTGCTGTTCGCGATGGCTTTTCTGATTTTAATATCAACATATTCAACAACATTTATTCGCAACATATCATTGAGAGTAAGAATTGCTTTAAGTGATATGTGCACTCATATTTATATAAAAACCACTCCTGCATTAGCCCTTCGGTTGAAACAACTCGGCTTCTCACACTGGGCGGCCTGGACCCTTGGCAGCGCCCTAAGTGCACTCTCGGCCAGCCATATTGATGTGATGGGTCTGCGTGCCCTTGCCGGCGAGACTTTTTGTGGCGGCGCATGCCTTCCCTAAGATGCCCCACATTTTCCATGGTTTTCACCGAGCCACTGCGCGTGTTACCCCTTACGCTAGTTCCCATTTACAGCTCATTGTTTGTGGTATTGAGCAACCCTTAATGTCGCTGCGTCATGGAGAATACATCGATGAATAGAAACCTCGTTTGGTTCCGCGATCAGGCCATCACCGCAACCAAAATAAAGAAGCTCGCCGCGGATGAATATCTGATCAGCAACAAACCCTTTAGTAAGAAATCCGCAAACCCTGGCTTGTCGCAGGTATTAACGGAAATCCGGCGACTGCGGCTGCAAACTGAGCCTCAGCTCGCCGGAGACCCCACCCGTTTCGATGTTGGTAGTGGCACCTTTGAGGTCACGGAATACGAGGCCAATATTGAAGATTGTCGTCAGGCCGACGAAGGGGAAGACGTGAGCGCTACGGTGCTATCAAAAGCAACCATCGAGCAACTCACAGAAGAAGGTGACATTACCCCACAGATCAATCCTCGAAACATCAAACGAGGATCACTGAGAGTGACCATTAATTTTACGCCCAAGCGCGACAGCATTGTCGATGAAGATCAGGTCCGCATTGCTTTGGTGCAAACCAGTCGTCCTATCCGAATAGAAGACAATAAAGTCACCTTCATGTCCTCTGGTGAACGCCAACTTAACCGTATGACGCAAGACACGGCCATGGGCTATTATCTTGACCGACGCTGTACAGCGGAAAACCCTATCTATGGCGCCCTAGATCTGGCTGATGACACGTCCACATTGATGGCCTCACTTTCCACGGGTGCTTGTGAGATCGCTTATGGCGAAGCCTTGGCAAGCTTAAACGACATGCCTTGTCGTTACGTGCCGGCTCACGGCACCATCAGCCACGAATTTGAAACGGCCGCCATCGAAATTCGTGAACGAGAAGGCAAAATATCCATGCGCCACCTTGGCTCACTGACCTGGGGATACAAAATTGTCCGAGGCGTTATCTCGCCGCTCAAATTGGGCACCTTTAAACCCGGGAAGGTGACGCCGCAATTTCTCGAAGCCATGGAAAGGTGGAATGATCAGGCGGCGTTAAGACGCAATCCAAACACCAACATCACGCTGTAATGCGATCGAAGACATGGGTTGTTGACCTCAGATTAACGGTAGGTATTAGGCTAGGTCGGATGACAGTACCTGTATGAGTAAGGGAGCAACATCGCCTAACCTCGCCATTTCAGGAGGATCCTTAACGCTTGGTATTTTTGCTATGTATTGTTTGGTGGGAGGCGGAAGCGTCGAGATTGCGTTGCTCCGCCCCTTAACAAGGCGTTCATTTTCCAGTAGACATCATCAAGCCGCTGGGAGTTTTTGTTTTTGGTGCAGCACACGCATGATGTGAATGGTATCGCTTTCACAGTAGGAAACCATCATTGAAATCTTAGGAGTATTGAGCAATCGCCCTCTAATTCCGTCTCGTTGGACTCCCATATGTGGTTGCTCTAGAAGGTTCTCCACTCTTGCCTCAATTATGTCGTCGGTTTTTTTCGGTTGCTTCGGGGTTGAAGTCGTAAAGAAACTCAAAGAATTTTCGCGATAGGTAGAGACTCTTATTCCCCCAAAATCATCATTTGTCTCGGTTACAGATTTTAGCTTTGCGTTCCGCCATGCAAGACTTGGCTGACTCGTGGTCGACAAAAGTGACTTTTTTTGAGTCAAACTTCTCAAAAGCTAAGTTAACTTGTTCCGTTAACCGAGCGTCGTGAAATAAAGCCTTTCTCTTCTGATCAGCCAGTTGCTGAGCTAGTCGTTTCGTTTCGTCATCAATACCAAACGGAATTCTAGTGTCCATGATGTGACCCATATTTTGTGCGTTCAAATCTAGGCACTGGGGTTGGAGCTAAGTAGTAAACAAGATACGGTAGCGTCGATAATCTATAAAATAGGCCCCTTGGGAGGCCTATTTTATTAAGTGCCTTAGAGCTTTTATGAATCGACTCGTACCTGCCCAAAAAGGAGTTTAAATCCATACCTTCATATGGCCTCACGATACCAAGCCCACAGCTCAGGTAAATACCTAAACAAACCTTGCCTTGTTACTGATGCTATTTGAGCTTGCGACTGCTTCTTTTGCCAAAATATATCAGTGCTTCCTTCAACGACAAAATGGTCCAACCTTCAACTTCTACCGGGTCCGAAAGCGCAACACCAAGCTTACGCTTGGGCCAAGCTAGCTCCATTACCACGGGGGCTAGGTGATTATTTGTTGTGAGTTGATAGCTTACTTCTGGAGCCGTATAGCCTCCCTTCTCACAGTGGTCTAAAACCCCTTGCAACGATAGATCCGCTTTTCTTTTGACTGTATCCCAGTCACACAACGCATAAACCGCTTGTTCATTTCGCAGTTGGTTTATCTTTACCATATCTTCATGTTTTACAAACATATGTCCGTGAAATGGTTCTTTTCTGTGGCAATCTGCACATAAAGCAATTAAGTTGTCCGGTGAGTTATCGCTTTTTTCTCCATTACGGTGATGGACATGAAGCAACCTTTTCGCCGATTTCAAATCGACTGAACAATACTGACACACATAGCCCGCTTTCTTTCTTACTTCTGATGAGATATTTCCCCAGTTTTCAGCGTAACCTTTTTTAGCGAGCTCAACATACTGCTTGGGTAATTTTCTAAACAGTGAGCTGTAAGTTTTAAAAAACTCTTCAATGCTAAATCGGTTAACTATAGTGTCCCTTTCTCTCGAGCTCACATTAGCGGCACCTTGGTAATTAAGCTGGCTTAAGCAATATTTACACACATTGAGTTGAGCTTCACCTTCCAACCGCCCCTTATAATTGGAGTCACCATAAATGGGAAAACTCCCTGATAGGTTATTTGTAATTTTATACCTCTGCTCGAAACGATTTTTTCGACGCATCTCATCCAACTTTTGGCAATCTGCAATATGAAATTTATTCCCAGCGGCACCATCATTGAGTACTTTTTCTATTCTAAAAGTATGATCTGGGATAAAGAGAATAACTTGTCTTCCTTTGACACTGAGAAGCCCTGCTTCAGAGGAAAGATCTAAGATGTCAATCTCGACCCCACTTTCTAACTCATCATCAAATTCAATATCCCCATCTTGCCATACGACCCCAATATCAAAGTCGGTCGCCTCTGCGCCCATTTCTTGCACTTTCGCCCACAGTGGAGACAAATCCACATCCAGTTTCACGTTGCTCCACCTTGTAGAATTTGCTTAATTTGAATATCGGCGTTTGTTAACACACGCAAGCTGACTCGTCTTGACTTTGATTTGTTCTCGGTACCATCTTGGTTGTAAAGGAGCTTTGACGAAGATAAGCCAACAGCAGAAAAGTGGCTTTTCAGCCAAGAAGCATAGCTTTTTGTCGTATCAAGTTTGTAGACATAGTTAAGTACGGTTCGAGTCCTTTCTTGAGATAATCGCATATTTTCAAAATACGCCTGATCTTTTGTAAGTCCTTTCCAATCGCTACTGGTATGCCCTTCTATCCGAACTTCATTGATAGACGCTTTAAATGGCATTAAGACTTCCATGTATCTCGGAAAAAACTCATCCAATAGCGTCTTATAAGCCAAACTCAATTCTGAGCTCCCTTCGCTAAATAACACCTCGGGGGCCTTAAAAGTGAATGTTAGCGTTTCTTCGTCGATATCCGCATTCCATCTTTTCAGATCATCGTTAAACTCCAACATTAATGCATCATAAATAGCCACTTGGTTTTCCTGATAAGCGACGGCAACCTCTTTAATTTTGTCTCTTTCTTTAAATGCACTCTGCATAAGAGCAATGGCAATGAAGAGAAACACCATCATTAAGCCTGCCATCAAGTCAGACACAGATAGCCAATGGGACTCGTCTTGTTCCGTTTGCTTACGTTCAAAAATTGAGTTCATTCATTTTGTCCTAAGCTTGCTGGGTCACTATGTCCGACATCCTTTTGACTAGTCGACTATAGTCCTCAGTAAAACGGCCACTGATTGAAGCCAGAGCGGTGCCCATAGACTGCATCACTTTTTCTATTTCTTCTCCCATAGTCTGATCAATCATATTGACCTGTTTCTGGACAGATTCTCCTGTCTGTGAGAGCGTTTCTTCTATCGTTTTTTCTAGACCAGCAAAAACTCTATCTGCTTGCCTCTTATGTTCCTTCGCTTGCTCCTCAATGGTGGAAGCTAAGCTCCGCTTCATTAAGTCCATACTCTCAGTAAACGTTTCTCTCACTCTGTCTGTATCAGAGATGAATTGTTGACTGCTTTCCTTATAATTCTTGGTGAGAGTCTGATTTCCCTGTTGCAACTCAATGATGAGTCCATGCATCTGAGTGTTAATATCTTCTAGTGCCGACGCGAGTCTGTCCTTGATTTCCTCACTTGAACTTGCTGTAGCTTGCGCTGACTCAGTCAAAGCCGCTCGCGTTCGATCCACAGTGTCGCGATAGTTGTCCGCACCTTCTGATATGACAGTTCTGATGTGCTCACTGCTTTCAACGATTCCGACAGCGAGTCTGTCGTTCGCTTCTTTCGCTCCCGCAATGGCATGTTCAATTTGCTCTCGAATTTCAGGAACAGCTTCTACCGCTTTGTCTCTCACATCTTTAAACGCATTTAAGTGCCTATCCAGCTCTTGAATTTGGTGCTGGTTCACCTGCATTACGTCTTTCAGAATGTTCATTGTATCTGGTATAGCTTTGGCATCTTCACTGATATTGGCTACGGATTCTTCCGTTTTGGATATTGCCAAGACTCCTTGGTCATACTGATGCTTCATATCCATCAGTTGAGTCTTGTAGTTTTCTTGCCATGTCACCAACTCAATTACGGCATCGTTGAGTCTCTGGAAATTGCTACCAAACTGCTCTGTCAGATTGTTGTTAAAATCTTGTATGACATGTTTTAAGGCCTCAACGACTTGCTCTGTCGCCGATTTGGACATCATGTCTGCAAAGTCATCAAGCTTATTCCAAAGTTCTTTTTCAAACTGAGTGAAGGTTTCTTGTTGTGTCGCCGAGAGGCGAGTGAGTAATTGTTCAGCCGATTTATGATTTTCATTGAGGTCGACTCGAGTGAGCTTAATCTGCCCCACCAAACTCGATTCGTCATTTTCAGATATCGATTTACGTAATTGATTGATCCCCTCAACCTGGAGGTTCATTACTTTGTATAAATCGACTACATCAACATCTTCTTCCACAACGCTGCCGTCGACGACCTTACTAAATATTCCCGAAGAAATAATCACCTTATAGGTTATTGAAAGCAGCATCCCCACCAAACTTGTCACAAATGCCGTTTTCAACCCTTCCAATAATGGGCCGACGCTATTGTCAATATCAGTGGTATTAAAGTCCAAAAGGCCTGAAATTATCCCGGTGAAGGTCCCTAATATGCCTAAGGATGTTAATAAAGTTGGGGTGTAGTTGGTAAAAGCATGGTGTTTATCTGCCTTCCTCCACCACATCGACATGAAAAAAATCGTTGCTAACGTTATCAGAAATAGATCCGTTATTACTGTAGCACTTGCACCCTTCAATAGTGCTTCAAATATAGATGTAAGCATAAAACCTCAATTAAAAACCTGACGTTGCTGTTTCACTCATATACCTATGCTTAGTTCTCCAGTGCAGAACCCAACATATGTACACCGAGTTTTATTTTTAGTCAGGGCTAGCCATGCGGCAATTTATTGACAAAACAGACAGTTATGAAAAATAACCATGCCGGGAGTGTACCATTCACATGATGAATGTGCTTACAAAAACATCCAAATTATGACTTAAATAAAGCGATGACGTCGCCCAAAAGCCCTCTATACCGCTGATAGAGTCCTCTGAAGCGGCCCCCTACATGCAAGGTGACGCCTACTAATAGACATTAATAACCTAATCAAAGTACTTTCAAGATTCTTGGCGATGGAAAAGTAAGCGTAGCTACTCAAAAATTACATGTAAGTGATATGTAGTACATTCCTATATCGCCAATAGCCCTAAATAGCCCTATACGCGATAACTCCATTTTAATCAGAACATTAGAAAACCCGATAAACCTTATGGTAAAGTGCCGC
Organism: Vibrio sp. THAF64; assembly: GCF_009363455.1. Taxonomy (NCBI): domain Bacteria; kingdom Pseudomonadati; phylum Pseudomonadota; class Gammaproteobacteria; order Vibrionales; family Vibrionaceae; genus Vibrio; species Vibrio sp. THAF64. The sequence continues at coordinate 219,300 of NZ_CP045357.1, forward strand.
TAGTAGGACTTCATTATTGGATTGATATGATATTAATCGGCAGTATCTCCAAAGAGATGACTCAAGGACAGACAGGCCCGTATCTGTGTGCAGATGAAAATGACAAAGAGTATATAGTTAAAGGCCCGAGAACAACGTATACAGGCCTAGTGCATGAGCTTGTATGTGCCACTATCGGTAAGGCAGTAGGACTTCCTATACCTAATTTTGATATTGCTTATATTGATAGAATGCTAGTCAGATATGGCGACTATTCTCTTGAAGAGGGTGATTGGTTCGCTTCTCAGTTTGAGCCTAACGTACAAGACTTAGTTTACTCAGCAATTCCAAACCTTGATCCAAACATGATGAAGTTGCTTTTTATCTTTGACTACTGGATCAAAAACAATGACCGAACGCTCACAGAAAAAGGCGGAAACCCTAACGTTTTTATTAAACCTGATGGTCATTCAATTGTTGTTCTTGACCATAATTTGGCTTTTTGCCCTACTTTCGATGACGAGTGGGAAGAAAAAAAAATCTACCATGTCGGAGCTAGCGCATGGTACCAAGAGCAGCTAGATTTGTATGATAAGCAGCATTTTATGGAGCTTATGGAAGCTGCCATGTTGGAGTTTGATAAGATAGAGTACCCTGATGAGTGGCTCGAAAACTGCCCCAATGATAGCATTATCGATGACATTAGATTAACATTGTCCCGATATGAGACAGAAGAATTTTGGGAGGGTATAAAATGAAACATCTCGTACGTTTCGCAGTAATCCGTTTTATGCCTTTTGCGCAAACACAAGAATTTGCGAATGTAGGCATAGTCGCTTACGCTCCTGAATCAGGAGAAGTAAGATATAAGCTTGCCGCCAAACGCTTTTCTCGTGTATCTAACTTCTTCGATGACTTGGATGGGAAACTCTATACAAGTGCAATTAATTTGTTTGAGTACGAATTGGCAAGAATCCAAAACGTGGCTCTTGGGCTTAAAGGTTCAAGCCTTGCGGACTTCATGTCTGAAGTAACAAGAACAAGAGAAGGTTTCTTGGTTTATAGCGATACAGCTTCCCTTCTATCTCATGATGATATTGACGTAACTCTAGAAAAGCTATTCGATAAGCTTGTTGGTAGAAACTTCAATACAAAAGAACATCGTGAGCAGTTATTGGTTAGAGAGCTAAAGCAGGAGCTTAACGCTTATTCTAGGTACAAGTTCAAATCTGCCAAAATAAACACGCAGAACATTTCTGTCGAATTTCCTTTAGTCGCGACTGACCAAAAAGAAACAAAAGCTATAAAACCTATGAGCTTTAATCAAAAAACCACATTGAAGTTGTTTGATCACGGTGAGTTTTGGATGGCTAGAGTTAAACATCTACTTAATGAAAATGCTATTGAACCAGACAATTTTCTGTTCGCTGTTGAAGAACCTGAAACAAACGCTACGAAGTTTATCTCCACGTTTAGAACTATTAGATCTCAAATGGAAGATCTCGGCGTTAAAGTTTTCAATGCAAACGATAGTGAAAAGATTAAGCAGTTTGCGAGATTTGACTCTGAACACATAGAGCATTTCACTCTTGTATAATAAATGGTCGCTCAAGCGGCCTTTTTTATTTCTCGTTGTTACAGTTACCTGCCTCACAGAACCACCTCTTAGCACATAACAATTAAACTGCTTGCATATCAACCAGCTGTGATAAAAACCCTTTGCATAATGTGGTGTTAGGAGGCAAATATCCCTCCATAAACACATTCAACAGGGAATTTGATCAGGTGATTTATGAGTAACGAGAGATATGCAAAGTTGTGTCAACTGAAAACAGATGTAGTGGTCAAGTAAAACTGACCACAGTTTTATGAGAGAACCAGAACTGTAGTTCTGATTCATTTGGTGTTAATCCTCCATTATATTGATGTGGACGATGCTGGTTGTAATAGCCCACCAGATAATCCGTTACTGCTTGGTACGCCTCTGTAAAACTTCTATAGCCATCCCTTGGTACCCATTCCGTCTTCAAGCTTCTGAACACTCGCTCCATAGGACTGTTATCCCAACAGTTACCTCGACGACTCATACTTTGAGTCATTTGATATCTCCATAGTAACTGACGATATTTCTTACTCCTGTAGTGGCAACCTTGATCCGAGTGGAACATGATACCAGACGGCTTTCCTCGGCTCTCATAGGCCATGGTCGACGCCTTGCTAGTCAGTGCGCTATCTGGTGAGTTAGAGTTAAATACGTTTATTAAAACGCAAACTAGTAGGTATCAGCCGAACGATGGTTTTACCAAGCTCTCAGTCACTGCTAAATCAAAAATAGACTATTTGCGCTTTTTACAGTGTTGCTCCTAGTTCAATCCGTCGAGACGCTTTACTTGCGACATTAGCGAAAAGGTTAGCTAGATATCCCATTCCCGTTTTTATTAGCTCAGCTAGAGGTGCATGAAGAATTTCATGGCTCAGGATTAGGTAAAATCCGTTTAATTCGAGATTGCGTTGCTCCGTCCCTTAACAAGACGTTCTTTTTTCAGTGGGCATAATGACGCCTTTCTCTGCTGGTCAGTGAATTACCTACCTCTGAAGCGGCACCCTTTATGCTAGGTGACATCTATTAATAGACATCAATAACCTAACCAAATTACATCGTAGCAAGTTCGCTGACCCAAGTGCGACGAGGGCTCTCGCCTTGAGCTTGTATAGATTCGATGACAAAATCGACAAACAGCTTAACCCTGAGAGGTACATGTTCACGGCGGTGATAGAGTATATAGACACCTTCATCTCGCGGACGAAAGCTTGGAAACAGGGGCATTATCTCCCCCGCTTTTATCCAGTCACGAGCGATGAAATGAGGAATTTGGGTTAAGCCAAGGCCCTGAGCACAAAGCTCAGCCATTGATTCTCCATCATTGACCACCATGTTTTGGGCTATTTCAGGTAGTTTTGCTTCGTCGCTCGAGGCCAGTTTCAGCCCCAACAATCTTCCTGTTTGTTTAAAACGAAAGCGTATCCAAGAATGGTGATGAAATTCATCTGGTCCCCTTGGGGCTCCGTGTTGATTGAGATAGTCTTGACTTGCACAAATCAAATAGTCGATAGGGCTCAGTTGACGAGCGATCAGTTGTGAGTCTTGGACTGACCCTGAACGAATCGAGACATCAATGCCATGCTCGATCATATCTAGGTAAGCGTCATCAAACTGAATCTCTAGGGCGATGTTAGGGTACAAATGACGAAATGTTGCGAGTAAGGGCTGGATGTACCTTCGCCCATAAGACACCGGTAGGTTCACCTTTAATGTCCCTGATGGAAGGCGATTAGATTGTTGCAATGCTTCTTCACAGGCACTGAGTTCATCGAGCACCAATCGCGCCGTCCGAGCGTATTGATGACCTGCAGAGGTTAGATTGAGCTGACGTGTGGAGCGTTGAAATAGCTGGATCCCTAGCTCTGACTCTAACCGATGCAGCGCCTTACTCACCGTGGATGGATCAGTGCCATACTTTTTCGCGGCTGCTGCAAAGCTTCCTCGCTCTAACGTCGCAACAAAAAAGCGTAAAGTACGTATCTTATCCATTCCTATGCCCTCATAATTCATGAATTTAATTCACTATAGATGAGCCAGTAAAGCACTTCAATCATGAATCAGGTTCGATAAGATAGAGCGAACTCTTTCAGTCTAATCACGAGGTGAAACAATGTTTAATGGTCAACTGAAGCGCCGCACTATTACTCTATCAACACTTATTCTCGGGCTTGTTACTCTGACGCCGACCGTCTCCGCTGCCGATAAGACCATTGGTATTCTGGTTTACGATGGTGTGCTTACCTCCGATGTGACGGCTCCCCTCGAGGTGTTTGGCGTCGCCAGTCGATTAACTTGGTTTAGTGATTATGACGTCGTGACGATTTCTGTGACGGACAAGCACACCGTCACCACCGAAGAAGGATTAAAAATCGGTGTAGATACCTGGATCGGGGAAGCGCCCCCATTAGATGTCCTGATACTGACATCAAGCTATGACATGGACCCCCTGATCAACAATCGGAGCTTGATTGAATACGTCGCCTCCACAGCAAAACAGGCTGAATGGATGGCAAGCAATTGCTCTGGTGCCTATCTGTTAGCCGAAGCCGGCGTATTGGATGGAAAACAAGCCACAACATGGGCAGGGGGCGAGCGTGATTTCCAAAGTGACTACCCAAAAGTTAACGTGCTGAGCGACAAAAACTACGTCATTGATGATAAGGTACTGACGTCGAACGGCAGTCTAGTGAGCTACCAAGCGGCTCTCAAATTATTAAATTTGATGAGCTCTCCCTCGAAAGCGGAAGAAGTGGCTGATGCATTGCAATACTCTCGTTTTTCAAGCCAAGCTTTCTAATAATAAGAAGTGAGCGGACCTTTAAGAAATGGAAACTCGTTAGGTGCGGGATGTTGGGGGTGCACAAATGCGGCACTCCCATGGCAATGTGAGCCAAGATCTGACTATGCGGATCGCCCACTTTATCACTGGTGTGGCGGCAAAGCGGAATGACGTGCCAGCCGATATCGCCACTGAGACCCGGCTGGCAGGCGTCACGCCTTGCCAGCGCCCCTCGCGAACAAGGGGCGATTTAACGCTCTTGAGCACCACAAGCGATCGCTCCGTTCGCCACCTCTCATACGTCAAAAGTTAAAAAGGACCTTCCCGAATGTCGATACTTCTTGATGCGCCTAAGAAGCCCCTGACGTCTATTGACATAAAGGGCTAAGGTATATGGGTACCCGTTAAAAGATGAACTTATAGCCCAAAGAGATCATCAACAGGCTCAGAGAGATGGAGATCGTTCGTTGGATGAGTTTTGGACCATACTTCATGGCTGAAGAGCTGCCGACATGGTTACCTAATAAGTTCATCATCACTAATGGGACCGCTAACGCGTACATCACACTCCCTGCTAACATGAAGGCGATCAGAGCACCTATATTGGAGGCGAAATTAAACAGCTTTGACGTCGCTGAAGCGGAAACCAAATCGAACTTTAACAAGTAATGCAGCGCGAGGATCAGAAAGCTGCCCGTTCCCGGCCCGAAAAAACCATCGTAAAATCCAATCACAAATACGGCAGCAGGGACACCCAACAAGATGACGTATCTATTGATGGGCGCATCCGTATCGTGTGCTTTGCTCTTTTTGGGAATAAACGATAGCACAATACCAAACGGCAGCATGGCGAGTATGATCTTGCCAATCGTATCAGGGTCGAAATACAGTATCGCTTCTGCCCCTGCATAGGCCCCCACTAAGCCTGCCGGAATGCCCGTCGCCACCGCAGTCCAGATAACGCACTTATTTCTGACGAAATTACGGATCGCCGCAATTGTGCCAATGGTGCTGACTATCTTCTCTTGCCCCAACGCGATGTGTGGCGGAAGACCGGCAAGAATGAAAGAAGGCACCAGGATCAGCCCCCCGCCACCGGCAACCGAATCGATAAACCCCGCCGCAAATGCAGACACCATCAGTGCAATGAGAATCCACACTGTAATATCGCTTCCTAAAAATTCCATGTTGTCTTACTCCGGTTATGAGGCTTCTTGGTAAGTTTTGATGAGTACAGACGTATCCATACGACCGTAACCGCTGTTCTGTAGCTCACGATATTCATCGTCTACTTTCGTCGTGAGGGGCAGATCTATCCCCAACCTTTTACTTTCATCGATGCAAATGCCTAAATCTTTACGCATCCAGTCAATTGCGAAACCAAAATCAAATTCATCTCTCGACATCGTTGAGGAGCGATTCTCCATTTGCCACGAGCCCGCCGCCCCATGCTTCAAGACCTCCACCAAATCATCGATATCTAAGCCAGAACGTTTTGCTAACGTCAGTCCTTCACTCAAGCCTTTCAAAACGCCAGCAATACAGATCTGATTGACCATTTTCGAACGTTGACCTTGACCGTTTTCTCCCATCAACTTGGATTGTTTGCCATAAGCGCTCATCACAGGTGCTGCCTGCTCAAACGCATCACTTTGACCACCACACATGATCGTCAGCGCACCATTTTCAGCCCCCGCTTGCCCACCAGACACCGGTGCGTCAATGAATGCGATCCCTTTTTGTTTGCAGGCCACACTGAGTTCCACCGCCAATTCAGCGGATGTGGTGGTATGGTCGACCAAGATACTTCCTGGTTTCATATTGTTGATAAGACCCGTTTCACCATAAACCACGCTACGAACGTCGTCGTCATTACCAACGCACACAAAGACCAAATCGCAATCTTGAGCGGCAGCACCAGGCGAGGAGCACGCTTCACCGTGGTGGTCCTTCGCCCAATCATGAGCCTTTTTCGTGGTGCGATTGTACACTTTGGTTGGGTAACCGTGGCGAGAGAGGTGCCCTGCCATTGGATAGCCCATGACACCTAATCCAATAAAGGCAACATTGTTTTTCATCGTGTTCTCCTTAGTCCTTTCCTATATGTTTTGAATTTCCGTGCGGCACTATTTGATCAAGCGAGCTCATACCAAAGAGTCTTACCAACCAGCGATCAGCGCCATCTTGACATGGGTAAAACTCTTCTCTGCTGTGTACCACACGTTGATTTTTGATCATGAGCAAGTCACCGGGTTGGTAGACCTGATGGCGTTCAAGGGATTCATTGGCGAGCTGAGCTTCCAGCATAACTAAGGCTGCCGCAGCACTTTCCGTCAGAGGGGTCGTGTTTTCCTTATCATATCGACAGTAAACGACCCCATTGTCACCCATGGCCAATATTGGCAAGCAGTTCATCAACTAGAATAAAATTCGAATTCACTCTGAGATCCGAGCGCAATGCCATCAATGACAAGAACTCCGGGCAACCACTGTGTTCGATCATGTCCTCGCAAACCAGAGGCAAATCAGGATGATCCATCATGATGCCCAAACGTATGAATGGAGCCATGTGAGGACTTCTCGTTTTGGGCATGTTGAACAGGCACGACATGTCGAAATAGGAACCCATTGTTCTCACTTTGATAAGATATTGGTTCAATTCCCGCCAATTGATATATGCCAATATGTATACCACTGACCAAAGGCGTTTTTGATGGCGAAAGATACCCTTTGTATGGCGTGGCACATAAGTCGTGGTCAACAGGAAACCCTCGGATACTTAAAGCGCTTTTGGAATCATCGCGTGCAAACGAGGTGATCGTCTTTATCTGCTCCTGAGGAAGGCTGTGTTTAATGGCGTTTCCCAGCCAATCTTTAGCGTCCAACCACGACTGGTCTTCAGACAATCTTAAGTGATGAATCGCACTTTTTATTTTTTGGGCAGATTCATAAGAAACATGCATCTCCTTTACGCTTTGTAATGAGTGAATCTGAGCTTCCTGATTTAACATTATTTTTAGCCTTTACTGTGTGTTATATAATTTCCTTATTATTTTGACGCATGCTATTAATCAAATTGACATATGTCAATATTAAAATTACATCACGAACTTCTTAATTTCATCGCGAAAAGACATACGTTATGCTTTATAATTGAAGAGGATAATTAAGGAGAAGTAGATTGAATAACCACAAATTTGTGCGTATTGCTGACACTATTGAGGAAAAAATTGATAGTGGCGAATACGCGGCCAACACTAAACTACCGACCCATCGACAGCTAGCCGATGAGCTTAACACGACCCCAGCGACGGTCGCGAAGGCCTATAAGTTGCTTAGTGACAAAGGCCGGCTTGAATCGTTTGTTGGCAAAGGCACGTTTGTGGCTGCTCACTCTGATCTGAATGAAGCCATTCAAGTGGTCAATGAAGACGCCAATTACAATTTCTCTCTTCTACAGCCTTGTTTGCATAAGAACATTCCTGCGATAAAGAACGCCTATCGACAAGCGTCTGACCTCCTCACTGAAACGCTGATTGGGTACTGTGAGGATTCGGGGCATGAAAAACACCGAGAAGCGGCCGTAAAGTGGGCCCAACAGTATGGGTTGGAAGGCGGGAGTATCGATAACACCCTACTCACCAATGGGGCTCAACATGCCCTCTCTCTACTCGTAGAAACGTTAACTGAGCCCGGTGATACCATTTTAGTCGAATCCCTGACTTACCCAGGAATATTGGCCATTGCGAATTTATCTAACCGCAACGTTGTCGGCGTTGACTTAGACGAACATGGCCTCTGTCCATCAGCGCTGGACAGCGCGATTCAACAATACTCACCGACTCTCATCATTGTCATTCCGTGCCATCAGAACCCCACTGGCGTTTCGATGCCCGAAGTCAGAAAAAAAGAAATCGCTCAGATCATCAATCAGCATCAAGTTTGGTTGGTGGAAGATGACATCTATTGCTTCTTAGATGAACGGCCCATTCCCCCCATTGCTAACTTTGCACCCGATTACACCTTTCATGTCACCGCGTTGTCTAAAGCCATTAGCCCGGCCATGCGGTGTGGGTTCATTAAAGCACCGGATAGTCAGATTGCCTTGTTAAACGCTCACATACGAGCCAATATCTGGCTGTCATCGCCTATCAACTACATTGCCGCAACGTTACTTATCGAGTCAGGTGAAGCCTTCACCCTTGCCTCGAATCAAAGAGACATGGCGTCGAGCCGACAAAAAATCGCTCGCGAGATTTTTTCATTGAATGGTGTCCATTCTACTGGCTACCATGTTTGGTTATCTTTACCCGAACATTGGCAACAAGATAGGTTTACGATGGAAGCCAAGAACCGCGGATTAATTGTCACCAGCGGCAGTTATTTCAGTGTAGATGGCTCCAGCACGCAGCACATCCGGCTTTCACTTACCTCAATCAGTCAAGAAGGTAAACTGATTGAAGGACTCAAACAAATACGGGATCTCCTAAATACAAGCCCGAATGCCTTTATGCCTTTCTGATCGGCGCAGGGGGTCAGAGGCGGGCTTTTTGAGCCACTCAACGGTTTCATCACGCGACCGCTATGGCACATTGGTAAAAAAGACTATTCGCAAAATTATCACTTATTTTGAGTGAAATTGCTTTGCGAAGTTTTCCATTTTGAGTTTTTTTACTACCAAGACACCGTTGTTTCTGTGAAATTGGTTTGAGAGCAGTTGGAAGCGGTATCGTTGAAGCCATAAAATATCAACTGGGCATCGATCTCAACCGTGAAATGGTTCGAATCAACTTAGGCTTGACGCCTGCTCAACCGACGAGTACGTTTGAGTATGCAAAAGTTGTGTCTTTGTTTGCGCATGACGAAGGTGAGATTGTATCGATATCCTCCATTGAGGATTTTAACCCGAGTGTTTATCCGTTCGTGAAAATCAATCGTTGTCTCGGTCAGCAAAACAGGCCTCCGAGACACAACACGGACTTTGTCGCGACTTTTGCCATGGTTGACAATGCTCCAGACAACCTCGAAATGAAGGCAGTAGCACTCTACGATTTATTCGACTGTCAGATCACGGAACCTAAAGAGGGGAACTTTTCAGAGCATCCCCCTCTTGAAACGCCTGAATGACATGCATTTTGGAGGTCATCGATTGACCTCCTCTTTTGCGTTTTGTCTTTAAGGTGGTATACAGAAGTTTCGGCAGTGCGTTGTTCGCCCTTTAACTGGAGATCACAACTTGAAAGAACACGAACTAGAATCCTATTTGCATGCACAAATCCCCGCTTCCAAGGCATTAAAGATAGGGGTTACGAGTTGCAGTCAACAAAAGATAGAATTGTTGGCGCCTCTTGAACCCAATATTAACCATAAGAATACAGCCTTTGGCGGAAGCCTTTCTGTCATCGCCATCTTAGCCGGTTGGTCATTGGTTTATATGCGCTTAAATGGTGTTCATAATGAAATCGTTATTCAGGAAAGTGCCATGACCTATTTGAAGCCAGCACATGGCCCATTTACGGCCACCAGCTTTTATGAAGACAGCAAGGACTGGTCGACGTTTCATCGTGCTTTTGCTCGACGTGGCCGCGGACGCATTAACGTCAGCAGTGATATTCTTTGTGGAGATGAGGTCGTGGCCACTTTCCAAGGTACCTATGTGGCGTTTAATAAAGAGTTCACCGCACACGGCGCTTAACGCCGATCCTCGGTGTATGGCGTTTATGGTGAAAGGATTGCCCTTGCTCACCCCTTAATCGGTCGTTCGCCTTCTGAATGGAGAATAAATGGAATTATGCAAAGCTTCAGATGAAGCACATTGGGAATTAGCTTCGAATATGTTGCTCGAAGTTGTCGAGCGTTGTAATGCCCGTCAAGTCCCCCTGTGGACGCACGAACAAGTGCAGATCACCGCCTTAAAAACCGCATACTCGTTAGACAGCTTGTACTTTCTCAAACATGGCGGCGAGTATGTGGGGTGTGTATTTCTCTCCCTTGGCGCCGATGACTTCTGGAAAGAGCTGCCCATCGATTCAAACAGTTTATTTTTTCACAAACTCGCGCTTATCGATGCTTCTAGCGCCCAAGGGTTGGGAGCGTTGGCGTTATCTGAAATCTTGTCACTCGCGAAGCAATGGAACTGCGAATGGTTACGGTGTGATTGTCATGGTGGCCGAGTGCGTCTGCGCCATTTTTATGAGCAATTTGGTTTTGAGTTTGTCGATAGACAAGAAATGTATGGTTTTGACGTCGCTCGATACCAAATCAAGGTGTTGAACACCGCTCCACAATGTTTAGTAAGTCAAGATGCTTAAACAAAAGCTCCGGCATCTGATCCAGCAAGTTCCTGAGTTAATGGAAACCGCCGAAGCGTGTCGTGACGTCGGGTTACCACATTTCTACATCGCGGGCGGTGCCATTACTCAAGTCATCTGGAATAGCCTCATCAATGAGCCGCTTCTCGCTCAAGTGAAAGACGTTGATGTTGTCTACTTTGATCGCTCTGCGCTCACCTCTGAAGCGGCGTTTAAACGTCGTATTCGTTCGCGGTTAACGCATAACATCGACATTGATGTCAAAAACCAAGCCATCATACATGAGCGTTATGCGAAGAAGTTTGGTTGCGCCATCGAGCCATATGAGTGTGTCGAGCAAGGTATCGAATCTTGGCTATCCGCTTTCGCGATTGGCTTTACTCTTGATAAGTCAGGCCACCCTCGCTTGTTTGCGCCCTACGGATTGGAAGACGCCTTTGCTATGTTGATTAAGCCGAACAAGCAAGCTATGACCGAAGCGAACTACGACAAAATGACCGCTGGCTATAAGGCTAGGTGGCAGACAATACAGGTGCTCTCTTGGCGTTGATCGACAACAAACGATGCAAGCGGGTGGCTTTTTTGTTGTCCGAAGGTTGACCATTGAACTGGGCTTCGACGGCGTCGACATGCCCGTACTTACCCGTTAACCGGGTGTCAGTATTTACAATCACACTCGATACATTGAGAGGAATATGATGAGAAAATCCGTTTATGTGGCCGGGAGCTTCAAGAGCCTGGAACAAATGCAGGCGGTACGCGACACGCTACTCGACGCAGGTATTCAAACAACGATGTCAGAGCCTTCGCCACACAATGGTATCGACGGTTGCTTGCAGCGCATCCGTGAAGCTGACGTCACCTACATTCTAAATTTCAACGGTTACCTTGGCAAAAGTGTTGCTATGGACATAGGCTATGCACTTGGGCTGGGAAAGCCAGTCTACGCGCTAGAGCCGATTTCAGACCCTGATATTACGCATTTGTTGGACAAGATCGTTACCCCCGACGACATCATTGCAGAACTGGGCGACACAGACCCACAACACGTGGCATGATGATCAGGCGTTGAGCATATCAAGGTGGCCGGCGGCGGCTTGCCTAACGCGGCTCAGAGAAGATGAGCCATACCACCCTAGTAAGGAGGAATGATGCCCCATTTTGTTCTCGATTGTTCAGACAGTATTTTAGCTGTTCACGATGAAGCGTATATTCTCGAACAGATGTTTTTGGTGACGCACGCGACAGGGTTGTTTGATGCCAATGACATCAAGATCAGAATCAACCCTTTCCAACAATACTCAGTGGGTAATAAGCGAGAAGCGTTTATTCATGTGTTTGCGTCTATCATGCAAGGGAGAACGACGGAGGAGAAGGCGAGGCTCTCTCAGCAAGTCGTGTCCACACTGGTCACCTTGTTTCCGAAGGTTCCCAATATCGCGATGAACATCAGTGACTTTGAACAAGCGACGTATTGTAATCGTGCCATGCTGTAGAACACTACCAATCAAGCCTTCAATTGAGTAAGGCCAGTGCAAGTTTGGGTTTCGTGTCTGCGACGCCCAAGTTCAGGCATGATGGGTGGGTTGCACACACCTTTACACCGTGTGAAGCAAAAAAAAACCGCCATTGACATGGCGGCGAGTTCAAATTTAATAACCTATGGTTGTTATTATAAGTACATCGGCTAACTAGCCAATAATTGATTTGTAATGGATTTTATCTCTTCCAGTTCATTACGGTTTCTTATTTTTAGCGATGTGTTTATTTTAGATGTAATTCTTGCATTCTGCGCTAATTCGTTTTCAATAATCCTTTTAGAACTTAACCACTCTGAGACTTCAGCCCAATCATATAGCGGAGTCTTGCCCGATACTCTTAAATAAGGACAGGGGAAAGTACCATCTCCTCTTCGACCCGTACTGTATTTTGATAGAGCAGAACGAGTCATATCAGACAATTCTGCAGCATCTGATAGCCCTATATACTGGCCTGCATCTATACTAATCACCACCAATTTTGTGATTTTTTCGATTTGCTTTATGGCTGAAAGAGTAGCTTCCATATAACTGATGGACTCTCTATCAAAATCTAAAAGCACTGCATTGTTCCTCATGACAACGATACAATCATCAACACCGGCATCAATCAAGTCGTCTCCAATCTCTACAATGGGATCTTGGTATTCTTCTATACCCTTTGCTACGAGGGTAAACTCGTAATATTTCATATTGTTACTCCTGCTAGTTTGCAACGGGATAAGCTGAAAAGATAGCCGCAAATTTATGCGGCTTTCGGTGTCGAATCAATGCGAACTTCGCATAAACAGTTCCGGTGGTTGGCTGCCGTTTTAGTGCAACGCAATACGCCTTTACAATGACGCGTTCCTTTTGGTACCCAATCCCATCCATTTTTGACAGCATCAACAATGACATCATTAATGTCTTTATTAGGGTGGTACTTCGCGATCCATTGTCTCCCATAGTTTGTATTGAAAATTGAATTCAAAAACGAGCAGCTAAATAGCAACTCCGTCTACAATTGTAGACAAACTCTTCCCATGCGTACGCAGGTGTAGACAATCTTACTAGGCGAACCGGCAAAACTGACGCCCTACACTTGGCCTTTACCATTCATGGTAACGCTTAACGGGCACCAGGGATACGTGGTCTTTGAACCGATCCGCCGATTCCCTCGTAGAAGAATGCTTTTCAGCGAGAGGGGATTTGACATGGAACTGAGCCCGGAGATAGAGTCCAGAATCATAGAAATGGCCTGGGAAGATCGCACGCCCTTTGAGGCCATCGAATTGCAATTTGGTTTGAATGAATCCAAAGTGATTCTGTTAATGCGTGGACGGCTCAAGCCGAGCAGTTTTAAATTGTGGCGTGCGCGTGTGTCGGGTCGTAAAACCAAGCACAAGAAATTGCGACGCTCTGATATCATGAGAGGTTATTGTCCTACCCAGTATAAACCGCGATAATACCCTGCCCCTCACAAGACATGGTCGCGTGATCCACTGCAATAGGCACCCTTCGCTCAGCCTGTCTTGTGTTGGTAGCCCAACGGTTTAGATACGGCGTCAGCCATAGGCACACCTTAACTTGACGTTATGTAAAGAGAACAGATGGATAACTACGTAGATATTTGGTTTTTGGTTACCGCAGCGGTTTTTGTTCTTAGCGTGTTATCGGCGCTGGGGATGGGGTGCTGGGGTAAAAGCAATCTCGCCTTATTCGTACTGACCGGGGTGGCATTTTTAAGCGGGATACTGTTTTTCTCCCAGACGTACCAAATCAGAACGATACTGGCCGAAGAGCTCAATCCATCCAGTTTTGTTATCGAGTCCGATGCCGATATTGACGACACTCAATTACTGGATGCGCTCACCCACAAAAGGTATGTCACCACCAATAGAACACGGCCCTTGTCTAAGCGCAAAGTCAGGATCGCGGGTAAGCATGGTGAAATCGAGTTACTCGTTGCCGAAGATTCCGACAATAGGCATATCTTTTGGGTGTATTATCCCAAATACAGGTACAGCCGTATCAATGAAATTGGCAAGGTCCGCCTTCGCTGAAATGTGCATGCCAAGCGGTAACACGTTTGGTCTGTTGTAATTCATTGTTAGAATTGAAGTCACCTCTCTTGCATCTTAACGTGGCGTTAGACGCAGCTAATGGAAAACGTAAATAGGAAATTATGAAGTTATCTGAGTTACAAAGTCATATCAAAATGTTCGACCATGCTCCGGAATTACCAGACCATTACTTCCTCAAATTAGTCGAAGAAATGGGGGAATTGTCAGAATCGATTCGCCATGGAAAACGGGGTCAACCCAGTTTAGAGGATCTTAAGGGCTCCATTGCCGAAGAGTTATATGATGTCCTGTATTATGTTTGCGCGTTGGCCAATATCTATGAGGTGGATCTTGAGCAAACTCATGAACTCAAGGAAGTACTAAACAAGGTGAAGTACAACCGTTAACCCCTATTCCCGGCACGAGGCGTGTCAGGTCGATACCCAACGACGGGCACTCTGCATTCCACCTTGGGTGTCGTCGTTACAACGCAGAGATGGAGGTGACGTGATAACCTAACCCACACCTTAATGCGTTGTTTTGCCTGAACGCCTGTTTCTCTCCTGTGGTAACATTCTCATTTTGCTTGGGGACCACCACATGAACAATGAGCATTTTCAAGGTCAATACGAGGTCGAGCTTAAGTATCGCCTAGCGTCGAAGGCAGCTTTCCTGGGCATCCTGGAAAACATACCCCATGAGGTTATGATAGAGGACAATCTGGAATCCGATTGGTATTTTGATACCCCAGACCAAGCCTTGTCCCAGCAGAACAAAAGTGTCTGTATTCGGACCATGCAGCCCTCGGGCATCCAACTTTGGATCGTGAAAGGCCCAGAAGCAGACCGATGCGAGGCCACCAATATCACCGATGCCACCAAGGCAAGAAGTATGCTTGAAACCATGGGGTACGAAATAGTCTTAAAGGCGACCAAAACTCGCAGCATTTATTTCGTCGGTCAGTTTCACATCACGGTCGACACGTTAGACGGCATTGGGGATTTTGCCGAGTTTGCCATCATGACAGACGAGGAATCGATGTTAGTGACTTATAAGTCACAGCTTGAAGCGCTCGCCTGCCAGTTTGGACTGACAGAGTCGGCCTTGCAGACAAAATCCTACAAACAGATGTACGCGGAAAATCAATAAGTATGACGACCCTTGGCCTTGGTTTCACGTACTCGGCAGAAACATCGCTCCCCGCGCTGAATCGGCATCAGGGTAGCCCCTACAGTTTGGAGTTCATTACATTGGTTCAAATATACGGTTCTCAAGAAACCAAAGCCTTCTGCTGTCATTGTAAAAAAGTGACGCTTCACAAGTATCAAGGCTTCTCTTCGTCTCACGAACGTAAGGACACGAGCGTCAACGGATTCTTCTCGGGCCTGTTCGCGGCCATCGCCAGTGCCCTGATGGAAGGGCAAGCTACCGGCGATTATCAATGTACCGCGTGTGGCACTTCCCTGCATACCCCTGATCATTTAGGCTGAGATTCGTCGCCTGCCAGGGTCGCACTTCCCTCTGGTGGTGCATGGCGTGATGAGGCCTTACCGCTTTGGGGCCATGATCAAAAAGGAATTCAGAGAAAGTGATACGTAACTTTTACACTTGCGACAAAGAAGTAGATACAAATAGCCATGATGGAGAAGGGGCTATCGACATCTATCGTGCGTTCAGGCGGAAAGATTTCGATGGTGCTTGGGATTTCGCGATTCGTGTCGTGATGCCACCGGGGAGCTCGATGGGCGAACATACTCATGGCGATGATGAAGAAATGTACATCATTTTGAAAGGCGAAGGCACTATGATCATTGAAGGTGAGAAAAGACCGGTGTCCGATGGGGACATGATCGTCAATCAACGCTTTGGCACCCATGGTTTGGTCAATACCTCAAACCATGACATCGAGCTATTGATCATCCAAGCCAGTCTCAAGTAAATCACCCATTCCCACGGTATCAAAGTCAGTCAGCGCGTACTGTGCTGACTCCGTGTCGGTGGCCTCGATTAGCTCCATCCTAAGCTTTTGCACAATAACCATAAAATATTAATTGAATGAATAGGTTACTTTCGATAAGTATAGAATCCCATTCAAACGTAAATAAGGGTTAGCACGAAGAGACTCATCACAATGACGCCGATTCTTTGCTCCCATTCTGTTTTTGCTGGCGCACTCGTCCAGACGCCAAAGTGGTTTCTGTAGAAAACACACTGAACCAAGACTCAAATACCCTTGTCGTCAATATTTCTGGTGGCACAGGCCATATAAAGTAACTGTTGTTGTCGAAATTCTCGCTTTAAGAGCGGTGGCATGAGTTGACGAGAACCAATTGTTAGTCATATTACATCCCTTGAGATTGTGAATGCTGTGTCCAAATCTGTAGAGTAGATCAGAGACCGTTTTAGCTTGAACACGACCCTTTCACATTGATGGTGATGAGCCTTTCACCTGACGACTCGCACCTCTTTAGTGGTTCATCTTCCTTTTAATGCGCATAAAAGAGTAATGTGACATTGACGATACATTGCCGAAAGAGTGATTGGATGAAACGTACGCTGCTTGACCACCTGCTCGCTTGGAAGAGCAAGAAGATTAGAAAGCCTTTATTGATTGATGGTGCTAGACAAACAGGGAAAACGTTCTTATTGCAAGAATTGCTCGGAAAAACGTTTGAAAACGTGCTAAGAATTGACTTCTTGGAAAACCCAGAGTTCATGGACGCTTTCTCCGGATCGCTATCTCCGGATGACATTATCACCAATATTGAACTACTCACAGGAAACGTCTTCAATCCTTCCACCGATCTGCTCATCCTTGATGAGATCGGAGAATGTCCAAGAGCAGTGACGGCGCTTAAGTACTTTGCTGAAAAAGCCCCTGAAGCTTATGTTGCAGCGAGTGGCTTCAACATCGGCTTACTCACGTCTTTTCCTGTGGGCAAAGTCGAACAGCACAACTTAAGGCCTTTGACCTTTAAAGAATTTGTCTGGGCATCAGGTGAAAATGCACTGCTGAACGCCTTTGAAAGACAGCTAAACGCACCAGCCGCACACACCAAACTGTTCGATCTTCTTACCGATTACTACTTCGTTGGCGGTATGCCTGAAGCCGTTCGCTCCTGGTTCGAACATTCTGAACTTAGCGTCATTGAGCGTCTTGAAGCGGTCTCGGAGGTACATAAAAACTTAATCGAAGGTTACATGCGTGACTTTGGAAAATACTCTGGAAAAGTCGATGCACAGTTAATTGAGTCCGTTTTTCGAAGCATTCCAGCCCAACTTTCATCAGTCTATGACGACTCCGTGAAGCGTTTTAAATTCAAAGGGGTCCATGAACGCAAATCGCGTTATGCTGAATATGAAAGCGCCATCGCCTGGCTTCATAAATGCAGACTCGCTTTAAAAAATCACCCAATAGAAGGGCAACCAAGAACTCCAATGGCGGCCTATCAGAAGGAAAACACGGTCAAACTCTTCCTGTTTGATGTCGGGCTACTTAACCATATGCTGGGCACTGGTTATCGTGAAATCAAGCAACAAGGTTATGAGTATAAAGGCTATGTCGCGGAAAATTATGTTCAACAAGAAATCGCAGCACTCGGCATTGAGCCTAGCTTTTCTTGGGGGGATGCCCGCGCAGAAATCGAGTTCATCGTTACTGATGATCTCGGCCGCGTCATTCCCGTTGAAGTTAAAAGTGGCAAACGCACACGAGCCAAATCATTGCAATCGTATATCGAGAAGTGCCGCCCTCACAAAACGATTAAGCTTACGGGGACTCAAGGCTCGCCAGCTACTGAGACCAAACATATTGTGATGCCTCTGTACTACACCGAATACTTACCTGAGCACCTAAAGGGGAGCAATGAGTAGGATTACGCCTCTTTTTGTATGGTAGGGATCAGGGGAAATCACCGCCGCCACGGCCAATCTGATTCACCAGCGACCAGTCCAGTCTGCTGACGTACAATCCGTTGTCTACCGAGCGCTTTCTTAGCGTTGTTAAAATGCGTAGACACAAAGCACGCATTGCATGGGTTTTATCGGCTGTAATCTTGGGGCAGAAGAGCATCGCCTGAATGTTCCGCCAGATAGCTGAGTGCGTCAATCACTCGGAGGCGTGCTAACAAGTTGTCTTCATGACATGGGTCGAGTTCGAATGTGGTGGTGCTCAATAAGGAGGATACGGACTACAAGTGGTGCAGTTTCGACGAAGCCTTAACGCTCGCCTCCTTTCCCAATCAGCATGCCGTGTTTCAGCACGTGTGGTCGCACTTTGTTCAACGGCCCGTGAGTGCACTCTATCGGGCCAATGTCTGTCAACTCCTTAAAAATGAACGTTTTGTTCGTTTTTTCATAGCGTTCAAATAAAATGAACACTTTAAATTAATGAACACATTTCAATCTTAGTAGGGATGGGGCATCTCCCATTCGTGGGAGACTAACGAAAATTACGGTTTTTTCGCGGGCTGACGCTAATATCATATCAGGTAAAACGCCTAGCCCACTGTTTTTTCTCTTCTTTGTGGTTGGGTGTATGTAGTTGAATATCCATGACTTAGTTCCATTTGGCTTTACTCGAAGCAGGAGTCCGTTGCCATCACCTAGTGAGTAGTTTCGATCTTTAGGTTTACTGACCTGGATAGGGAACAAAGGTTGGGTGATTCTCGCCATTTCTCTCTTCCGTGTATTTGGTGGGGCACTGAACGTTTGAATCGGCGCCCGTGTTTAAGGCACAATGGTTGCTCTTAACTGAATGCGGCTAAAGCCACATCTTGATTTAGACACCATGGAACCAAAATGTACAAAGGAAGTTGTTTATGTGGCTCAATCCAATTCGAGCTACACGGTGGAATTACCGACCCCATCTATTGCCACTGCTCTCGATGCCGAAAAGCGAGTGGTAGCGCCTTTGCCACTAATGGGTATGTGAATACGTCGGAACTCCAACTGACTGATGAAAAAGGCACGCTGACCTATTACGAGAGCAGTGTTGGAAAACGGAAGTACTTTTGTTCGACATGCGGTGCGCCAATCTACAGCTCAAATTCGGCCACCCCGGACAAAGTGAGGATCCGTCTCGGCGCTATCGACAGTGACATCACCGAAAGGCCCATTTCACACAACTTCATCACCTCAAAAGGCAACTGGGAAGAGCTCGACACAACGTTACCAAGGTATGAAGGGCACGAACCCTCAAGAAAATAGTGGCGCGTTTTGGCCTAACCATCGACTGAAAAGGACATTCAGCCCTATTATGTTGGGCTTGTGATAGCAGGATGCTCAAGTCTTATGGCTGGCGTTGCTCACCACTTAGCAGTCCGTTATCGAGCAGGAGCCTGAAGATGCACGGTGTCATGAATACGACAAAATGGAATGAGCTATGGACAGCGATGTGTACCCTGCATCCGCGTCCAAGATGGCGAACGCGCGAGGTAGACAGTGGTTATGTTTCCGACTGGGACAGAGACTGGTTTTACCATTTTAGGGCATCCAGTTTTCGCACCATTGAATGGGTAGAAATCACGACAGACACCCCCTCTCAGCACCAGTCCGTCAAAACCGTGTTACGCAAAATCCATGTGCCTGCCGATGAGCTAGACAGTGGCTTTAAAATATACGGGTATATTCCTGATGCTAAGTATGTTGACTATCTTTGAGTGATTCGTCTGCGTTACGGGTTGTTATACAAGACGGGCATGTCCTGTTTCCATCGGCTCCACGTTTGAGGCGAACCAACCAATTCGACCATAAAGTGCGCTACATTGATACGGCTGCTCTTCCTTGGGGCAAACAGCGGATCACACGTGGGCGATGCATGAACCGAAAACTCGGTCTTGAATGGGTGATCCACTAAGCTGTCAGGCCTGACGGCGACCCACTCCAAATACGGGGAAGTATCGCCCACCTGGTCTTGCAGGTATCGGGCGGCCTCTTCATTGTCCACATGGGGCGGGAGGAGTTGTCTGATGAGCTGGATCACCATGCGATGTCGCCACGACACGACCTCCCCTCTTCGTCGATTTTGAAAGCCCGTCGTACTCATCAACACCAACTTGATCGGCTGCGACGGTTTGAGTTGGGCCGCCGCTTGGCATATCCGTTTGATCGTGTCTGAGACCAGTTTTCTAGGCTGGCCGTAAATGCCGTTCAACGTCAAATTGTGTCCCAAACAGCAAATGACCGCTTCACACTCGCGCAGATGGCCCATGAGTTGTGCCTCTGACAAATCCAATACGTTGGACACCACGATGTCCAAAGACTCACAAGCGATCAGGTCCCTGTCCACGCGCTCTAGCGCGCGCACGACGACTTTAACGCGGTCACCCCGCGAGAGTAGCTCTCTGACCACGAGCCGTCCGGTTGCCCCGGTTGCACCTAAAACCAACACTGCCATAACCTGCCTCGAATAAAACCATTGTGCTGACACTATATCCATGCATATAGTTAATAGTAATTACTGAAAAATGCATAAAGGCATACAAATTTGTATGAACTGGACAGCCATTTCGTTCGATTGGAATCGAACCCGCGCCTTTTTGGCGACAGCTGAGCTTGGCAGCTTGTCGGCGGCCGCTCACTCTTTGAATGTGACCCAACCGACCCTAAGCCGCCAGGTTTCCGCCCTAGAACATGAGCTTGGTGTGGCACTTTTTGAGCGCTCAGCGCAGAAATTAACTCTCACGCGCAGTGGTATAGAATTGCTTCATATCGCGCGCGAAATGGGCGATGTGGCGCACAAGTTTTCGATGGTGGCCAGTGGTCAATCAGAAGATCTGAACGGCGTGGTGGTCCTATCCGTTTGTCAGCTTGATGCGATGTATCGGCTGCCTTCGATCCTGGCCAAGTTGAGACGTGTCGAGCCCAAACTGTCCATTGACCTGGTCGTCACAAACCAGGTCAGTGATCTCAAACGCAGGGATGCCGATATCGCGCTCCGCAGCGCGCAACCCACTCAGCCAAGTCTCATCGCAAAGAAGCTCGGCGATGAACGGGTGTCTTTGTACGGCACCAGAGCGTACCTGACACCGTTCATCGAGGCCCAATCCATTGAGGATGTCCCCGAACTGCAAATCATCGGCTTTGGCAACAACGGGCCCATTATGACGCAATTTTCCCATCACGGCTGGTCGTTGAACGAGGATAACTTCAAGCTTTCTACCGACTTTCAGCCTGCACAACTCGCGCTGTGCAAACAACATTTGGGTGTGATGTATTTGCCAGAGGACATTGCGGCACAAGAGCCACAGTTGATGCGAGCGCCGGACGGTTTGTTTCCAACCATGCAGCTCCCACTGTGGCTCGTCTGTCATGAGGAACTCAAAACGAACAGACGGGTTCGCCGCGTGTTTGATCTCTTAGCGGCGGAGTTGACCATCCTCGACGAATGACCGTCCCCTCTCACTGGATGGACAGCACCACACCATTTACAAACAATAACCGCCGTCAACGGTGATGTGGGCCCCTCGCAGCGCGAGTGAACTTGAGCTGGTGAGAAATTCAAGACTCGACAGCATTTCCGTCGGCTCTAGCATTCGGCCTAAAGGCAAATTCGCTAAGCTTGCGTTAAGCTCGTCAATTTGATGCTCGCTCATACCTGCCTTACTTTGGATCTCGGTGGCCGTCACGCCCGGTCTGAGGTAGTTGATCCGGACGCCTTGGGGAGCCAGTTCCAGATTCAAAACGTTCGCGTACGCTTCGAAGGCCGCTTTACTGGCGCTGTAGCTCGACGCGGTTGGAAAGGCTCGCTCGACGACAATACTTGAAACATAGACCACGCTGCAGGGATCATTGAGGACAGGCAGTAAGGCTTGAAGAAGCATCGCTGGGCCGGTGAAATTCACCGACATTGTTGTCATCAGCTCACTCTGTGTGGTTTCGCTAAAGTGCCTGGGGTGAAACACCCCCGCATTCAAAATCACCGCGTCGAGTGTGCCGACGTTGTGGCGAATGTCAGACACAAGTGCCGGGTAATGCTGGGCGTTCGCATTGTCACACAATAGGCCAAGTATCTGATCCGGCGAATGGGCGTCATCGCGTAGCCTCGCGGTGGCGCTGGCAATTCTCTCTTGATCACGGCCGGTAAACACCACGCGCCAACCTTGTTTTACGTACTGCTTTGCCGCTTCAAAACCAATACCTGAGGTTGCGCCTGTGATTAAAATCGTTTGAAAAGACATGGTATTCCTTACCCTCCATTTATTTGGTTGCTTCAGAATACCAATTCGTATTAAATCTAATTAGATACCAAAAATGAACTTTATATGTTCCCAAAGAGAAACAATCTGTGGCCTTTCATAAACAGTTAGAAAACTTATACCTCTTTCATCTGGTCGCGTTGAGTGGCAGTTTTCAAGGGGCGGCGGACAAAGTCGGACTGCCACGCTCATCGGTCAGCAAACGCATTGCGAAGCTTGAGCAAACGCTGAACCTTCGCTTGCTTGAACGCAGCACGCGAAAGCTATCGTTAACACAAAGTGGCCATGAACTGCTCAAAAGCACCGAGCCGCTTCAACAGGTACTGCATCATACGGAAACGCTCAGCGAACAAGTTCATGCTCGGCCGCAGGGCAAAGTCCGCATTGGCTGCTCAACGCTGATGGCCCATCGCCTCTTGATCCCGCACATTCATGCGCTTAGCGATACCTATCCCGATATCTGCTTTGACTTCAATCTCACTGACGAAGTCGTTGATCTCATCGATAACCACGTTGATATTGCTATTCGTATTGGCCATTTACCGGACTCCTCGCTGCTGGCGCGACAGATTGGTGAAAAAACCTTTGGTTGGTATGCCAGTCCGGCGTATCTGGCTCAAAACGGCGCACCGGAGTCGCCGGAGTCACTGCTTCACCATCGCTGTCTGGTGTTTAAAAATAAGGCGGTGACGCTGGATAATTGGGTCTTTGTGCATCCCAGCGGTGGCGTCAATGCGATCAATGTCACCCCGGCGATGATCAGTGACGACGCGAGAGGCCTCGTTCAGCTAGCTACTTTAGGACAAGGGATCATCATGGTCGATCCTGCCTTCATCGACCAAGAACTACGCTCAAACGAGTTAGTCCCTGTTTTAACCGACTACACGCACCCAGATAAGCAGCCAATCCATTTGGTGTGTTTAGGCAAGAAGGGGCGTAGCCGCGCAGTCACCTGTGTATGGGAAGCGCTCAGTGAACATTTACTCATCGCTCCAAAGTAGAAAACGTGACTGCTCCAGCGAGCCATCTAAAGGAATAGAGCGCGTCGGCCTCCCAGCGGCATAAGTTGTGGTTGTATTCCAATTCTTTTCAGACCGGCATATCGGGATGATTATTCGCTAAAACCGTTGTGGTATAAGGAGTGATTAACTAATTTAGAGCACAATCGACACTTGAACGGTTATCGAACGTCAGTAAACCGGTTCATGGCCGACATTTCGCCGCGATACTCATTCATATACTTGGAGCGACCAATACAAACATATGCCTAACAGAGAGGGTGTTATGAGAACAGTTTCTATTTTTAGAAATGGCAAGAATCAAACGATACGCTTGCCAAAGGACTTTGAGTTTGACGGAGTTAACGAGCTCGAAATACACAAAGAGGGAGATGTGATTACTTTGCGTCCAGTTCGGCCCGATTGGCTTTCATTTGGTAACCAAGAAGAGGCTAATGATGACTTCATGGCAAACCGAGAAGATGGGATAACGGACGAGGGACGATTCAATTTTGATTAAGAAAATCAATAATTTTTAGATACGTATCTTTACTCATTCATTCTGCGTAAGCAACCTATTACGATACGACATAGACTTCAAAATGTGGTCGGTAAACAACATCGCGTCCACCTCACTACCAATAAATTCAGACAGAGTAACGACATTCGACTCGATAGCGTTCGCCATAATAGTCCACCTTAATGCTGTTGGCTCATGATCAGATTGTTCCATTTATGGATGTCGGAATGGAATATGACGATAATTCATGCTCGTAAAGAGCGGCCCTTGATGGGAGAAAGTCAGGGATTCGCGAGAGTGACTGTAATTGTTGTCGCCATGTTGGCGTTGGGTGTTCGATGGATAACATTCAGAGGAGAAATCAAGCGACATGTCGATTCATTTTATTCAAAGCGGTGGAGAAAAGGCCAAACCACTGTACGCTCGGAGCTAAGCATAACCTAGTCACAAATTTGTGACTAACTGACTCATTTTTTCCTCCCCTTTGGTTAAGTCCTTTACTGAAAAAACTTAATAACCAATTGATTTTATGTAACTTATCTTCTTTTATAGAAGTTCAACTCGTGCCCAATAGAATCACTACTGATTCCGACACTCTTGAACTGATAAACAATAAAGTTGATTCTGGGTATATCCGTTTTCTGTTGATTGTTCAGTGACTCCAACAATCACAACATAGGTTGAAATCTATATAGACCACAACCTATACTCCACCCAAGAAAGAGCAACTAATTACCATGTATGAAATAAAACCAAGGGAAATCTTCAAAGAATGGTTTTCTGGATTAGATGAAACGGACCAAATAGAGGTTCGCGCCTGTATCGACGTCCTAAGGGAATACGGACCCACTTTACGACGGCCTCGTGTTGGCAAGATAAACGGGTCTGCACATCCGAATATGAAAGAATTAGTTGTTCAAAGTCAGGGGAATCCAATAAGGATATTCTTTGTCTTTGACCCAAATCGAACGGGCATCCTTCTCTGTGGAGGGGATAAATCAAATCAGAAGCGGTTTTATAAAGAACAGATCAAGATCGCAGACAAGGAATACAGCGACCATTTGAAAGGAGAGTAACATGACGAGCAAAACTGGCACTTTAGCAGAATTAGATGCGCTTATGTCACCAGAAGCACTTACTAAGGCGAAGCACAGAGCAAAAGACATACTTCTTGGAATGCAACTGGCTCAACTTCGTGAAAGTCTAGGGCTAACGCAAAGTGATGTCGCGAAGATCATGGGGGTCACCCAACCCACTATTTCAAGCATGGAGTCGAACGGGCTTAACTTGAAGGTGGAAACGGTCGAGCGCTATATTGCTGCGTGTGGAGGGCATCACACGACGATTCAAGCGACTCTACCTGGTGGTGAACGCATCGAAATGGTGTTGTAACGGCCGCCCGATACTTCAATCCTGCTTCACTATGGCAATTAAATCACTGAAAGCGCAACTGGTACCGCCATCACCAGTGCTTTCAAACCGTTCGTTTATATATTCTTAAGCGACTATACGATAAACATACAGGCTCAACGTGGACGCGTTAAGTCGTGCTTGTTGATGCCAGTTAGAGAAAAAGCAGGATATCATTCTGAGCAAAAACACGTGACTCTTTTTGCTTTCTCTTTTCCAACGCCAAAAAGGATCTCATCTAGCTGCTCTCCCTCGTTGAAAGTTGGAGGATCCAAGACGCTATCTCTTCAACTTTAGTTTGGTTGCCATTTAGTAGTCGAGTCATTAAACCACCCAGTAGCAAAGCGTACGCTTGATTGGCATGCTCTCTCCCGACAATTTTACTTAGCTCGACGAGGAACTGATTGTCCGCCATTTTTAGCAGCTCATCATTGGCTATGTCTCGGCTGTCCCTATTTTTGACATAATCTAGAACCACCGTCATTTCGCCCTTAAAGCGGCTATCTAGGGTCTTGATCAACTGGACTATGGCTTGCTCCTTATCTTCAGGAAGGGGCGAAGTACTGTCTATGCCATAAAGTGAGTGTGGCTCTAGCACGAACTCAGTACAGGCGGTAAATAGCTCTTCTTTGCTGGAAAAGTAATGATAAAGCGCAGTTTTGGACACACCCAATGCGCCAGCAATGCCTCGCATGCCTAAACCGTTCAGGCCGTGTTCTGAAAAAATATCAACGGCTTTGGCGATAAGTTCGTTGCGATATGCTTCTCGATCCACGATTTTTGGCATGGTTTCCCCCTCTTTTGAAGTCCGCTTGGACTATATGCTGACACCTTTTAAAAGTCCACTGGTCGATAAAAATCAAACTTTATAGACCACATGGACTAAAAAAATTGACAAGACAAAATTTGAGCGGTTAACCTTATATAGACCAAATGGACTAAAAAAGATCTCATTGCTCGTCGGTAATGAATTCCACGCAAGGGGGACACCATGACAAACGATCAAATCACGTTAAAAGAGGCACCAATTAACTGGCAGTGCAAGGGGAAGTTTCGTTTCTCAACAGGCTATGGCGCGACGAAAGCAGAAAGTGCCATAGCCAATTATGCCGCATTCATTGCGCCAGTGCTCCTATACGTTTTGGTATGGAAAGAGTTGGATTGGAGTGGATCACAAATCGTTGTAGCCGCCATTTTGACCTTAGATATGATTGGTGGCGTTCTCACAAACTCACTCGGCTCTATGAAGCGGTATCTTCATGCCAATCAAAACTTAGATGTGAATTGGCTTGGGAGACTGGTCGGAAGCAAATTTCTCTTCCCGGCAATCCATTTTCAATTATTTTTGGTGCCGCTGTGTTTTGACATCGTATGGTCCTATGCTTTCTTTTGGTATGGCATGATGATGGTCTCCATTGTCATTGTTCATTTTACCCCTTTATACCTACAGCGCCCTGTCGCGTTGTTGATCGTCATGCTATCGATCATTGTTGCTCAGATAATCCCCTCTCCTGTGGGTCTTGAGTGGTTGGCGCCTATTTTCATGATTAAGCTCGTGCTCTCTCATGGCGTCAGAGAAGAGCCGTACCGCCCTACACTCACAGAGTAATTCGCCGTAATGGTAAGGAAAGCATGATGACAACATCGAATAAGGTTTTAGTTGTAGGGGCGACAGGCTACTTAGGCCTGTACATCGTTAAGCAATTACAGGAGCGCGGCCAGGACTTTGTTGCGCTGGCGCGCAACAAACAAAAGTTACTCGCGAACGGTGTCCATGACTCTCAGATTTTTGAGGCGCAAGTGACCGACCCTCAACAGCTTGAAGGGATTTGCGATGGTGTCGATGTGGTGATCTCTTGCTTGGGGATCACTCGTCAACAAGATGGTTTGAAGTACATGGATATCGATTACCAAGCTAACCTGAATATCTTACTTGAAGCAGAAAAATCAGGCGTCGAGAAATTTATTTATATTTCAGCGTTCAATGCGCCAACCTATTCCAATGTTCGCCTGCTGAGAGCCAAAGAAAGATTTGCTTCCCGCCTGCTCGACTCAGAACAGTTACAACCCTGCGTG
Organism: Vibrio sp. THAF64; assembly: GCF_009363455.1. Lineage (NCBI taxonomy): Bacteria > Pseudomonadati > Pseudomonadota > Gammaproteobacteria > Vibrionales > Vibrionaceae > Vibrio > Vibrio sp. THAF64. The sequence goes on from NZ_CP045357.1 coordinate 246,754, forward strand.
ATTCGACCCAACGGCTTCTTTTCAGATTTGGAAGCCATCTATCACATGGCCACCAAAGGCCGTGTTTATCAGTTTGGCGCGTCAGCAATGAAATTAAACCCCATTCACGGTGAAGATCTCGCGACATTTTGCCTTGAAGCTATCCCGTCGAATCAAAAAGAGCTCGACGTAGGGGGACCTGAAATACTCACCACGACTGAGATTGCACAATTGGCTTTTGAAGCGCAGTGTAAAAACGTGCGTATTGTCCGGCTGCCTGATTGTCTGAGGCGTGCCATTTTGCGTCTAATGAACCATCTACCTGAAAAATGGGGAGGCCCTGCGGAGTTTTTCTTAACGGTAATGGGCAAGGATTCTATCGCTCCCGTGTATGGCGAGCATAAAATTAGGGATCATTATGTCGCCTTGTTTACTGCGGTGAATAAACCATGACGATAAACAGCACCTTATGTTTGTTACAATAATAGCAATTTAGCCATCTTTTAGGGGTAAAATTGCTACCATAGTAGCAACTTCATTGACCTGTATGTGATCGCTTTATACCGCTTATGATTTGCAGTTGGAACTCAAAGCGTTCATCAAGTCCGCTCGGAAAAAAAAGACAAACTCCGTGTTCAGAAAATGGCCGACTTCTCTGGCGTGCCGTGTGCCACAATCAGAAAGTTTGAGTCAACGGGCAACCTCTCATTACGCCAGTTTCTCATGCTTTATGAGACCGTCGGTGATTTGAAAACGTGAAAGTCCTGACAACGTCGTCTGAGCCTGAAGTTACATCCATTGAACAGGTACTTTGATAAGCTTAACTCAGCCCTCATCCTTAAACACACACTTAGCGTAAGTAATGTTTCTTTCAATTTGATGAGGCGTATTTCGGTGCCCAATCAATCTATCGAGAGAGACAGGTCAAACCAAACAACGGGGTCAATAAAACCAACACCCCTTAGTGCCTAAAGACCCTTTCATGGTCTTTTCATTAGTGTAAAATTAGTTACTGTAATCATTTTTACAGTAACACCTTTATGCCCTATTTTATCGCTCATACATGAACGCTAAAGTAGACAGCCATGAAAAAATTGTATAACCGTCAGAGGGAGCTAAACGCTCTACAAACTGTTTCGGAGCAGATAGTCGATACAAAAGGCCAACTTAGCGTGATGGTTGGGAGAAGACGCGTCGGTAAAACCCGTCTTTTAAACGAAGCTTTTCACCAAGACAATACCCCATTTCTTTACCTTTTCATTAGTCGAAAGAGTGAAAGCGCCTTAGTGGCTGAATTCGCAGAAATCATCCATAGTGAGCTCGGTGTTAAGTTCTTCCAGCCCCAAACACTGCGAGATATCATTGAGTTCTTGTTGGATTATACCAAGCAAAAGCCGATGACAATCATTCTGGACGAGTTTCAAGATATCGACATCGTCAACCCTGCTCTCTTTTCCGACATTCAAAATTTATGGGATGCAAACAAGCGAGACTCGATGATGCACCTCGTATGCTGTGGCTCCCTCTACAGCATGATGACAAAGATTTTCAAAGGCAAAGATGAACCTCTGTTCAATCGCGATGACCGCTTCTTTAACATTCAGCCTTTGCAACCTTCTTATCTTGCCGAGGTCATGAAAGATCACGATCAATTTGATGCTGAAAACATGCTTCGATGGTGGTGTCTATCTGGCGGGATACCCAAATACCTTGAGTGGTTAACCCGCTTCTCTGCGGAGAGCGATGATCGCTTTGAGGCGGTCATCTCCGAATTTTCACCACTCATAAAAGAAGGAACGCATCGACTCGTTGAAGATTTTGGTTCAGAACATCGCATTTACTTCGATATTCTCGGTGCGATATCAAAAGGCAACACCAGCCGTGCGCGAATTGAAAACTTCTTAGATATGAGCGTTGGCGTTCATCTGGAAAAGCTGGATGAAGTGTTTGATGTGATAACCAAACTGCGTCCGATCAGCTCAAAAGAGAACTCGCGAGATATTCGATACGCCATTTCCGATCCCTTTCTAAACTTCTGGTTTCGATTCATTCATGCCAACAAAAGTGCTGTTGAGATGGAGAACTACGAATACATCCGAAGATACATTGAACGAGACTTCACCGTTTACTCCGGTCTGGAATTAGCGAGCCTATTCAAAGCTATCTTGGTTGAATCCAAGCAATTTGGAAAGATTGGTGGATACTGGGATGCCAAAGGCCACAATGAGATCGACATAGTGGCGATCAATGACTTAGATAAGACAATACTCATTGCCGAAGTAAAGAGGCAACAGAAGCGTTACAGTGAGGCCAAATTAATAGAGAAATCTCATCACCTTTTGAAAAAGTTAAATCTAAAGGGGTATGACATTGAATATCGTGGATTTTCATTGGATAACTTAGTTGAAACGATGAACGAATATCAAGCGTAATCAACATCTCTGTCTCCCTGTCACAATGATCCGATACCATCGCCGTGTTGTTGGTGGTTAACTTTCAGCCTTTTCGACAATGAGCCAATTTGCTACACGGGTATCAAGCAAGAAGCCCAGCATACTAGAGGGTGAATTATGGCTTAGTTAGCGCACACAATCGATGTACAATTTAGAGCCGAAAGTTGAACATCGATCCATACTGCAATAGCCCTCAGGTGGTTTGTTTACCTTGTTCACTCTTCCTTTCATCTCATCAGTACATCAACTGAGCAGGCACTTTGAGGTAACCAGTTACCATAGCGAACCTAGTTACCTTTTAGTCGCTAATTTCTTTCAGTCACTCGATTCAATACCATCACCACAGACCCTGAACATGACGGGAATAGGATCAAAGCGCTGCCGTTGGCGGGACCTAAGAACGCGCTCAACTCGCAGCCAAAACATGACAAAGGAGAAAGACAGTGAAGACGCTACAAGTCACCAAATTTGGAAATCCGGACGTGCTCGCCGTCAACCACATTGAAAAACCACGGATCAGTAATAATCAGTTGTTAATCAAAGTGATATATAGCGGCGTTAACTTAGCCGATACGTACATTCGCAAGGGCGCCTTCCCTGCGTTGCCCACGCCGCCTTTTACGTTAGGAATGGAAGGCTCAGGCATCATCGAGGAGATAGGGTCCAATGTCAGTGGCTATGAGCAGGGGCAACTCGTCGCCTTTTCAGCCAGTCAATCGTACGCTGAATACGTGGTTGTCGATACGACCAGTTCATTGGAGTGGGAAATTGCGGTCCCAGTCGCCCTGCCTCCTTTGACAGCCAGTAGCATTGGGATGTCAGCGCGAACGGCCATGCTCTTGACGCAGCGTTTGTCCAATACTTCCTGCCGCGTCCTCGTCCATGCCGCGGCAGGAAGTGTGGGCAGCGTTCTTGTTCAGCTGCTGAGCGCTCAAAACCATGACGTTATTGCGTTAGTGGGATCTGCGAGAAAGGAAGAGTATGTGCGGTCATTGGGCGCAGCTCAGGTGATAAACTATAAGCAGGACGATGTACAAGAGGTGATTAAAAACGCCTATCCCGATGGTTTAGACGCGATTTTCAATGCCACAGGCGGCCACTCTATTGCAAGAGATATCAACCTTCTCGCCAAAAATGGGCATTTGATTTGGTATGGGTTCGCTGAAAGCGATCACGCCCCCGATATAGAAACAGCGTTACAAAACGCCTTTATGAAGTCGATCAAGCTCGAACTGTTTAACGGAGGCATCCACAGCCAAGCAGAAAATATTTCCGCGATAAAATCCGTAGAGCGTTTGATCATAGACGGTAAGGTGGATATACCGATTCACAAGGTATACTCACTCGAAGAGGGCATCAAGGCTCATCAAGATCTCGAGAGTGGCGACACCATTGGCAAGCTCATTCTAAAACTGTAAGAGACAGACACCTCGAACTTCACACTAGCAGCCACGCTAGTTTCACACGCAGGGGGCGCTCCAGTTTCGCCCCATTTTGGTATTGGGGTAGAGGCTCGCGTTGTTGAACGGACCATGATTCATTTCGCACGATAAAACACGCCAAGACTATCATTCAATTGTGAATCATCCGATATCAATATGCCAATTAGCGCTTATTTAGCACACGCAATCGTGTACTATTGAGAGACGAAAATAGAACAGAATAAACAACTTATGCTTAGAGTTATAATCAATGCGTTTCCACTCTGGGTGGTATTGGGTTCCGTTGTCGCTTACCTGCAACCTGCGATATTTACACCACTCAAACCCCAAATCGTCCCTTTGTTGATGCTCATCATGTTGTCCATGGGCTTAACGCTAACACTCGATGATTTTAAACGTGTCACATCCAGTGTGAAGGCGGTAACAGCCGGGCTCATTCTTCAGTTCTCCGTCATGCCACTGAGTGCTCTGTTTGTTGCTCACGTCTTTGATATGGATATGGCGCTCACCATTGGTATGGTGTTGGTAGGCAGTGTCGCGGGAGGCACCGCCTCAAATGTGATCTGTTATCTGGCTAAGGGTAATGTCGCCTTATCCATCACCATGACCGCTTTTTCCACCTTGATAGGCGTGGTGATGACCCCGTTTTTAGTCGATGCCCTTCTGGGCGTGAACGTCGACGTCCCCGTTGGACCAATGGTGCTCAATCTGGTGAAAATCGTCATTATCCCGATCACCATTGGGATCGCCCTCAACCACTTCTTTCGTCGTCCAGTGACGGCTATAGCCCCTGTGTTGCCACTTGTCTCAATGCTCTCGATTGTCATGGCCATCGCCATTATCGTCGCCCTTAACCATGATAAGATTGCCATCGTCGGATTGGGGGTCGCGCTGGCGGTCATCTTGCACAATGCCATGGGGCTTGTTTTGGGTTACTGGGTTTGCAGAGCGCTCAAGTTTGACTATGTGACCTGTAAGACGATTGCCATCGAGGTTGGCTTACAAAATTCTGGATTGGCTACGGCATTGGCGCTCAAATTTTTCTCCCCCATCTCAGCACTGCCTGCGGCGCTCTTTTCTATCTGGCACAACTTGTCAGGTTCAATACTCGCGCATTATTGGTCACGAGATAAACGCAAGCGATCGCGCGATCTCTCCGTGTCATAGACACGCAAAAGGAGGTGAGGTCAATGCGTTGACCGTCACGTCACCAAACTGAGCGCCCCACTCACGCTTTTCGCGGGCGCTCTACCATTCACTTTGCCCGGCACGCCTTTGATCATGAATGTGCGCCACGGGCGTGTTTCAAGGGGAAATACTTTTGTCACAGAATTCGTATGTCCAGGCGTTGGATTGGTTTTTGCGTCACAACATCTTGGCGAATGGCTACACCTTAACCCGCCCCATCGCGTTAGACCCTTACCCTCAGAATAGTCAGTATGAAGCGCTCGCGTTCTCCATTGATGGCCAACAAATCCTGTATCGAAAGGGCCACGTTACGCCCGATAGGCCGGGGCATTTCCTCACCATCTGGAAGCGCTCTGCTGGGGAAGGTCCCGACTCGAAAAAGACGAGGCCTTTTGAGAAGCCGGATTTGGATTATCTGTTTGTGGAGGTCCATGATCACCAAACCTCCAAACAAGGGATGTTTATCTTTCCCTTAACGGTGCTGCTAAAGAAAGGGGTGGTCAGGTCAGAGAAAGCGAAAGGGAAAATGGCCTTGCGGGTCTTCCCTCCCTGGACTTCGAGTCGGGGTGAGGTGAAGTCTCAAGTGTTTTCTGAGTCGGCCAAGCGAACACAGCGTTGGCAATGTGAGTACTTTGTCTGGATGGAAAACAATGTGATCACCGATGTCGAAAAATTTGCCCATCTCTTTGGCGCGCCTTTAAACTAGGGTGCCAAGTGCCTTTCACTCAGGGTTGTTGGTGAGCGCCTAGGTATCACCGCGCTCGCTCCCTTGCCATACCTCAGGCCATCTATGAATGGCTCATCCAGAACAATCATATCCTCGACATTGGCCCTCGAATTATTGATGACCTTGTTGCCCTTCCAATTAACACGGACGTAAAAGGCTCGCTTGTGCCCGCTTCGTCGCTCATACACGGATTGTCTTCATTCTCCTCGTAACTTTTTGCGCTTCCCCTGCCTCAGGCGCTTCGAATCGCCGCGCCTTGCCGCTTTCATTCAATAAACCCTTCTGCGTCACCATTTTTTGGGGACATTACTTTAATTTTATACATTTATTATGAAGGTGATTGAATAATATAAACAATTGAAACCTATGGACAAATTAATTATCACCGCCGCCGTCAACGGCGGGATCACCCCAAGAAGTAAGCAACCGGCAATACCACACACACCGAAAGAGATTGCTGACGCCGTCATCCAGTGCAGCCAAGCTGGTGCAAGCGTCGCCCACATTCACGCTCGGGATGACGCTGGTCGGCCCTCCTATGACCAAGCTGTGTGGCGCGAGATCATAGAGCGAATCCGCGAACGTTCCGACATCCTTCTTAACCTCAGCACTTCGGGCCTAAACCTGCCAAAAAATAGCCCGGAAGAGGAGGCTTGGAACCACCTCGAGTACCGTCCAGAAATCGCCTCTTTCAACTGTGGCTCGGTCAATCACGGTGATAAGCCCTTCATCAACAGCCCCGCGCTCGCCAAAAAACTCGCGCAGGCACTTAAAGCCAATCAGGTCATGCCGGAGATTGAGATCTACCATTCCGGTGTCATTCACGAAGCCGTCACGCTCCAGCAACAAGGCTACCTTGGTGAAAGGCTGGTGTTTGCCTTTGCGATGGGCATTCACGGTGGGGTCCGCCCAACCTGCAAAGATCTGCTGCACCTGGTGGACAGTCTGCCCACCAACAGTTTGTGGTCAGCCATCGGCATCGGTCAGGCGCAATTGCCGCTCAACACTTACTCGATTTTACTCGGGGGGCATGTGCGCACCGGACTCGAGGACAACATCTATTACCGAAAAGGTGAGCTCGCCACCAGCAATGCCCAGTTAGTCGATCGTGTCGTCCGACTGTCTCATGAGCTGGGCAGAGACGTAGCCACCGTGAACGAAGCCAGAGCCCTGTTAGGCCTCAGCCGCTCCCAACCCCAAACCAACCCTATCGCAGCGGCGACAATATAACCCCTCAAGACAAGGAATAACGACTGTGTTACCTCTTCAAACTGACATTCACCCGTATACAATGTGCATAGAAGGCGCACCGCTGAGTGACGACAACCCTGTGGTGATCCTTTTACATGGTCGCCGACAAACCGCCGACGACATGGCGAGCTTGATTGACAAACTGGCTATCCCAGAGGCCACCTACTGCCTGCCAAGAGCCCCGGAAGCAACCTGGTATCCACGTGGATTCACTCGCGAGCTGGACGACAACCAACCCCAGTTGGATCAGGGGCTGAAAGTCATCGACCAGATCCTTCAAGCCCTCCTCTCACAAGGAGTCAACCGCCAGCGGATCTGGCTCATGGGCTTTTCTCAAGGTGGGTGTATGGCCGCGGAGTTTGTCCGACGCGCATTGCAACCACTGGGCGGTGTCATTGTGTTCACCGGCGGCCTGTTCGGTCCTCAGTGCCCAGTGGCCCCCGTTCAAAAGCCGGTGTTTGAAGGCATGCCTTTGTGGCTATCAGGGAGTCACACTGATACCTGGGTGCCGGCCAAGCGCATCACGCAAACGGCCGCCTACTTTGACCAACTCGGGGCACACGTCCATCTGGAGATTGCTGCCGAGCGCGCGCATCACGTGAGTCAATCGGAAATCGAACAGGCCAGAGCCTTGATCACCGCTTGCTACGCCCCTACACATGAGGAGGCCGCCCATGTCTAACGCCTACCTGTGTGACTTCGTCAGAACCCCCATTGGCCGATATGCTGGTGCCCTCTCTTCGATCCGAGCGGATGATCTGGCGGCGATTCCGTTAAAAGCTCTGACAGAGCGTCATACCACGGTCGATTGGCGTCGCGTCGACGATGTCATTTTAGGCTGTGCCAATCAAGCGGGCGAAGACAACCGCAACGTGGCACGGATGAGTTTGCTGCTCGCCGGACTGGATACTGACGTACCGGGCTCCACCGTCAACCGGCTGTGTGCCTCTGGCATGGAAGCCGTGTCCATTGCCGCTCGTACCATCAAAACGGGCGAAGCCAACCTGATCATTGCTGGAGGCGTCGAGTCGATGTCACGAGCGCCTTACGTGATGGGCAAACCCGACGCTCCGTTTGCTCGCAATACGGAACTCTATGACACCACTATGGGCTGGCGGTTTATCAACGCGAGTCTGGAGTCGCAATACGGGGCCTGTTCAATGCCTGAAACGGCAGAAAACCTAGCGGTCAAATTTGGTATCAGCCGACACGATCAGGATGTGTTTGCCCGCTGGAGCCAGACCAAATACGTGGCGGCGCAAGAGCGCGGCTTTTTCCGCCATGAAATCGTTCCAGTCGAGGTGGCGCGTCGGCGTCAGGACCCATTGGTGGTCGACACTGACGAACATCCTAGGCTATCAAGTCTCGAGACCTTGGCCAAATTGAAGCCCGTGGTACAGCCGCAAGGTACGGTCACAGCGGGCAACGCATCGGGCATTAACGACGGGGCAGCGGCACTCTTATTAGCATCAGAGTCGGCATTGGGCGATCACCAATTGGTGCCGAAAGCGCGCATCGTCGCGACAGCCTGCGCAGGCGTTGAGCCCAGCCTCATGGGGTTTGGTCCCACACCCGCGATAAAAAAGGTTCTGGAACTGACTCGACTGTCACTGGATCAGATGGACGTGATTGAGCTCAATGAAGCCTTCGCCTCTCAAGTGCTCTCCGTGGTCAACCACTTAGGCATTGTCCCCGACGACCCGCGCCTTAATCCCAATGGTGGCGCGATTGCGCTCGGGCACCCTCTAGGCATGAGTGGGGCCCGGGTGATCGGAACCGCGATGAATCAGTTGACCTTACAACAGGGAAGGTATGCCTTGTGTAGCCTGTGCGTTGGCGTTGGCCAAGGCATGGCCATGATCATCGAGCGCGTCTGACTCGTGCTCTTCTCCAGGCGGCGTCTTGCCTCGTAGCCTTTCGTCGCTGTTTTCCATTACCCATACTTAGGAGTCGCCGCAGTGGAATCGTCCTCTATTCCTTCCCCACAACTGGGGATCACCCAACGTCTTCGCCGTTTACGCACCACCCCCATCATGCGCACGATGGTTCGCGAGCATGACGTGCAATTGCACGATTTAATCTATCCACTCTTTGTGGAAGAAGCCCTCGCATCACCGGTGCCCATCGCTGGCTTGCCCGGATTGACGCGGATCCCGGAGTCTCAACTGACCGATGAGATCCGTGCACTGGATGCGTTGGGGATCCGCGCCGTCATGCCATTTGGGGTCAGCCACCACAAAGACGACATCGGCAGTGATACGTGGCATCAAGACGGCTTGCTCAGTCGCATGATTCGCACGATCAAATCAACGTGCCCACACATGTTGGTGATCCCTGATATCTGTTTCTGTGAGTACACGACACATGGCCATTGTGGGGCCCTCTCCAAACATGACGTAGACAATGACCAAACGGTGGCGAACTTAGTCAAACAATGCATTAATGCCGCCGAGGCTGGAGCCGATATGCTCGCCCCCTCCTCCATGATGGATGGCCAGGTCGGAGCGATCCGCCGAGGGTTGGATGCCGCTGGGTTTACTAAGGTGGCGATCCTCGCCCACAGCGCCAAATTTGCCTCAGCGTTTTACGGCCCATTTCGTCAAGCGGTGGAGTGTGAGCTAGAGGGCGATAGGCGCACGTATCAACTTGACTACGCTAACGGGCGTCAAGCCCTCAGCGAAGCCTTACTCGATGAGCAAGAAGGCGCCGACATCTTGATGGTCAAACCCGGAACGCCTTACCTTGACGTCTTAACTCAGTTGCGCACTCAAACACGACTTCCTCTGGCGGCCTATCAGGTCAGTGGAGAATACGCGGCCATCAAATGCTCGGCGGAAATGGGGATCGTCAATGAGCAGGAAGCCGTGTTAGAAACCCTCACCGGTTTTAAACGAGCTGGCGCGGATCTCATCGTCACCTACTTTGCCAAACAGTTCGCGATCTGGCAGCAAGCCGACACCATGCCAATCGTGGAGTAAACCATGAGCTTAAAAGATTACACCTTATGTGTGCTCATCATGGCTATCTGGGGAGTGAATTTTTCTGTCGTCAAACTGGGGTTAGAAGCGCTGGATCCCATGTTGCTGACCGCATTGCGCTTTGCTTTGGCAGCGATCCCCGCGATCTTTTTTGTCAAGAAGCCTGACGTCCACTGGGGATACCTCGCGGCGTATGGCCTGACGTTTGCCGTGGGGGTTTGGGGGCTGTCCACTTGGGCCATTGGTGAGGGCTTATCCCCAGGTATGGCAGCCTTACTGATCCAAACCAACGTAGTGTTCGGCTTGGGGCTGGGCTGGTGGTTACTCAAAGAGTCGGTAAGTCCTCGACGCTCACTCGGCGCCGCGATCGCCTTATGTGGCTTGACGCTCAGTCTGACGGTCACTGACGGCTCTGTCACCGCTTCGGGGGTGGGACTGATCCTGGTGGCGGCCTTATGTTGGTCGCTGTCTGGGGTGATACTTAAGCGATCCCAAACGAAACAGGTATTCGCCTTCAGTGTATGGTCGATGCTTTTTGCGCCTCTGCCGCTGTGTCTCCTCTCCTATCTTCAGGTCGACACTCAGGGGATAAACGCCTTGATAGCGCACATGACGCTGTCTGGGGCCTTTTCCATTGTGTATCAGGCGTATTTCACCACCTTGTTTGGCTACTGGATCTGGAACAAGTTGGTGATGGCTTACCGTTTGTCACACGTTGCACCGTTTACACTTCTGGTGCCCATTTTTGCCTTGTTGGGCTCAAGTGTTTGGTTTCATGAAGGGATTACTACCCAAAAAGTGGTAAGCTGTGCCCTGATTGCCTTAGGGCTGTTGATTGGCAGTTTGCCTGCCGCTAAGTTCACCACGCTCGCTCTGCGTCTGAGAAAAGCGTAAGCCGACGCGTACAACAAAGGAAGGTGCGTATCTTCACTCATCGTCAACCGTGCGTTCAGGCCGCACGTCAGCTCATGAATCGCATTTGGAATGATAAAGTCACAGCGGCCGTGACCGATGTGATGACTTCCCACACCGTGATCGAAAGTCCGCTGCAACTGTCGGTCGGTTCCGACTCTTTCTGTGAGACACTCAGAGTGTGGCAACGCGCCTTTCCCACGCTTGAATACAAGGAAAACCGGGTGACCACTCGGCACAACAACATCGAGATTGAATGGAGCGCTAAAGGCACACATTTGGGGGAGTTTTTAGGGGTGTCCGCGACAGGTAAAGATGTCATTTATCAGGGCCGTTCCCAATTGACGTTCGTCAACAATAAAGTCAGTCACTATGCCTCGGTGGTCGACACACAAGGCCTGCTCAGCCAGCTCATAGGCCGCAATGCATCGAGCTCTGAACCAGTTAAGCCCAGCAGTGCATCGGAAGAATTGTATGCGATCATCCCGCAATTACTTTCCCCTTTCTTGACTCGCCGCCAAGTCGAATGCTTGTCGCTCTCGACACTGAGTTTGTCAGTCAAAGAAGTCGCCTCGACGCTGAGCATCAAAGACAGTTCCGTGCAAACCCACCTCAAGCGCGCCTTCGAGTTGCTCAACGTCAGCAACAAAAAAATGTTCATGGCCTACATCTGTGACAACAACACGATAGAGCTGCTGATCCGAATGGGGCTCTACCTCAAGCAAGGGGTTTAGCGCCCTTGGTCGTCAGCGGTGCTAAAGCAGGGACATACGAACATTTTTCTTCGGTCCCGTATCGGGATCAGGGCACACCTATTGTGCCTTTCTTTCGGCTCAGCTTCGGCGCCCCGACAACCATCCAAAGCATTCCCACAAGGATCGCGACCGAATACGTGGTCAGGATCACCACGCTGGTAGTCGCAGGGGTCACCAACATCTTAGCGGCCATGGCCACTACGACCAGTCCTGCGACGGCGATCAGCACCTGTCGCCAAGGATTCAGACCCTTCACCTCTTGGGATGGTTCACCCAAGCACAGCGCGAGGACGAGCCCGAGGCAGGCGAACCACGCGAAGAGGTAGAGGGGCTGGAGCAATTGCAGCGTGCCATACAAACACAGCACGAGCAGCAGCCCCCATAACCGCTTGGATTCAATGGCGCGCTTTCGACCGGCATACCGACAGTGATAAAGACCCATCGCCACCAGCGCAATCAAGCCGCCGAGTCCCATCCCTGCCAAAACATCGGTGGGATAATGCACGCCGAGCCAGACTCGCGCCGCGCCCGCCAAAGCAGACAGGACCAGCCACCCAAGCAACGCCGCAGTGATGGTGAGCGGCGATCGGGTTTGACCCCGACTGACCAGCCAACCGAACAGCGTGCCCACAAGAGCGGCGGCTTGCGTGGTGTGCCCACTGGGGAAGCTAAAACCACTGGCGGCGGCCTGCTGTAGGGCCGGCAACAGATAAAAAGGCCTTGGGATCGCCCACGCCATCTTGAGTAAATTCACCGAGTACGCCGTCGCCAGCAGCACAAACGCCAGTGTCAGCCCAACACGCAGCGGAAACAGCAGCAAACAAACGATCAAGACTCCCACTGCCAATGCGCCATCTCCCAATCCGTTGCCAAACGCCAGCAGTCCTGTCATCGGTGAATGCAATTTCACCCACGATTGAAACGCCGTCATCATCGCCAGCTCAGAGGCCTGGCGCGTATCCGCGTGCTCCAGTCGGAGATCACGGTGATAAAACGGGCTGGCTGAGCTGTCACGTCTCCAGCCCTTCAGTGCCTCCCAGTCGTCAGGATAACGATACGCCGCCTTCACCGAAGGGGCGAGTGCGGTCAGGTAGACTTGGCGGATCTCTTTACCGAAATGTGGAGCGTTGAAGGCTGGAATAATGGGCGCGTCAAACGCGTTTGCCCAAGCAGGTACCATGACGCCGACGGGCGTCGTGGCTTGGCAGGCAAACACCACTCGATAGGCATTGAGCGCAAGCTGTGGGCCAACATGGACATCAATGCCTGTTTCTTCCCATGTTTCGCGCTTCGCCGCGACGTGAAACGCTTCGTGATCGCCAATGTAGCCCCCAGGTAAAGAGAGCTTTCGCGTTAAATAGTCTTGAACCAACACGATGCGCCCACCCTCATCCCGAATCACGCAGGCAGCGCCTTTGGGTTGGTATGAGGTCGTGACTTCCTCACTCACCTGCGGGTTCGCCAGAAGAGCGCCGCTCCACACACTTGTCAGTAAAGCCAGTATCATTAAGAGGGTTTGCACGATCGCGCGCTCCATGTCATTCACCGCGACTAATTATGCCCCTCAAGCCAGGGAATGTTAAGCAAAAGCCGCGGGGCGTCTCTGGTTGACATTGACGCCGTGGGATGGCGAGCTTACTCGCGCGTTAAACCCTGATGGGCAGGGCATTTGAAGGGTTAGCGCTCTGAACGCAAGGCTTGGATCTCACCATACAGCGCTTCCGCCTCTTCGGTCAGACGAGAGTAGGTACGGATGTCACCTCGCCGCTGCGCTTGCATCGCTTGTTCGAGCAATATTGAATGGCGTTTCTTGAGTTTTTTCATTGGATTACGTTTAAAAAGCGAAAGCATCGGTCGCGTCCTCAGTAGTTTTTTACTGTATACGCGCCCCCTCTCTGATCAGGTCAATCTTCCTTATTCTGATTCACCAGGTTTACTGATTTTGCACCATTGGCGGTTGCCTGCACTCGCTGTCACCACGTTCTGTCCAAGTCTTCGCTGTACAGCAGAATCGCGCGCTGATAAGCCGCAATGGCATCACTATTGGTGGTCGTGACGAGCAACTCCAATAACAGTGCAATGGCTTCTTTAGGGCGGCCCACATTGTACAGACACATCGCATAAAACGGCTGTACCTCTATCGCATCGGGGTATTCCGTCAGCGTTTGTTCAAAATACGTCAAGGCCTGGTCGTACTCACCTAGGCTTCGGTAGGTACTGGCCAAACCAAACAAGGCGTCCAGTCGCTCACGACTGGACAGTGGTCCGGACAGCGACGCCAGGTAATGCGTAATGGCGTCTTGCTCTTTGCCTTCATTGTCGTAGGCCCAGGCGATCTGCAGGTGCGCTTTAGCGGCGTAAGACTCATCGCTTAACAAGGTGCCAAGCAACGCTCTTGATTCCCGATATTTCTCACTTTGACGAAGCTCAATCGCCTGACTGATAATATGTTCCATACACTCCTCTTCGCATTGGTGTCGTGTGCTGATCGTGATTCATTGACCCAGTGGCCACTGACAGGTACCGTGTGGACGCCCTCTTATCTCTTGCCATGACGTCGAAACGCCGAAGGTTAGTAGTCCAGACATAACCCCATAATGGCAAATGAACATCCGATGGCGATCGCCCAAGCCACGGAGCGCCACACTCCGATATTGAGCAAATACAGGATATGGTACACCACTCGAAACCCGATGTGCGTCATCGCCAACAGTTGAACCGTGTCGTGAACGGTCGATGTGCTAACAGCGAGCAGGATAGCGATGGCAAAGATCAACAGGGATTCGAACGCATTTTGATGAGCCGCCATGGCCCTTGCGCCCCACCCTTTAAGCCGAGCCTGTTGTTCACGGGGATGGTGGTTATCGTAGCCCCCTGCTTGGTGCATGGCGATCGCCACAGGAATTTTGGCGAGATAGGGCAGCAACGCAGCTCCGATCAGGCAAACTATCAGTATCGTCAACGCATCGTCCTTTGGTGTGATGTCCTTACCTACGTGGTATCACGCCCAGCGTCCCATAAAACCCGCATGAGCCCGATGTCATGACCATAGCCTTAGATGGCCGTCGCCGTCATCTCGCCCTAATAGAAATCTCGTCGCCATCACACCTTGCCTCACCGAGCCCGTTCCTGCCGAAGGCTACCATCGGAAATAGCATGACCACGCGTTTTTTTCTGGACACTGCAGCGTTGTCATCAGGGCGTTTGAACTCGCCGTTTCGTTGGTGTCTTGAAGCCTTAGCAAGACGTTAAGCCCGTTATGCCCTTATTTGCGATTCAGAAAACCGATCTCGTCATCTTGCGAGCCTCCTTGCCCTTTAGTCAGGCGGTAAACTGTCCAGCACGTCATCGATCAGGCGTTTTCGACTGGACTGCGCATAGTCGACGGGAGAAAAAGGCATGGCCACCCTATCGTACACCTCGGCCCATTGACGCCACTCACCACATTCTTGCTCGGTGTAGCGGCTTTTCTGACCATGGTTTGTGATGCGTGTAAGCGCCGCCACGGCGACTTGTTTTTCGATAATGGCAGCCACACTCGACGGTTGGCGCACGCATACGCCATACGTACCTTGTCGGTGGTGATGCCAAGTGGTGGTTGCCATCGCTTGCAAGGCGCCGGGCTCACTCATCGCCTCGGCAAAGGCCCACCGAAACGTCTCGCTTGCTTGTGCCGTCTTTACGAACGTCGCCACAAACTGACCACACAGCTGGTCGGTCAGAGGCGGCACGGTCTTGTGATCAGGGAACTGCGCCCGGTGGTGGCGGTACCAGTCAAGGACGCTGGGCGAAAAGTACTCATCGTTGTGGCAATCGCGCGCTTCATGCTGGCCAAACACCTGTGTGTACACAGCGCCTTGGTTCACTTTGTATGACCACGACGGGATCATACCAGACGCGATAAGTTGGCTCAGCGTGTCAGAGCGGACACTGAGCCGCTTCGCCAGTTCACTGCGGCGAAGAAAGTGGGTATTTAAGTAGTCTTGCAGGGAGAGAGATTTCAAGGGCGTCATCCTGGTTGTCATCGCTGAGTCATCGTTGAGTCAGTGTACCTATCAAATAAGATGATACTTCGATGCCCATCGAACCATTGGTACACCAATGCCGAGAGTTTCAGGCCAAGTCACGGGCTTGCCGACCGTCTTCGTCTGCAATCCACCCAATATCGAAGGAATTCGACGCCTTGGGAAACGTGATCTTAGGGAAAAAAAGAGCTGGCTTAGGGAGAGCCAGCTCAATCCATACGTGACAGACGTCACTTGCTTTTTGTCATCGGACACTTTAAGCGTAGACCACTTAAATATGCATAATGTTTAATATCATTCTAGTTCTGAATCCGATGCTGACTTTGTGCCGGCTCTCCTCCACACGCGCAACCTGACCAGCGTTCTCAACACGGAACTGTGATCGTCTTCAAGCGCCGAGCCTCAGTACAGTGTGAGCGCCACAGGGTAATGATCACTGACGGCCTTGGTCTGTGCCTCATCCAAGTCAAGATCGTCATCAAATGCCACCACCCGAGCGTGCTCAATGCGAGGAAGCAAGCTGTTGGTCACCACCAGCCGATCATAGGCACAATGCGTTTTACCTGTGGTGGTATCCACGTCATCACCAATGAGCATAGTGAACCCATCTCCAAACAACGGAGAAGTCTCGCGCTCATGTTGGTTCATGTAGCCACAGTCGGCATTCAAATCCCCTAATACCAAGACGTCTTGGATCGCGGAGGCTTGGATCGCAGTCGTGACCATGTCACTCAGCGCATCCACTTCTTCATGCGCCTCATCGGGGTCGGTGTGCACGTTGACCACAATAAAGTTTGGTGAGACACAGGCTGGGCACTGAAAATGCGCCACCAAGGGTTCGCGGAGAAACACATCGTCGGGATCATCAGCCGTATAGAAACGCAGCGGCGTGAGCACCTCAACGCGGTACACATACGCGTATTGTTCTTTGCTGGCACTGCGCCCAAGCCGCTCACCGACAATCATGGTGTAGGTGTGTTGGCTCGCGTTGTTCAGCGCCTCCAGCAGTTACTGAATCGCGGTTTGGCTTTTGTCACGGATTTCCTGAATGGCTATCAGGTCATAATGTTGAAGAGTCTCCAGAATGTGGGCCATCACTTGAGGCTTGCTCGCTTTGCTGCGTCCAAATACTTGGATGTTCCAAGAGATCACGTGAAGGCCATCGGGCGCGAGATCCGCTTCGCCTGATGGTGTGACGCTCTTGGCGGCAGATAACGCAGACCAAGGCTCAGAACTCAAAACAGAGATCAGCCCCACAGTGATCAGTACTCCGACTATCAACCGCATACGCTTTCTCCTTCTTAGCGTTGCAGTGCCTGACATGACCGTCTTCAAAGCGCGTCAGATCAACGCCCAATAGGGTCGATGTACACCTTTTTACCGCACTTCCCTTGCTCGAATTGCCCCTGTGTGACCATCTGGAGCAACGCCGCCAGATCAGTCTCCCTTTCCACCTCCAGCGGCAGGGCAATCTGAAGTTCTGTTAAATAGGAGCGTTGGGCGTGAGGTCGACACTGGAGCCTTATCTGCTGATCAGTGTCTTGGCCAAACGCCGCTTGCCACGCTGCTCTGAGATCCACGACGGCCACCTCTTGGCCGATGTGGGATCGAACAAAGTGAGCAAACGACGATGTGTTAATCTGATCGAGCAGGCGCATGGACTGGTGGTAATAACCGTCCGGCGACCAAACCGTCTGACAGGTACCATGGTTGTGCCATTCATGTCGTTGCAGGCAGGAACCGTACTTTGCGCTTGGCATCGCTTGACCTAGTTGGCGACGAACGTCTTCCGATAACTCAATGGGCGGGTAATCACAAAAGGTCGGCGCATTTGGGTTCTTTGCGGGCTTACCTTTGACTTCGCCACAATAGCCATACCAGGGGCGCTGACCCTGTCCATCGCATTTAGGGTGGTTGGGCCATAGACCATGGATAACAAAATGACGGGCAAAACCAACGCTGTCATCGCGCACTTCGCATTCCGGTTTCTGCTTGGGATCGTACTGGGGCACCGTCTGACAAAACCCCGGCTGCCAAGACACCGCAAACACATAGGACGTCGCCATCCCGGGCGTGCGGCAAAAGGCGTTAAGAGCGTCACGCTCCTCCGTTCCTCGCACTTGATAGTTCGCTTCTCCACAGGTGGCGGCTACCCAACGTAACGCCGGCTCTGCGCCGGGGACTGTGATCCGAACCCAAGAGAGCGACGGGGATCCAATGATCTCATGGATTGCATACTGACGCTGGGGTTGGGTCAGCCATTGACCTGGATTGGTCTGCTTATTCTTACTCTGGTAAGCCGGGCAAGCTTGGCTGGCGACAAAGGTGCCGTCCGCCGCTTGGGGTGCCCCCTTCGCTATCGGCGCGCCCAGCGTACTGATCAGCAAGACAGTCAGCAGCCAGTGCCATTGGACGCCCCTCAAGTTGAAACGACTCATGCGCTTTCCCTTTGACGTTGATCATTAATGATAGGTTGACCGCTTAATCGTAGTGCAGGCTCGGGCATAGACCCGACTCCTTTTTCAAACTGTGATCCAGATGGCAGCAGACTGACACTCCCTCTGTTTTAAGCGCAACATCCGTAGCCTGGCTCTTTCCCGGTTTGGAATGGAAAGAGCCAGACTACCGCGGCAACAATGACGATTTCTGAGTGACTTGAGGCTATTGAGTCCTCCTAGTAACAGCCCCGTCCTTTACACCGTAGTCACGAACGACATGCGCGACCCGAATGCGATAGTCAGCAAACAGCGAGGCTTGGCCAAGCTGCTGGGCCTGTTGATGGGCGAAGTGCGTGCGCCAGGCTTCCACCGCCTGCTCGTCTCGCCAGAATGACAGAGAGAGAAAAGTCTCGGGCCGACTGAGGCTTTGAAATCGCTCCACTGATACAAACCCCTCCATGTGGTGTAGTGCCTCCTTAAGCTGGTTGGCTAAATCAAAATAGTGCGGCGCCGCCCCACTTTTTGGCGTCACCTCAAATATTACGGCAATCATGCACATCCCCCTCTGCTCGGCGCATATAGGTAGCCGGAAGCACACGCAGAAATGAACGCTTTTCTTGCTTGATGAACTGTTCGGCATGGGCAAACTGAAAATTATCCCGGCCAGCTTCGGATCGAACGAGCCGCTCGCGATAGCGTTCATACGCGGCCAGATTGGGAAAACTGATGAGGCCATAAGCTCTATCGTTCGTGCCTTCATGCGGGAGGAAGTAGCCGAGTAAATCGCCACCGCATTGGGGAATGATGTCACCCCATTGTTCGGCATAATGGGCAAACGCCTCCCGTTGAAACGGGTCGATGCGATACTCAATAAAACAGGTAATGGTCATGGTGGTTGTCTCCTTATGGTTTTTGAGGCAGTCTACTGCCCTCACTCATTGATGCTTCGATGCACATCGAATTGACGACCATGGAACCGAACATTGCCCTGGTGGCTGGCCTCATCGGCGATCAAGCGCGCGCTAGGATGCTGACCGCGCTGATGGGTGGCCAAGCGCTAACCGCTACTGAACTGGCGCTAGAAGCCGACATCACAGCTCAAACCGCCAGTAGCCATCTGAGCAAGTTAGTCTCGGGTGAGCTGCTCGTTGTGCGCAAACAAGGCCGGCACCGATATTTTCAGATAAAAGACGCACAGGTGGCCGAACTGTTAGAGCAGTTGCTGACCGTCACCGCTGCAATACCTCGCTTACGGGGGACGACGGACGCACGCCTGAGGCGCTCGCGCGTGTGTTACGACCATTTGGCGGGGGAACTGGGGGTGCACCTATTCGATGCCTTGATCGCGAACGGATGGCTGACAGAAGACCGCAATCACACCCACCTAACGGATGAAGGGCGCCGTCAGTTCGAACGTTTGGGGGCTGAGGTTGACGCCCTCACCTCAGCTCGGCGTCCGCTTTGCAAGGCCTGCTTAGATTGGAGTGAGCGCCGCAGCCACCTTGCGGGCAGCTTGGGGCAATGGATATTGGACGATCTCCTCACACGCGAGTGGGCCATCCGTGATTTGGACTCGCGAGCCATCGCGTTTACCCCCACAGGCTTCAGCGCTTTCTCCCGAGCCTATCAACTTGATGCGACTGCCAAGAAAAGCGGTTAAACATCGTTTGCTTGGCAGCCCTGATTGCAACCCATCATTGGGGTCAATCTTAACGTTTCTATGCCACAGCATTGACATGCCCTGGTTATGATCGCCATCCTATCGATTGACAGCGACGCGACGAGGAGGAGAAATGGAGCGAATGTCCACGAAATCATCAATATGGTTAGGCCTGTGTCTGATTATCGGTTTGGGGGTGCTGGGATTCTTTATCCAGCAAACCGCCATCCAGTATAAAGCGTACGAGCGTGTCGTCACCGTCAAGGGACTCTCGGAACGCGAATACCCTGCAGACACCGTGATTTGGCCGATTCAGTTTACGGTCGCAGGGAATGATATGGCTGTCTTGTTTGACGAGATTGATAAACAGACGGCCCTGGTCCAGCACTTTCTGAGTCGCAAAGGCTTAGCCCCATCCAGCGTCTCTCTCTCATCGCCTGCGGTCACTGATCGCAAAGCCCAGCAATACGGTGGGGAACCGAACATCGAGTACCGGTACTTAGCCACTCGAACCCTCACCGTGTACAGTCAGAATATTGAAGTGGTGAGAGCGGCCATCAACGAAATCGGCGAGTTGGGCAAGCAAGGCGTGCTGCTCAATCAAGATCCCTACACTAACCGGGTTGACTACAGCTTTACTCAATTAAATGACATCAAGCCCGACATGATTGAAGAAGCCACCAAAAATGCGCGTGAAGTAGCAGAGAAATTTGCCAAGGATTCAGACAGCTCGCTGGGGAAAATCAAACGCGCCACCCAAGGGCAATTTTCGATTTATGATCGCGACAGCAACACGCCCTACATAAAGAAAGTACGGGTCGTATCGACCGTGCAGTACTATCTGTCTGATTGAGCCCTCACAGACCCGGCAAAGCCTTTTGACGCAGGCTTTGCCTAGGCTTGCACTGCCCCTTATGAATGCTGCACCAGAACGAGCAGCACAAACCACACCAAAGGCAGACATTGCGCGATCCATTCCACCCGCTTGGCGGCTCTTGTTGCGACCGTCATACTTTCATCCTGTTACCGTTAGAAAGACGGTCACAGTCTAGACGCTTTCGCGAAATTTATATGATAAACAGTGCATATAAACGCACGCAATAACTGTCACTTCTAACAGCGGGGAGGCGGGCGCAAGCGTCTCACCAATTCTCGTCCTTGACAGCGATGGCGACGCCGTTCTCCATTTTCATCCGATGCCTGATTGGTTTGGAGTTCGTCCCCGCGGCGGTTTTTCCTTGCATTGAGCAGCTATAATCCGCAAGCGCATACGATGGTTGTGCAGCGGTCGTATCGTCGACCATGTCGGCACGGCACTGCCTAACCTGGTTCGAGACCGTATGTGTGAGGGTGTAACGATGGTGGCTCTGTGGCGTAAAAATCAAGGTGGTGGCACAAGCACGATTCTCACCAAGTCGTGCGTCTCGGTATGCCAATGTTAAGGCAATGGCTTGACCTACCGGCACTCGCAAGACCGGAAACACATGGCTTTCGTCGTTTCCCCCTTGTGTAGCCATCACAGGGCTGTTCCCAATCAATTGGCACTCCGGACTGAAAATCAGTACATCACTATCGCGCAGCAGCGTCCGTGTTGAGTCATTGGTCGACGTTACCATCACCTCAGCGTACGCCGCTTCCGGGCTTAATTGGTAGTGATTGGCGCAGCCGGCCAATGAGAGCAACACCCCGCTAAGCACAATGCGAGAGCGTACTGAGCCATTCTTGATACGTTGTTGGTCGTCCATGAAAATACATCCACTTATCGTTAAAGCGGCGCATAATACCACCCTCCCGTTTCATTGACGAGGCCTATACCAAACACCGTGGTCTGCCCTTCGCAAAGCCACGAGGCGCTTGCTTTTAAGCCACTTGCGCTTTCAGTTTTTCGTAGGAATCGTTTAACCGTTGCATCATGGTCTTACTGCCTCCTTTATCCGGGTGATGGATCGCTGCGAGATTTTTGTAGCGCTTCCTTAATTCCGGCCCAGAAGGCAGGGACTCATAACCCAAAATATCTTTATCTGACAGGGAACACGCCGCTGACATTAAACGGCCTTGCAACACCTGGTTTTGTAACTTTAATTCGCTGGCGCTGCGCTCGGCCTTATCGCGTTGCTGCTTCAGCTCATGAATACGGGCATTGGCTTTGCGGATCGTCTCATTCGCTTTGTCGAGCAGATCCGCTTCCCGACTTTTCTCTGGGACCAAATACCCCAGTTTGGTGAGCACTTCTTTCACTCGTCGGTGTTCTGAACGCGTGTAATACTCGGTGTCAAGGCGACGCAGCATGATCCTGGCCGTCTTATCAGACAGCGTTTCACTGCCTGCGTAGAGCACAGCCCTTTGCTCACTGTGAGCAGTAACAAACATATCCAACATAGGTTTACAGACATACCAATTGACGATCGACGTTAACAGCGGTCCGTGACTCTCGTCACCGTCACGCTCTGTCCTCTCTGATTGGAGGCCGAGTGGGCGACCGAATGGTCCCAGCCACGTTGAGGTCCTCCTCAAGCTGAGCTGACGACAGTGATCCCGCGTCAGCAGGCCAGAAATCCTAGCAGTATTGAAATTGTTGACTCAGTGATCCTGTTCTCATTCGCAATAAAACAGGCATAAGTACTGACCATTTAGTGAAAACGTCGGCCTGCGCAGTAGCTCGCCCTCATCGAGTACGATCCTCGACTTCGTCATACGTCTCCACACCGATGCGCTCACCCAACTGGTGCAAGGGCCGCATGGGCACCGGGTCGCTTTGTCCCCAAAAGACCTCCCAATCTTTCTGAGTCCGCCATTTGGCTATCGTCAGCACCTTATCTGGGTTCTGCATCGACCGGAACAAGGCACTGCCCAGCGCACCTGGCACCGACTCATGTATGGCGTCCGTCACCGCTTGCCAGGCGTGTTGAAAATCGGCCATTTTCTCGGCAGCCACACGCCATTCGTAGATCACTCTAAACACGTAGCACTCTCCTAATCTCGGTTTATTGAGGTTTGCAATCAGCCCGCTGGATCGCCGTCAGCAGAGCGTCCGCCACCCCTTGGGGATTTTCCCACGCCATCGAATGTCCGGCGTCTGGGACAATACCGATATCAATGGCCGCGGCATCCAAGATGGCCTTGTCGGGATCGGGCAGTGAATGCTCGCCAAACAGATACGTTTTGCTCACAGAAAGCGCATACAAACGCTCGCGCCAACTGGGCAATTGCCCGGCGATCAACGACTGCGCAACGCGATGAATGGCCAGTGGTGCACTGGTGGCAAGACCGGCTGCCCAATTGCCATTGCCCTCAGCTCGACTGCTCTGTATGAGTCGCGCATGCCCGACTTGGAGATAGTCGGCCTCTGAATACGCGGCAATTTGTTGGCTAAAGAATCCACCTCCCGCATCCAAGTTCGCTTCACTGAGAATGAGCCCCCGTAAGCCTTGTCCTTCGAGGCGAGTCGCGACGTTGGTCGCCACAGCGCCGCCCATGCTGTGGCCAAAGAGGAAAAAGCCACCTAGCGCCAAGTCTTGGATAAAGCGCGCCAGCAACGCGGCGTGAGCATCTATGGTGTAGCTGAACGTGTCAGGGTGATCGCTAAACCCAGAGCCCAGCATATCGATAAGAATGCAACGATGGCGCTCCAAACCACGGGCCGCCGCCACTTGGGGGTAATCAAGCGAAGAGGCGCACCCTAAGCCATGAATAAAGACAATCGGGGTCTCGTCACCCGGGAGATCGTGATAGCGCAGCGTCGCGCCGCTTTGTATGTCGTGAAATTCTCTCATCGATTCCTACCTGTATGATTGGTGCTATGGGGGAGCGCGGGGGAGCGCGTTTTGTCCATTAGCAACAGACGTTGCCCTTGATGGACATCACAGCCGAATTCGGTATAGCCCCATTTGCGATAGATATGTACGCCTCGTGCATTGGAAGCAAACACATCGAGCCAAATCCGTGAGCAACCCAATTGATGGAAGCAATAGTGCTCCATCGCTTGCAGGGCTCGTTGACCATACCCTCGTCCCTGTTTCTCGATCACAATCCGGCGAAATTCGACCGACTTTGTGTCGTCTTGGCGCAAGATCATAAAGCCGACCAATTCATCCTGATCCATCACAGACAAATAGGTCACGTCCTGATCGACGATCAGGGTCTGATGTGTCTCTAAGTCATATGGGATCACAAACTCTTTCGTGCCGCTGGCACGTTCCATGCGAACGAATAGCGGGGCGTCTTCCACTGTGGCTGGTTTTAAGTACATTCGTCCTCTTATCGGGTATTCGCCTCATTTATGAGGTGTCTGTTTCGTCAGAGCTCAACTCTAACCCTCTGACAATACTATCAAAAATTCTAATGCTACGCACCGCACTCCCTCACTCCCAACCAGTCTTTTGATGACGATTTATGAAAAATTGTGACGAATTAAGGCAAAAAATCATCCAAATTCTACATGTTTTAACGGATATCGATTGATTACTATCACTGCGTTTCGAAACCCAATGAGAAGGACAACATTGGCTGCCCAAGGACGTGGACTTTTGATAAATGACAATAAACGATAGGCAGTTATTCACAATGTTAAAGAAAACCATACTTGCAGCAACACTTTTGACCGCGTGCACCGCAGCCAGCGCCAACGGCTATCTGGGTTTGTCAGCTGGTCAAGCGAACTTTGACAACATCCAAGGTCACGCATCTGCACCGAACTTCTCGGCCAGTCAATCCTTTGAGATCTCTGACGACAACAGCCCGGCGATCAAACTGTTTGGCGGTTATGAGTTCAACCAGTACATCGCGATTGAGGGTTCAATTGGCGGCTACGACGCGTTAGATGGCCAGTCAGTAACGGTAGGCGACATGAAGTTTGCGGCGGTACAAGCGAAAGCCATGTTGCCAATCGGCGAGCAGTTCAACCTATTTGCCAAAGGCGGTGTAGCATACTTTGGGGCGGAGTTTAAATCGAGCTTCTATACTACTGTATCGGATGAGACGGTGACGGGTAAATTTGGCCTTGGTGCCGAATACGCGATCACCCCAAATGTCCGCTTGATGGCCGAGTGGGAGTATATGAAGCCGGAATTGGATGTGCTAAAAGTGGGCAGTGTTACAGCAAGCATTGACGCGGAAATCAGCGTGCTATCAATGGGTGTGAGCTACCATTTCTAACTCCGTTGTTCCCGAAATATCCGCACAGAAAAAAAGGCGTCGACCGCGGAGTCGACGCCTGTTTCCGCTTAGCGCTTGTACATTGTCTAAGCAAGAGGGATCATGTCGCACATGACCTTTAAACAATTCGATTTCGTTAACTTTGTCTCAGGTAAGTGGGCCATCCCCGTGCTCTACCGCTTGATTGTCACCGTCATGGACGTACGCTTTGGCGTGTTAAAACGATCAATGGGCAGCATCACGCAAAAAGAACTCACCAAACAACTGCGAGCCTTTGAGTCTTTGGGGCTGGTGCAACGAACAGTGTACCCAGAAATGCCATTGCAGGTTGAATACCGAGTCACGGCGTTGGGGGCACCTTTGAAGCCCACACAGCACTCGTTGGCGGATTAGATGACCTCACATCGAGCGCCGCTGCACAACAATGCTTCTCACCCAGCACCATGTCGGAAGCTCGGTGACGTTCACACACCTTCCGCCTCCATTACCAGGGCATAGAAAGCCTCGGACGATTTAATCTTGGCCAGCACAGGGGCACTCAATAAGCGCGTGAGCAGTGTCTCCATGGCACAATAATACTCGCTCTTCCATCGCATTCTATTGGTTTGCTGGCAGTGGTGCTGATAAGCCGCTTCCTCGAACCCATCCAATCCATAAAACGGCAGCATGTATTGCGCCTCCCAACTCTCGGGGCAATGGCGAAGATGCTGTTTGAGAGCGAGCCGTTCAATACTTTGAGGCTGGCGCAGCGCTTGCCTTCTGGTATTGACCGCAGCCAACACCGCGGCTTTGTCCGACGCCCTCAAATGCGCGGAATCCCCGCTGATTGACGGCAGCAGCGGAAACAGTGCGCTCAGAGCTTCTAAGTCACTCCAGGAGTTGAGACTGCACCCCTGACTGTCTTCAAAGCTCGCCCAGTCTTCGAGGTGTGCATGCTCTTCAGCCCACCAACGCTGGTACGCCTTCCACGTCCGTTGCCAACCGGCTTCGGTGTGGATAAATAAAGCGCCTTGGTCAATGACCAAGGCATAGAGAGATTCGTGCTGATGCGCGTGGATTAGTGACGTGAACAAAGGCTCAATCGTCCGATACAACACGTCCGCATTTAACGCCTGGCTCATGCTCACTCTCCTCCTTCTGCTCAGAGTTGACTCGCGGGTTATCACAAGTGCTTGGTTATTATTATGAAACCAAGCTTATATCATGTCCACCCTTTGAGCTAACCTATGCCAGCGTTTAAAATGCATTATCGTGGCTCAGAATTGAGCGGCGCTGCGCCCCATAGTCTGGTCTCTAGACTCTCTCCGTGACGCCCCAACGCCCAATCAGGGTAGAGCAAGACCGGAGGCCCTCCAGCCTCTTGCGCGGCCAAAAATCGCGTTAACTTGGTCTCTTTATTACCCTCCCTGTCCATCCGGACAGGCTTGCCTCCAAGCAGTGCATTGGCCCGGAGTGCATAACATTCAGGCTCAGCGGAGCGACGCCACAGACACACTGACGTGTCTTGATAGGCAAAAAGCTTGAAAAGGGTTAACTCCGTTTGCAGATCGCGGGCAGACGCCGTCAGCCCTGTCAGTACCCATTCCTGAACATTAGAGTATCGCCGCAGTTCATGGCGGATGGCCTGTTCCAGCTCATGTGGCTGCCCATTCGGAACACTTAAGATACGCAGCGTCACAATACCGTTTGTCATATGACTCTCTACCCAGACTCCCGAACTCGACCATGCCACCGTCTCGGCCTGCACCTGCGCCCGAAGATCGATCAATAGCTGCTCCCATTGTGTCTCTGATTCTATCGCACTGGCTTTGAGCAAATAGGGCTGATAGATCTGCTGCCATTGATCTTGAATGACCTCGTACTGGCCGTAATGCTCGGTCACGGACGTCCACATAACGTCAAAGTCGTCTGCATAACCTTGTGTGCTTGCGGCCCTCTGTTGCGCCGCCACCTCACGCAAAACGACCGTCACACGATCGGTGTTTGTTCGGCCCAGGCTATCTTTGGCATACAGTTCAAATTCGTAGGTGCCTGCTGCCGTTGGGTTGAGGGCCATCGCCGTCAGCTCGTCTTCATTCAGCAACACCAACTGCTGAGGTCCCGAAACCTGCCGCCAATGCGTGGTTTTAATGGAGTATAAGTAAGCAGGATACGTTTTGGCAGAGCCGCTCAGGGTCAGACGTTCGACGGGCAGCGTATGCGCTTGATCGCTGCCTGCGTTTACGGTGGGCTTCGTGTACTTTTCACCATCGCTGGCATCGTCCACACAGCCCACCAACAGGGGGAATACCATCAGCAGAGACAAACCTGCCAGGAAGTGGGCCAATTGGCCCCTTGTTGAGGTCACGGATCTGCAAGCGAGGGTTATCAGTCGGGCCAAGCGTCCTAGTGTCATGTGAGGTCCTTTTGAGTCACTGAATAAACGGTCTCTCAAAACTACCATTCACAATATTGATAAATCGTTGGCGTTTTATGGACTGATTGTGTCTGATTTGGTCACAATCCTCTCACCTTTACTCGGCGGTGGCGTTTGACAGGGCCAGCGTAACTCAAATTTCGCGCCTCCCAGTGAGGAGGTGTGCACCTGAACACTGCCCTCATGCCACAGCATGATTTGTTTCACGATCGCCAGCCCCAATCCGTGTCCTTTGCCGCTCGTGCGCGTTTGATTATCGAGTTGCACAAAGGGCTCAAATACTCGCTCCACTTCATCGGGTGGAATGCCTACCCCATCGTCTTCCACACCGATCACGTACTCGGTCTCGTGTTGCTCAAAGGTCAGACGAACGGATTGGCGTGCGTACCGCCCCGCGTTCGCGAGCATATTTTTCACGGCTCGCATCAACCCAGAGTGGTCGAGAAATAGCGTGTGTTGGTCGAGGGGATGCGGAGATAACCACTCCACGGTCAGGTGTGGGTGCACCAAGCGATACTCTTCGACTTCCTGACGCAAGGCCGGCACCAAGCGCGCGTGTGAAAACTGGCGCCAGTCAGTCATGCGGCTATAGCGCGCCAAGAGCAGGTTTTGGTTGATCAAGTGGTCCAAATCCTCAATGCTGTTTTGGACCGAGCGTTGATATTTGCTCTTTTGTGCTGCCGAGAGTGTCTCATCCTCAAGCATTTCCAGCGCAAAGCGCAAACGGTACAGGGGCGTACGCAAATCGTGGGCAATGGCGTTGGTCAGTTCTCGCTGGCCCGCGATCAGTGTTTCAATGTTATCGGCCATGGCGTTAAAGGAAACGCTCAACTGGGACACCACAGATAATCGGCTGGCACTGGCCCGTTGGGAGAGCTGCCCCTGGCCGAAAGCCGTCGCGGTGATCACCAAACGCTTGAGATCGCGCCACAGCGGATAGACCCAAATTACCAAAGCCAGAGAGACCGACAAGAAGAACAACCCTCCAACAGCGCCGGTGAGTTTGACTTGAGTGGTCTGAGACAAGTGGTCTGCCACCTGCAACCAGGTCCCTTGCCCTACTGGGGCTAGGAGTTCCACCAGTCCCTCTTCGTTGAGATAACTCACCGCCTCGCCCGGAGCAAGCGCAATGGCTGTCTTCGCCTGCGACGATAATTGCTCATCGCTTTTCAGCGTGACCACAAACGGAATCGAGGCCGTGTGTTCGGCCAGATGCGACACCCATAGCGAAGTAGGCTGTGCCCGCAAAGACTCAGCCATTAGATACAAGGTGCCTTTGGCTTGATTCAGCGCCGCCTGTTGCGTGGATTCATTCAGGGCAAAATAGATCAGTTGATCGCTGTCTCCGACACGCTGCAGCAACGCCATGGGATCGTCATAGAGAAATGTCATCTGTCCCTTAACAAGAGATAGGTACTTGACGTCGTTTTCTTGGTAATCCGCCAGCGCTTGTAGCTGGAGGGGGTAAGCAAAATGCTGGGCGTATTGGTGCACCACCGATGACCATTCTGCTTGCGGATAAGTCAGCAATGTTTGTGTTAGCGTCGACACGTTGTTGGCGTAGATTTGCTGATAGAAGTCTTCGGAAAAGGTTTCGTTGAGACGTTGAATGGGGTTCCACTGAGTCGGGAGGAGGAGTAAGATAATGGGCATAAAGACCGCCAACCACAGCACAGAAAACGCACGGATCATATTAGACTCCTTGAGTCGCAAGGCACAATTGGTACCCTATGCCCCGTACGGTCTTGATCAGAGCCGGGTCGTGGGGATCGTCATGGAGTGTTCGCCGCAGGCGAGAGATACGCCGGTCAATCGAGCGGTCAAGCCCATCATACTCAAAGCCGCGGAGTCGCTGAGCAATGTCATCGCGCGATACTACTTGGCCGACGTGTTGGGCAAGCAACAGCAGCAGTTCAAATTCGGACGTCGTCAGTTTCAGTGCCTGTTGGTGGAGTGCCACACTGCGATGGTGCAGATTGATCACCAATGACCCCACTCTGAGTTCGTCTGCCGTTTCTCCCGCGACAGTGCGCTCGTGACGACGGAGTAAGGCGCGAATGCGAGACAGGAGTAGCCTCGGCTTCACCTGTTTAACGATGTAATCATCGGCGCCCAACTCAAGACCCATGACCTGATCCAAATCGTCGTCCAGCGCGGTTTGCATTAAGATCATGCCCTGAAAATGCGACCGGACGGCGCGGCATACCTCCATCCCATTTTGTCCGGGTAACATGATGTCCAGCACTACCAAGTCTGGGGAGTCGGTGAGAATACGTTCAACCGCTTCTCGGCCGTCGGTCACAATCGTGACGGTAAATTCGTAGTTCTGGAGAAAGTCTCGGATCAATTCGGCGAGTTCCAGGTCGTCTTCAACGAGCAGGACTCGGTAGGGCGTTGGCACTTTCATAATCACCTTTTAGTGAATGTTTTCACATCGAACTATACCTTTAGAAAATACCAACTCGTGTGACCATTTGTGACCAATCCTCAAACTTGTGACGCGCCTTGAACAAAACTGACGCCGAGGTATCGGTCTTTTTGTAGTGCTTACCCTCAGCCTTTTCTTGTCATCATGGCCAAATCGGCGCTTTGGTATGAGGGGCGCAAAAAGCGCGAAGGACGCCATCGCAACGGCCGCCCTCCGCGAAGGGGGTAATCCATAGTCAGAGGACAGGAGCCCCTTGCTCAGCCCCTCTTTCCATCAACGCGGTGTACGGGGCCATGAGCTCAGGGTTGTGCGAATAGTCCACGGGCAGAGCGACCACCACGGGACCTGATGTCGCCATCGCACGTTGCAAGGTCGGCATCAGCGCTTCGGCGCACGTGACGGTAAAGGCTGTCGCGCCAAAGGCCTCAGCATAAGCCTGAATATCCAGCGGACCAAACTTGACGCACGAGCTGCGCTGATATTTTTTCAACGCCTGCATTTCGACCATATTGTAGGCATTATCTACCCACACCAGATGCAACAGGTTACTCTTAAGACGAACGGCCGTTTCCAGTTCCATACTCGATTGCAAAAAACCACCATCGCCTGACACGGACACCACTTTTTCATGGGGGTTGAGCAAACTCGCAGTGATGGCCCAAGGCAACGCGACACCCATGGTTTGCTGACCATTAGACACCAGCATCTGTCGAGCCCGGCAGCAATTCAGGTAGCGAGCGATCCAAATATGAAAACTGCCCATGTCCAAACACAAGGTCGTGTCGGGTGTGATCAGACGTTGTAAGGCTTTCACCAACGTCAAGGGATGAAAACCGCCCGCTCCCCAAGTCACGGGATACGTTTGGATCCGCTGGCGCTGCGCGGCGACGATGTCCAACACCTGTCCGACCCGTTGGGATAAAGGAGTGACTGCGCTCACCTGCTGACTGATTTGCTCAAGACTGTGCGCCAGATCACCGACGATTTCTAAACAGGGCCGATAGTGATTTTGATAGTCAGCGGGATCAATATCGATGTGGATCAGCTCATGATGCGCTGGCATCCACAATTCAGGATCGTACTCGATGGGGTTGAAACCAATTGCCACTATCATATCCGCCTCGCGCAGTAACACATCACCAGGTTGGTTGTTAAACAGCCCTACCCGACCGGCAAACCGGTGATAGTAATGCGTACTCACCGCCCCAGCCGCCTGATAAGTGCCGACAACGGGCAGTTGGGTTCGTTGAAGAAAGGAAGTCAGTGCATGGGAGACGCGCGGCACACTCGCATTTAACCCTACCAGTACCACCGCTCGCTCCGCCTGGGCGATCCGCTCCGCTACGGCGCAGGCACGGTCCCGATCAAGTGTGGCTTGGGGGCGCAGCGGCGTGGGCACGATAGGCGTACGAGTGGTTCTTGCGTCGAGAACATCTTGAGGCACACTGACAAAACACGCGCCTTGACGGCCGGATTCAGCGATACGAAACGCATTGGCCAGTACTTCATTGGTGGCATCAACATGGCTGATCTCGGCACTGAACTGTGTGATGGAGCGAAAAATACTGACCGAAGCCATGCTTTGATGCGTTTGTTTATGTTGATCGCACCGTTTGACGGCCCCTCCAATGGCGATCATCGCATCTCCTTCCGCGTTCGCCGTCGCCACACCAGTGACCAAGTTGCCGCACCCGGGACCTGACGTGACTAACGCGACACCTGCACGCCCTGTCAGACGGCCCACACACCCCGCCATAAAGGCGGCGTTGGCCTCATGACGAACGGGGATCACTGTAATGCTGGTGTCGTTTAGGGCATCGAACAATCGGTCAATTTTGGCGCCGGGGAGGCCAAAGACGTATTGAACTCCTGTTGCTTCAAGTTGTTGTGCCATCAGTTGCGCGCCTGTGCGCGCTTCAAGCGGTGTGTTCATCATGACCATTCTCCTCGTGTTAACTCAACGTTCGGCGTGTTCAATGGCCGCGTGTAGGTGTTCTGGTGTCAAATTGGCGTGAAGAAAATCCGTCGTAGTCGGGGTCTCGATCACCACGCGTGACAAGGTCTCAATCTGAACCTGCCCTGACTGCAACACATAGTCCTGAACGTGTCCCCCACCCGTACGATCGTGCGTCACGAAATGTTCATGATACCCCGGTACGTTGATACCTTGCGTATAGGTAGGGTTACGGAACGCGACAATCGACCCATCCTGCCCTTCGAATGTGAACGTGGGTTGGCCTTTGATGGCATCCACCATAGGAGGATAAGGGCGCACCTGCTTGGGCACGGTCCGAGTGCGAACCTGTATAAAGCGGCCCTCGATACGAATGGCACAGTACAGGTTATCACTGGGCACCAGTGCATCGATCTCTTGATGCAGCTTCTGGCGCGACATCGGTTCCCTGACGGCGAGCTGCTGATGAGGGGTAAAACGCGTCATGACCGCAAAGGGGACACGCTGATGAGGAGGCGCCACGCAGGCGGAGCCATCCGCTCGAAGTTGGTAGATCTGCCCATCTAATGCCACCAGTTCCCCATCCAACTCGTGAAACGTGCCTAGGCCAAAATCGCCTTGTTGCAACAAAGTCCCTACCGATGTGCTGCCTTGATAGACACCTGCGATCAGCGCACTCATTAACGACGTCTGGTATATCACGCCTTCACCCCAGGTGTGTGGTGGGGTTATATTTTCCCTGCCTATCTGACTGGCCAGCGGCACCGATGATCCGTGCGTCACCTTCTCCATACCTTTGCTCCAATATGCATCAAAGTGTGTATTTAGATTGACTTTTATCCTTGATGGAATCCAATATAAAAAAGATTTATTTTGATATGAAAAATATATAGGTCTGTGATGGAGTTTCGTTATCTCAAGTATTTTGTCACTGTCGCTGAAACTCGCCATTTTACCCGTGCGGCAGAACAATTAGGGATCGCTCAGCCGCCGCTAAGCCAGCAGATCAAAAAACTGGAGCGCGAACTGGGAGTGACCTTATTTGTCCGACGTTCGCGTGGTGTCACACTCACTGAAGCTGGGCACTTATTGTTGGACGAAGCCCGGGAGATCTTGGCAAAGGTCGAGCAGTTAAGCCATACGTTGCAGCAGCGCGCACGAGGAGAACATCGGTCTCTGCGATTGGGCTTTGCGTCTTCCACTACCTGCAGTCGACGCGTCCTCGATGCTCTGCGACAGCTTCGTGAGCAGCATCCTGGCCTGGTCCTACACGCCGAAGAACACAGTATGCCCGAGCTGGCGCAGCGATTGACCACGCACCAATTGGATGTCGCCGTGATGCGGCTGCCGTGCTACGCGTGTGCCACGCTGCAACACCAGAACTTATTTGATGACCCGTTTGTTGCCGTGATCCCAGCTGCACATCCGTTGTCGCTCGTCCCCTTCGTCACCTTGTCCGACTTGCACCAAGAACCGGTGTTGATGTTTCCGCGAGAAACCGGCCCGGCGCTGAGTGATCAGCTTGAAGCGGCCTTTGCCGCGGCGCAAGTGGGGATCGATCGTGCCTACACCGCTCCTCAATTGCGGACGGCAATCACCATGGCCCAAGCAGGCCTTGGCATTGCCATTGCGCCCGCTTCTCTGACCGAACGCTTAGACGACTCAGTTTGCATTCGTCCTTTGCAAGGCCACGGCCTACTCAGTCACGTGGCGCTCGTATGGGCACCAGACCATCAACACCCCGGCCTAAGGCGCTATCTCTCGAGCATGGCTCATACGTCCTCCGTTGGGGCTTGATGATCCACCGTGTCACCGCCACAG
This sequence comes from Vibrio sp. THAF64, assembly GCF_009363455.1. Classification (NCBI taxonomy): domain Bacteria; kingdom Pseudomonadati; phylum Pseudomonadota; class Gammaproteobacteria; order Vibrionales; family Vibrionaceae; genus Vibrio; species Vibrio sp. THAF64. The sequence goes on from NZ_CP045357.1 coordinate 280,335, forward strand.
ACCACACAGTGCACAGCCGCTCGTTATCAATCTTTTCTAAAACTCCAGCGTCTGTTGGAGCCACTCGATGAACACCCGCACGCGTGAAGACGCCTGACGATGGGGCGGGAACAACACCCAAACAGGAGAGGGCTCAGGCGGATACGCCTCGAGTAACGCCACCAGCTCCCCCTGTGATAAGGCGTTCGCCACGTGATAGCGAGGCACTTGAATGATCCCCAGATCGCGCTTGGCCGCCTCCACGAGAGACTCGGCCGAATTGACCCACAGTGACGCGGCTAAGTGCTGTGTGGTCACTTTGCGGTTCACCTGAAACTCAAGGGGTATCGCCACCGACTGACCGGACGCGCAATACCCCACCATCTGGTGATCCTTGAGCGCATTCAACGATCTCGGGGTACCCAACTTTGCCAGGTAGGCTGGCGAAGCAACGGTCACCTCTTCGAGCAGGCCAATCTGGCGCGCCACCACATCATCTTGCTGCAAGTGGCCAATACGCACCACGCAGTCAATGCCTTCTCTGAGTGGATCCACTCTTCGGTCTGCTTCGCTCAGAAACAGGTTAATACCGGGATAGCGTTGTAAAAACGCCCCAAGCCTTGGCAAAATAAAATGCCGACTGAAAGAGCCGTGGGCATCGACTCGCAACGCCCCTTTGGGATTTTCATCTTGAAACGCAGACTCGGCGTCATCGATATCACGTAGAATTTGGACGCAGCGCGCATAGAAATTGTCCCCATCTAAGGTCGGGCTCACATGACGGGTGGTGCGTTCAAGCAGCCGTACTCCCAGTCGGGTCTCCCACTTCTTGACGGCGTCCGTGACGGTCGATCGTGGCAACCCCAAATCCGTTGCGGCCAAAGTAAAGCTTCGCCGTTCCAAAACGCGGGTGAACACCCGCATGGCATCAATTCTGTCCATGATTATTCGTATTCTCCGAACACAGATAACAATTTATACCCCATTATCCGATTAATTCTCAATGGTAGAGTGCACGTACTGTTTTCAACAACGGAGCTCAATCATGACTCAGCCCACTTCTCTTGCTCTCATCACTGGTGCCTCTGGTGGCATTGGTACCGCGATTGCTCAGCGCCTGTCCAAGGACGGGGTGACCGTTATCCTTAACTACGCTACCAATAAGACCGCTGCTGAGGAGGTCGCACAAGAAATCCAATTTAACGGCGGACACGCCTTCCTGCATCAAGCGGATGTCTCCGATCCCCATGCCATGGCGCAGATGTTTGATGACATCGAACAACAACATGGGCCGATCGACATTTTGGTCAACAGCGCAGGGATCATGCACCTCGCTCCGTTAGCGGAAGTCGATGACGAAGCGCTCAGCCGGCAGATCGCCATCAACTTGAACGGAACCGTCTATGGGTTGAGAGAGGCGGCCAAACGCATGCCTTCTGGCGGGCGCATTATCAACCTGTCTACGTCGGTGGTGGGATTAAATCTGGAAGGGTATGGCGTGTATGCCGCGACGAAAGCGGCCGTAGAGAGCCTGACACGCATCGGCGCCAACGAGTTCAGAGGTCGGTCGGTGACCGTCAATGCGATCGCACCTGGGCCTACTGCCACAGAGCTGTTTTTGAAAGGCAAATCCGAGGCGCAGATTGCACGGTTGGCCAACATGGCCCCGATGGAGCGTCTTGGTACCCCAGAAGACATCGCCTCGATCGTGGCTTTCCTCTGTGGCCCTGAAGGCGAATGGGTCAATGGCCAGGTCCTGCGAGTCAACGGCGGTTTAGTTTGACGAAGTTTACGTAGTTGAACTAATCGACTTTTGGACAATCATATTTATTGGATGACTATTGTATTACCTCCGTCGAGTTAACACTACGCACACGTATTCGTCACTCCAAGCAATAGCCTCCCAAGCATTTGGGGACGTGTATCGTTAGACTCTATGCCGCAGGAGCTTGCTTATATTCGCTGGGTAAGCGTCCTGCGTATTTTATGAAAGCGCGCTTCATGTTTTCAGCTCTTGAGTAACCGCAAGAAGACGCGATATAGCTCAGAGAATGATCTGACTGCTCTACCAAGCTCACCGCCACATTGAAACGCTCTTGGTCGATCAATTTTTTTGGGGATTGACCGAACTTTTGATGACAATGGCGAGTGAAATTCCTGGGACTCATTGCCATATGGTTTGCTAATACATCGACCGTCAAGGCTCGTGAGATATTTTGTCTGATCCAAGGGATCAATTGCTGCCATCGTTCCTCGCTGCTAGAAGTTTGAATCTGCATTTGAAGCGGCAATTGTTGTTCCTTTTCTCGACGAACCCCAGGCATCACCATTTTTTTTGAAACAACATTGAATAGCTTCCGGCTACCAAAAAGATTCAAGAGGTGCAGACTCATATCGATGGCTGTGGAACTGCCTGCACATGACCAAATGGGCCCGGTAGCGTAATAAGAGATATCATGTTTTACATGCACGTTTTCGTATTGGCTTTCTAGGTTTTTGGTAAAACGCCAGTGAGTCGTCGCCGTCAACTGTTCATTGATTAGGGCTGCGGCGACCGAAAAGATGCCCGTATAGGAGGTACAAATCAGTACTCCCTGTCGAAACCTTTGTTGAATGAAAAGCTCCAATTTCGGCTCTACCTGCGCCAGGTGGTCCTCACTACCGACGACCCAAACAATGTCGTTCTCGAATACTTCGACCGTATCTAACGCCACGCTATCAAACGCAATTCCCGAGCGTGAAGTTATCTTACCCCCATTTGCACTGCAGATGATCATTCCAAATTGCGACAAGTTTTCTGGCATCACTTGGTTTGCAATGGAAAATACATCTATAGGTCCTGCCAAATCCAATAAATTAAAATTTTCTTCACAAAAAAATATCAGTTTCTTAGCCATACATCACTTTATTAAATATCACTACCACAGATTCGACGGTGTGTGTTATTAACAATAAAATTGATAATATTAATTAGTGTGGACGTTTTCATTCACAAATATGTTATCGTATGTAATATTAGTACGTGATATGTATCACAAGTTATTTATGTCTATATTTAGGTGAGCGTTTATATGAAAACTAATATACTTGTCGTTGAAGACCATATTAAATACGCGCAGCAAATCACTCGTTTTTTAATGACCCACCACTATCATGTCGACGTCATCAATAATGGTAAGGAAGCCTTATCCGTAATTAACCACCAGCAGCCGGATATTGTTTTACTGGATATAGTCTTACCTGGAATGAGTGGCTTCGAGGTCTGTCGCTCCATCCGCCCTACATTCACAGGTAAAATTTTGGTACTAACGGGTTGCGACGAAGACTTTGATCAGATAGCGGGACTCGAATTGGGGGCTGACGGATATCTTGTGAAACCGATCAAGCCGCAGGTTCTTTTGGCTCATATCCGCCTACTCGAACGGCAGCTTGGGGCGCAGACAACTACCCAGAGCTACATGTCATTCAAACATCACAATGTACTCACTGTGAATCAATTGACTATCAACCTAGATGCCAAAACGGTCAGTTACCGAAATACCTTGCATAGCCTTCGCCCAGCGGAATACGAGGTCCTTGTTGTTCTGGCAAAACATGCCGATCAGACAGTCACTCGCGAGCATATTATTCAAGCGCTTAGAGGTATTGACTACAATGGACTCGACCGTTCCGTGGACGTCAAAGTAGCTGCTCTACGTAAACAGTTTCGCGACCAAGGAAATGAGCCAGAAAAAATTGTGACACACAGGAATAGAGGCTATCGATTGATCACCAGTGCCTGGACGTAAATAAGACTCTCACCCTACTATGTTTAAATTGTTTTTCCCAATATATTTGTGTATTTTCTCGACTTGGCTCTCCAGTGGGTTATTGCTCAAAGAAGCCGTCATCACGCTATTCCCTGAATCCGTTGCCAGTGACATTCGGCACGATTTTTCCGGGGGCATGGCCATGGCAGAACAGTTGCTGCTTCAAACGCCTGAAGCAGATTGGGGCTCACTTCTGAACACTATTTCCTCGCCGAACATACCAGTAAAGATCGTCACTCCACAGGCACTGACTGCGAGCCAGAAAATGGCCTGGTTAAATGGCGAGCTCGTCGTCACTGATGTCGAACACGCCATCATCATCAAACGACTGCTTTCTGATGGTCGAACTCTTCAATTTGGCCCCGTCAGCACGCACCAAACGCTGGTTATTCATCAGTACATTTCTGCGATCGGGCTCACCGGACTATTCGCTGTGGGAGTTGTAATCTGGACATGGTCACTGCAACGAAAACTACAGCACTTAAAGCAGGCCCTAGAAACTTTCTCAAGTGGAAAGTTAAGTGCTAGAGCATCAACAAAAGATGGATTACGACTCGGAACACTCAATGCCCACTTTAATACCATGGCATCACGTCTAGAAGATGCCATTACAACGAATCAGCGCTTAGCAATAGGCGTATCACACGAACTGAGAGCCCCCCTAGCTCGTATTCAATTTGAGCTGGAACACGCCCGTCAACCAGTCACGGACAGCGATTGTAGTCAGTCACTCATCAGCATTGAAGACGATTTTAACGAACTCGAGGCCTTAGTGGATGAGTCTCTCCTCTACGCTAAACATATGACTTACGATACTCACGAGCCCACAGAATTTCTCACTTCCACTTTCTTACACCAGTGGTTGGACAATTTCAAACCTTTGCCTCAAGTCCGGACTATTCCGATTTTGCGCCAGTCATCAGGCTTGGAAACAGAGTTCCTTATTGATGGGCATCTGTTAGCTCGAGCGTTGGATAACTTACTCCACAACGCGCTTAGACATGCCCACAGCTACGTTGAAGTCTCGTGGTCCCTCTCCTCAGCTCATTTATCTATTTCGGTTCGAGATGATGGTCCAGGCATCGCCAAACCGATACAAGAGCAGATTTTTCAACCCTTCTTCCGTGCCCCAAAAAGTGGTCTTCAACCCGGCTATGGGCTTGGACTGTACATCGCTCAAGGGATAATCGAGCGGCATGGGTGGCAGATAGAGGCGAACAATCATCAACACGGCGGCGCTGTATTTACCATTGGTTTCACCAACACTATGTAGATTAAAGCGATGGTTACAACGCCAGTGTAAAGCGCCTTTCCTGACAACAAATGCGCATTTTCGGTCAGCGACAAGAGGTGAGGTAGCATTGCCGAAGGCGATGTGCTGAAGTGATATCGTCGGCAGAAGGCTCACTCACAATACAATCGTCGACGCAAACTTGGATGACACATGAGCAAAGAATCGCGCGACGTATACAGCAACACTAACCTATGCCAGATTTTCAACACGACCAAAGAAGGCCTGTGGTCCATGTCTGGCGACAACGAACTCTCGTTTTACAATCATACGTTCTATCAACAATTCTCTCTACCCTTTGGCCGAGTAACGCTGGCACATTGGAAATCACTGATCCACCCTGCCGATCTTCAACACTTCTCTCGTACATTGGATGAACAAATTCGATACGGTTTCGACAAGATCACGGTGCATTATCGCGTTCAAAATCGTCAGCAACGTTTTGTTTGGATTGAGGCCACCAGTTTGGTCGTCTATGACGCCGACGGGGAACACTATTTAGTCGGTAACCATCGCGATGTCTCTGAAAAAATGTGGGTTGAAGATTACCTGACTCACGCTGCCTACCACGATGAAGAAACTGGAGTATACAATCGGCGTAAGTTACTGGATGACAGTGACTTTGACGTCAACGCCCATACCGTTTTTGCCCTTCGCATACCTAAAATGGGCGAACTTATCCGTCGCTGGGGCCATCATATCGTCTCGGAAATCGCTTACGATCTTATCTCAAGACTCAAGGACACCTTCGGTCATGCACCCTATCGAATCTACCGCTGTACTCTCGATATGTTTGTCGTACGCGCCGCGGGAGACTACTCTCGAAGTAAACTGGAAAATATTACCTCGAAGTTGCTTGCGTCATACTTTGTCAAAGACCATGAACAGAAATGGCTAACTTCTCAGGACATTGCCATCGGCATTATGACTGCGAACATCAAGATGCCACCAGATCGGCTACTCGATACCTTGAGTAAACTCTGTGAGCACGCCCAGTCATTTCCGGTCGACCGTGTCGCACTGTATACCGGAAAAATTCAAACGAATATTGAACGCTATTTTGTCATTCGGGCCACATTGCCTCAAGCCATCCAGACTCAAGCCATATCATTCCAAGTTCAACCAATATTCAGTCTTGAAACGACTCAGGTCACTGGCTATGAAGTCTTCGCCCGTTGGGTTCATCCTGAGCTGGGCTTGCTCGAACCAGACGAATTTGTCATCGTCGCTGAACAATTAGGCCTCATACAGTCATTAGGAAACTCTATTTTCCAGCAAGCCTGCCGATACTTTTCTACATTGGAAGTACATCATTTTGAACTATTCTCTGTCCATTTGAACATCTCTATCCTTGAGTTGCTCAACCCACAGTTTGCGCTCCTGCTCAGGCATACAGTAGAGCGGTTTAATCTCCAGCCCCACTATATTGTTCTGGAGTTATCAGAACTTCAGTTGGAGGATTTTGATACTCAAATCCTCCATCAGTTGAGCCAACTGCACCGCCACGGATTCCGCTTAGCAATTGACCAATTTGGCACCAGTTTGCAATCATTAACCCACCTTATTAAACTCCCCGTATCACACATCAAAATCGCCCCAGGGTTGGTGGCAAGTGCCCAGCACGATCCAACGTGTTATCAGGTACTGCAGATTCTGATTGAGTTCAGCGTCGATCGCGACATTGAGGTTATCGCAGTTGGTATTGAAAACGCCGAAGACAAAACATTGATTCAAAAACTTGGAGTGCATCTCTATCAAGGGTTCCTCTCCTATCCGCCAGTGGAACCGAACTCGTTTCTCCCTAAGCCTCCCCACTCAGCAAACCCTCCAGCCTAAAGGTGGTCAAACTGTTCTGTCCTTTTTTGCACGACATTGGGCCAAAACAGGCAACAAAAACAACGTAGCATGAGTCCCCGCATCTTCATGAACCAAGGGAATTAACGATGATGAATTACACTCCAATCATACTAGGCGGTTGCGCTTTGCTGGTGAGTGCATCGAGCCATGCAACTGTGCACATCAAGCATGGCAACGTGTATACGAACGAGAATACGTGGCTCATAGGAGCGGGACTGTCTTTTGGCCAAGAATTGTATCGTGGCACTGAGAATGAATGGATACCTGAGGTAGATATTGGATATCTTGGCAACGATTTCTCTTTAACTTCGTCGGGTTTAGGCTATCGATTCCTCGGTAGCGACACCAGTCCTATTAACCTAAGTGTCAAAGTCAATCTAAGCCACAGTGGTTATGAGGCTGACGACTCTGAATTTCTTAAAGGAATGCAAGAACGAGAAGCTACTTATGATGCGAGCTTGGTGAGCGACTTTTACACACCTTGGGGCGTGTCTTCCGCCTACATTGCTCACGACATTATGGGCCGATATAAATCTTATAATCTAGGACTCACTCAGTTCTTTCCGATCGATATGGGTAAAATTACATTCACTCCATCCATGAGCCTTCATTATTTTTCTAAAAAGTTTACTCAATATTATTTTGGGATAGAGAGTAATGAGGAAAATATTAGTCGCCCCCGTTATTCCACAGACAGTGAAATTGCAGTAGATTTTTCTTATTATTTTTCTTATGAGTTTTCCTCAAAGTGGCAAATAATCAATTCAACCTCTTGGGTATTATATGGCAATGAGATTAAAAACTCCCCCATTATATCAAATGATCACCAATTTTATTCCTCTCTTTCCGCTTATTATTATTTTTAATTTCACCATAATTGCTTAAAAATAAAATAGGGTAAAGAAATTACCCTATTTTATTCCCTTTCAGACATTAAAACGGAGGGGCTTAGGCCAACATACTGCTCTTGCATTTCTCTCGCTGCGATTTCTACCATACTCAGTCAGTAATTCGCCACCTCTACGACCAACTTTATGCTTGAACAGCTCAGCAACCAACTCAAGCCCCTCTCGTGCCCCTTTCAAGAAGGAAGCCACCCGTTAGATTGCTGTCTAGCCATCGATATGGTCCACGCCACAAGCATCCCCGGCACCTCTCTCCGCCAAGATAATGGCCCAGCGAAAGCTAGAAACGTGTAGTAAGCTTATCGTTCATGATGGGTTGCCTAGGACAGGCAAACGCATCCCAACGCGCTCCTGCTCAGGAAACACGATAATGCGCATCGCTTGGTTTGAGCAATATGGGATCATGACTCGATAACGGTTCTGACCTAACGGCTCTGCTTTGATCGTGCCAAATCTCTGGTCATCCGAACTCACATATAATGTGCCTGCCTCTGGCCAGCTCGCCGAAGACTTCCAATGAAACAGAGTTTCTCGGAGTGGCGTAAATTGGCCCACTTCTAAGGTCAGTATCACATCCTCGGCGTAACATCGCCCTCCAGAAAGTTGACAGTCTTGGACGTGACTCGGTAGAGCGGCCTCTATAAAAGTCTGCTTCTTAGGTAATACGTCTGGCAATCCAAACCCAAGTAAAAATGCGACGGTCGTTGAGAGCAACATTATTGCGTTACTCATTTATCCACCAATTTCTCGCTCATTGACCGAAGCAACTGCATTTGCGCTTGCAGCTCGTCGATTGATTGGCGCTGGGATTCCATGCGAGAATTCACGCTTTGTGAGGAGGTATTGAGCGAAGCCATATTATTGTTGATTTGGCTTAAGGCGCTATTCTGTTGAGTGATCGCAGATGACACTTGGTACATCTCATCATTCACGGCTGTCACATTTCCTGAAATATCCTGATAGCCCCCAATCAATTCATCCAATGCATGACCCACTTGATCCGCTGATTGCAGCATACTGGCGACGTGACTATTGGACTTCGTCACGCTGTCGGCCAGTTGAGTCAAGGATTTCTGTATGTGATCTAAACTGGTATCAGTTCGGTTAGCTAGTTGACGAACTTCGTCTGCCACCACTGAAAATCCGCGCCCTGCCTCCCCAGCCCGAGCGGCCTCAATCGTAGCATTCAATGCCAGCAAGTTGGTTTGGTCGGATAACGTGGCAATGGTCTCCAGTACCGCCGAAATCTGACCGGCGTCCTTTGTAACGTTCTCAATAATGACTTGAGTATCACTAGCCAAAGTCATCAGTGCATTTAAACCCAAGCGACAATCCTCGGCTTTTGACATACTGTTCTGGCTGAGCTGGTGGGCTTTTCCAGTATTTTCATTACACTGCTCTGTGGACGAAGTAATTGTGTTAAATGAGGTCCCCAACTCTTCGATGGCGGTTGCCACCATTTCAGTGTTCACAGCGTGAGAAGAGAGTTCATCATTAATACTTTGGATATCTTCCCCCAAAGAGCGAGTCACACTAGACACAGAAACGACGGCATTACTTTGCGCAGCAGCCAACTCTTTAAGACGATGAATCACTTGGTTAAACTTGACTTCAAACTCTCCGTCGTCTTTAAGTAACACATCCAAAAACAGTTTGTCATCTCTGACCATGTGCTCAATTGAAGTTTCGACATAGTCCAGTTTGTCCAAGTTTTGACGAAGAGACAAGCTACCGTAAATGGAGACAAAAGCTTGCAATGCCGCGTACAGGCAGTGTTCGATGGTCATTAAAAATGGGCTATTCGGTGGGAATATGAAAATAGGAAATTGGGCGTTAAATTGAAGGTAGTAGAACAACAAATGATGCACAGCTGCAGCAATTAGGCAATGAAACACCACTTTCCAGTCATTATAAATTGTCGTGCAAGCCAATAATATGAAGACCTCAAAGTGCAACATCGTATCACCGTAGGCTTGATGAATATGCAAGGCGACAAAACCATACAGTAAATACGGCAGTAGCGTCTTGAATCGCTCTTGATTGAGCATCAAGATGGCCGCTACCAATCCAACATTGACGAACAGGTCAAAAGTCGAATACCCATACCTGAACATGTACAGAAAAGTCAGTAGACTCAGTGGTGCGAGAATAACGTATGTCTTATCAGTAAATTTGAGTGTTTTCATTGCCGAAACTATTTGGTTAGGGGGTGGTCTATCCATAACATCAGAAAATGGCCCCCAAGAAACGACAATCACACCGCAAAAAATGACAGAGTTATGAGGACCCTCTAACCAACCGGCGCAACGCAAAGGGCGTCATCCCTTTCCCTTTTAAAAATGCTCGTTTCATGTTTTCCTCGCGACCGTACCCGCACCGATTGGCGATGTAGGACAGAGAATAGGCCGTTTCTTGTAGGAGAGAATTGGCCAATTCTAAGCGAATTCTGTCGACCAGCTTCTTCGGCGTGATGTCAAATTCTTGCTTACATCGCCGCGTAAAATTTCGTGGGCTCATAGCCATAAAACTGGCCATCTTTTCGGTGTCCAAAGGCGTGGCGATATTTTCTTGGATCCAATGCAGCAGGTTCTCCCATTTCGTGTCACTGCATTCAAATTGCAACAGAAGATGGAAGCTCAACTGAGCATCGTTTTGACGGCGTCGATTGGGTAAGACCATCGCCATTGTAACTTGCTGAGCGAGACGGCGCCCACAATGTTGCTCCAACAAATGCAGCGACATATCGATGGCCGTCGAGATCCCAGCAGAGGACCAGAGCTTGCCATCATTCACAAAAGGCGCATTGGGATGCAACTCTATATTTGGGAACTTCGATCGCAACGCATCAAAATAGCGCCAGTGAGTCGTAGCTTTATAAGGCATGTGCCGCAGAGCCGCGGCAAGGATGAATAATCCTGTACAAATGGTGCATACTGAACTTGCTCGATCATGCGCCTCATCAAGAAAACGCACCACCGCGGGTGACGGTAATCGCTCCACGTCGAGCCCATTGATCACAAATAGCACATCTCGTTCGTCAACGATCACGTCATTGATCGAGGATGTTTCAACTTCAACCCCTGAGTTAGACCGTAAGCGCCCCCCGAATTCACTGACATACTGCATGGTAAAGTGTTCCACTTCAGATAGAATATTGGCGATCGCAAATACATCAGCGGGTCCAGACAAGTCCAGCAGTTGAAAATTGTCTGCACAATAAAACAGCAGCCTCATAAAAACACTTTTATCAGTAATAAGGTTATTTCAAGCATAGTATAAACTTACCAAGGCAATAACAAGCCAACGCCTTGTCCGAAAATGCGTATTCATTGTCTGCACCTTATCCGTTTGTCGTATTAAGCTTAATGTGTATTATCTCCTGACGGTGACTGGTCACTGCCTCCTTTGAGCTAATGCTGTGTTTTTTCCCTCAGGATCTTCGGGTCCCTTCACCGATAGGGGTTAGACATGAATACTGTGACACTTTAGTGTGAAAATGGTGGAATGCGGAGGAATAACCCTTTAGGCGATGGAGCACTGCTTTGAACTACAGGCTAATTGGTGAAGTTAAGCTGCCGAATTGGCAGCTTTTTTTTTGACAAGTAAATTACGCTAGAGCCCAGATACATCAGCAAAGATTTTATACTGGTAAATCAGGCCATCTTTTAACGTCAGAATTGTTGCAAATTTCGCGTCATACACACTGCCATCCAAGCGGATATAATCCACTTGCCCTTCACAAACTAAAGTATCTCCCACCTCGTACATACCCGCAAAGGTATGGTTCATCGTTTGGATAGACGCGAAAAACTGCGCATTGATTGCCGTCACCGCATTCACTCCACTCACCGTCTCGGCATTGGAAAAAGTAAACATCACGTCCGGGTGAAGCAATTCCGCTAATGCGCGAGCATCTTTGTTATCTACGATTTGATAAAGGGTACGAATGAAGTCGCTATAATGAGACATAGTGTTTCTCCTATTAAAAATAACCTAAGATTTATTGAACAAGTACAAGCTAGCGCCCAATAGTAGAGTCGCAGCACACAACTCAATGGTGATCGCTTCACCGTATACAAGCACGCCCAGTAAGACCCCTGTTACCGTGACGACATTGCCTACTTGGCTGAACCCGATCCCATCTGTCACTTGTTGAAATCGAAAGGTCAATAGATAACTAAGCGAGGCGTTTACAGCCATAACGCCTAGCACCCATTCCTCCCCTGATGGAGCAAGTAAAATTGACGGATTCGCCGCTGGTAACCAAAGCCCACTTTGCAGGGCAAGCATCCCAGCCGCCAACGCAACGGGGTTGGCGTTGGCGGGAAATGCACGACTGCGATATACATTGCCAGCGCCTAACAACAAAGGCACTAACAAAGCAATTAACACACTGTATCCATCCACCTCACTCTGCATCGAAGGCGTGATCGTCACCATCATTGCAGCCAGAACTCCCACTGTGATGGCCAAAATTTTAGGCATGGTCAGCGTGCTGCGTTCAAAAGGAATCGCAAACAATAACGTGAATATGGGTGACAAAGTCACTAGGACACTAAATGTACTGGCATTAAGATTTTGAAGCGCGACACTGGACGCTAAATTGGGCAAACTCACGCCCAATAAGCCTGCGAAAAAGTAATAACGAATGTGACGAAACTCCTTGAATCGCCACTGACGCTGACTCACCAGCATCAGCATCAGTAAAGCCGCAGCGCCCACCATAGGAAAAACCGCGACATCGATCGGTTTGATCCCTTGATTAACGGCGTATTTGGATAGGGTAAAGTTAATCGCTACTAACCCACCAATACACACGACATAAAGCAGCTTCTTGAACCAAGCTGGAACATGATGTGTGATTCGCTTCTCCACCCCAGTATCGAGTGTTTTCATAGTTCGCTCTCCCTTATTGATGTGGAAAAACCAGTTTACGCTCACTGTAATGGTTAGAGAACAGAGCATATACTATCCACACTGTATCCAAAAAGGTGACAATCATGACGCATTTAGATGCGATCCCTTTTTTCCTTGAGGTAGTTAAACACGCCAGTTTTGCTCAAGCTGCACGGGAATTAGGCGTGTCTCGATCCGCCGTCAACAAACGTGTGGTTCAGTTAGAAGAGGGACTAGGTGTGCGTTTGCTGCACAGAACCACCCGACAAGTGTCTCTCACAGAGGCTGGCATGAACTTCCATCAGCATGTAAATCAGGCTTACTATTGGTTGCAAAAGGCTGAGGATGCCGCCACCAGTCAACAGAGTCAGGCGATTGGAACACTTAAGATCAGTGCCCCGATGTCGTTTGGGCGGTTGGTCGTTGCCCCCATTATTCCCACTTTCCTAGAGCAATTTTCAGGCATTCAAATCGACATGACCATGAGTGACGATTATGTAGATATTGTGGCAGGCGGCTATGACTTGGCCATTCGAGGAGGGGATCTTGATGATTCCAGTTTGATCGCTAGAAAGCTCATCAAGAGTCGCAGCGTCGTATGCGCTTCCCCTCTCTATTTTGAGTCTAACGCACGTTCCGTCCCAAGCCATCCTAGAGAGCTTATTCAGCATAATGCTTTAACGTATCGACACACATCAGAGACGGCAGAATGGGTTTTCGCCCAAGGGCACGAAATTGAGAGCATCTCTGTAACCGGTAATTACCGAGTCAATAACAGCGAAGCCTTATTGTCGGCCACAACTCAAGGGCTTGGTATTGCGAGACTCCCCGATTTCATAGCCAGACCATACCTTCATTCGGGAGAGTTATTGCAATTACTCCCACAGTATGTAATGCCAGAAAAAAGCATCTATGCTCTCTTCCCGGAGCGCGACCATATGCCTATCAAATTGCGAGTATTTCTCGACTTTTTGACTCAGAAGCTAGCTTCAAGCGCCATCTCTTGAGATAAAAAACGGATCAGTTCGGCCACCATTAGGGAATGCTCTTTGTGCTGCGGATAGACAGCATACACATCGTGATTGGGGATTCGCCAATCGGTCAAAATAGGTTGGAGCACACCGCGAGTAAGTTCTTCTTCCACCATTATCTTGGGCGCCAGCATCACACCTAACCCTTCAACGCAAGCCTGCTTAAGCGCTAGGGTGTTATTGGTTTGCATTCGAATCTGATGAATGGCGATCTGACACTCTTCAGCCTCTGAATAAAATAACCAGTTTGTTGGCGAGGTAGACAAGCTGTAAATCAAACAATCATGATGGCTAAGGTCCGAGGGATGATTAAGAGGAAGATCAATATCGGCCAAATAACAAGGGGCAGCACATAATACTCTTGGGAGAGTCTCAAGTTTACGCGCATGCAGCGTCGAATCTTTAAGATGCCCACTGCCACGAATAGCGACATCAATACCTCCAGTGACAAGATCAATTTGCTCATCTGAAAGAAGAACATTGAGCAGTAGGTCTGGATACTGCTTGGCAAACTGACACAATTTGGGTTGAATGGACACCAAACCCAGCGACATCGGAATGCTGACAGTGAGAGTCCCTTGCATTCTGCTTGAAGCGGCCATCGCCTGTTGATCGGCCATCGCCCACATATCCAGCAATTGGCAAACCTGGCGATAGTACTCCTCACCAGTCGGTGTCACGCGCATAGTGCGTGTAGTGCGCGTAATGAGTGCAACCCCAAGAAATCCCTCTAGCTCAGCAATGTTCTTACTCACCGCAGATCGAGACAAGCCAAGGTCGTCTGCCGCGAGGTGAAAACTGTCCAATTCAACCACTCGCTTGAACACGTTGGCCGCCACCAATTTATCCACTGTATTTCCTCCTCCAAAAAATTATTTACTGATAGTGAATTATATAGTCACAAAAAGGAACTTTATCATCCTACAGTAAACATTATAGTGAATCACGGATGATTCATTTAACAGGAGAATATAATGAAAAAGATCCTCGCAATTTCGGGAAGCAACCACCAAGGCTCTATCAACACCAAGTTGTTAAAGCAAACGGTGTCGCATTTTCAATCTCACACCACGACCTTACTGGATTTGATAGAGTACCCTTTACCCATCTACAGTCAGGACATTGAATCCAATGGTATTCCTGACAATGTACAATTACTCTGGGATATTTTCTCTGAGCACGATGCACTGGTGATCGCCGTCCCAGAACATAATGGCTTTATGCCTGCTTTTCTGAAGAATGTTATCGACTGGTTATCTCGTTTATCGACGACAGAAACCGGCTTTTTTGGTACTCACAATATTCCCGTTCTGTTGCTCAGTACGTCACCAGGGGCAAACGGCGGAGCTACTAGCCTGCAGACTTTGCATAGTCTAATGCCGTGGTGGGGAGCTGAAGTCAAAGCTACGTTTAGTCTTGGCTGCTTTGGGACCCATTACATCGAAGGCCAATTCACTTCGGACACGGACCTTACGTTAAAACGTTTGGCGACCGAATTTGAAGGCATGCTTTAAGAGGAGCCGACCATGACCATTCATATCGAGTTCTTTCATGATGTGGTATGTGGTTGGTGCTACATCCAATCATCAGTGCTTCGACAACTAGAGAAAAAATACCCTCTAAAGATAATGCACCGTAGCTATGTGCTTCAGCGAACACCGCAGGACATGGCTGAGCGTTTCGGTTCTTTGGCGCAAGCAAAACAAGAGATCCTAGCGCATTGGGCCTCGTGTGAACGGTTTGAGGGCTCAACTGATCGATTCAATATTGAGGCGATGGCAAAGGCGTCGTTTAGCTATCCGAGCGGTTTGCTCGCAGCGCAGGCAACCCAAGCCGCGGAGCAGTTGGCAGGCGAAAACGGTCATTGGGACATGTTTGATGCTTTACAACGAGCTCACCTCCAACGAGCGGAAAACATCGCTGATATTGATGTGCTACTCAATATTGCTCGAACGCTTGGTTATGATACGGATGCCTTTCTCGAAGTCATGTATGCCCCAACAACCTTTGCCCGTTTGGACACCGATCGTCAGCGCGCACAAGCACTAGATATTCGATCGATTCCTACTTTCATCGTTAACGGGCAAGAGCTGTTTCGTCAAACGACTCGCTATGATGACTTAGATCGCTTTTTCACCTCACTCCTCTAATGTACTCAGCCATGCCGCTGCTTATAACAGCGGCATGTTGACTGCGTCAAAAGCTTCATAAACATCAGACGTCGGATACCCTAATTGACCAGCGGATGACACGATGCACCGTGCCCCGTCAATCAATGTCGACTCAGCTGTCCAGCACCGAGTAGCATCAATATAAACCTGATATGTCGATTCTACCCCCCACTTCTGCGACAGTAGATAAAATGGGTAGGTGATCAATCCTATTCTCAAGTACGGATTGTTGCCCGCAGTGGCGTAATCCAGATAGCTTGACACTGCGGCGGGTTCGGTTTGAATTTGGTTCAATTTACGAATTGAGCCGTCGGTTTCTTCACCATGCCACCAAAGGTTGGTAGTCGGATCAAGCCAGTGCTTAGCCATTACGCCTGATAGATCACTGAACGCTTCCGATAGAGTTTGCGCATCTAGACCTAACGGTGTGGTGTAAGACATCGAGGATAGGCGCAGCAGCACCCCATGGGCGACTTCGTGCGCGATAATATCTAGGGACGCCGTCGAGTATTGAAATGGATAGGCATCAGAAAAGTTAGCATAAGCTCCATCCCAAAACGCCCGGACTGACGAACGGGGACCGTAATGTACCCGCAAGCGGATTTGATGATCCAACGGTGGTTCTCCAAGATAATGGACAAACATGTTGTGCACTATCGTTCCATAATACAGAGCATCATTTAACGTCGAGTATGTCCAAATACCCCCACTGTCACTGATACTCTTTTGAGCATGGTATGTCGACGCCGAACAGTCAAAATGATAGGGCTGATAGGTATCATCGTCTATGCGATTTGCCGCCATAGGCGAACTTTGTGGGTCGGTGGTATTCTGCATGTCAATCACTGCAACTATGCCATTGTTAAGGTAACAATGATTGCCCCTGCGAGTAACACGCAACGAAGGACGCTCAATACCATAGAGCCAAGCCTGCTTGGCGTTGCCTCCTGGCCCCTGAACCTCAATCTCGCCGGACGCATCGAAAAATCGAACTGCTTGCTGCACGTTGATAAACTGTTCGCTCTCCAACTTCACTAACAAACGGTCGACAAGAGCTGTATTCAACGAAGACTCTGGAATTGAAATCGTAGTCGGTAAACTCGTGATGGTTTGCTCCACGATGTCTTGACTACCAAGTGATACTGTTAAAGTGGCAGGTCCGTTGAGCAAAAGGGGCTCGCGACGCGTTTGTCGAATTTCCAGATCTCCCGAAATGACTTGTTTATGGTTCTGGGTATCCACAAACGCCATGATTAATGTTGGCAACGTCTGAAGATGCATGTCGGTACTCGAGGAGCCCCCACCACCGCAGGACGTCAGCCCTGCCAATGCTAGGCCCACTGTTGATTTACGCAATTCTATTTACTCAGTTGATCGCAAGCAAAACGAGCCTGCCATTGTGTGATAGCTGCCGGGTGCTCGATCGCAAATCCCTGTAGGTGGGAAACATTCAAGGTGGCACATTGATCGATTTGGTGTTGATGCTCGAGTCCTTCAGCGACAATATCTATCCCATTGACCTCACCAAGATCGGTCAGAAAACGGATAAAAGCCTGACATGAGCGATTATGCTGCGCTTCAGAGATGATAAGTTTGTCGATTTTAATTTGGTTGAATGGCAAGTTGAACAGCCCGTAAACGGAGCTGTAACCAGACCCAAAATCGTCCAACGAGAGTTGAAACCCTAACGCTCGCAACCGGTACAATTTCTTAACAATACTCTCATCGGCATCAAGCAATACCGATTCGGTGATCTCTAACGTAATACGTTCAGCGGGCAGTCCCTGTCTTCGGAGCACTTGCATGGCTTTTTTCGCAAAATCGTGTCGCATAATCTGCAACGCAGAAACATTCACGTTGACCTTGATTGCTGGCTGGCCTTGTCGATCGGACATTGACAAAAATTGACATGCTTGTTCCAGCACGCTCAGGCCCAAAGCATGGATCAATCCTTGCTCCTCTGCCAACGGGATAAACTCATCTGGCGTTACGGAACCAATGTCAGGGTGCGTCCATCGAGCCAGCGCTTCGTAGCTGACCGTTCTCATCGATCCAGCCAGACAAATGGGCTGCAAAGCTATTGATATTTGCTGTGACTCGATCGCCGATTTTAACGACTCCTGAATGGTAAAAAACCGTTCAATATGTTGCTGAACCTCTCCATGATAAATGGCCACTCGACCAGCGCATTGTCGTCCCGCGTAATCACACGTCTTATCCAAAATTTCCAGCGTTTTCTCAGCCGAAGTAGTTTGGCGAATGAACACTCCGCCAATCGCTAATTCATCGCCAACAAATATCTTGCTGGACGAACCAAAGTCGGCAAAAAAAACGCGCATTTTCATGGCAAGAGCTCGCAGTGCGTTGACTGACATATTCATCGACATGAGGACTGCGTAGACACCCGATTTCAGTCGATAAAACGTATAGCTTTCGAGGTTTTGTTTGAGCATAAAGGCATGAATAGCCGAGACAAATTCGTCCTCCACCGATTGTCCATACTGACGCGAATAGAGGTGAGAACGTTGGATGGCTAACTGCAAAATTTGCCCCTCTAAATCGACGCGTTCCTCTAGGAGATCTACCCTCAGCTTGTTACGGTTCATCAAGCCAGAAACAGGGTCGAAATACGCCGTTTGGTACAGATAGTCCTGCATCAATTTTCGATCGGAAATATTGCGATGGCAACCGACCATGAATGCACCTTCCTCATCCACCATCATGACTCCAGAGGCCTCTATCCAAAGATACTGACCTTGCCGGTTCTGCACTCTGTACTCGGACACTACCCGTTCCTCTTTGGCCATTGCGTGATGATGCATTTGCGTGCGAAACGTTTCGATATCCAGAGGATGAATAAGCCGGATCCAGTCTTCTACATCAGCATCTTCTTGAACAATATCAAATTGATGATAAAAGTCGTCGTTGTAGTAACGAATCCTCCCATTCATTCGCATCAACCATAATCCCTCGCTTCCCGTATCAAATACGTTCAGCAACTTGACCCTTTGATCGAGCAGTCCTTCGTGGGCTTCCATTCTCACCTCTGCTATTGGTATGGCTTCAGCATGCCTGGATGGCTTTGCTGCAGCTTTGACAAAGCCTCCCCACTCAGGCGTACATTAGCAAACCAATGAGGGGCAAATTTGGTCGGAAAGATCTGATTTTTATCCATGTTATCGAACACTGCGAACGCTCTTCCTTGGCCCAGTGCTACTCCATAGATTGAACGAGTGTCCAGAGGAGCGTCCTCCAAATCTTCCAGCAATGCTCTAGCTAGGGGCATTGCGCTCGGCCCCCAATCTATGTGTGCGATCAAACGCTCAACGATCCCTCTCTCATGCCTTTGTAGGAGCTGTGGCAGCAACACCAAGGGCATTTTTATCTCACTGCAAGCAAAATACTCCGTCATACAGTTACTCTGTCGATAGTCTTGCATCACTTGCAGCAGCGCTTCTTCAAATTGTGTTTGAAAGTGATTAATCACCACTAAGAGCCCAAGATGTCTGATCGTACCAAGTAACATGCCCTGCTCTGGAGAAACAACGCCAGCCTCTTCAAGCCGGTGGTGGGTAGCATTGGCACACACCAGTAAATGCTGCCAGACTTTATTACTGATGGAACTCATGACCCCATCAGTGGGTGTAGCAAGCGGTCGGGCCATCAGCAAGGGAAGGAACCGCCGACAGTTTTCTATTCCCAATTGTGCGAGAGCTACCTTCGGGTCGTCTAGAGCTGTCGTACGGCGAGTGCCTTTCATCGAGAAACGAGGGCTTTTGGCTAAGTGGATAACTTGCTTAGACAACGCTCGGTTGAGCTCACACATCGGATACAAGCGACTGAATGATAACGAGGGCTGGTAGGCCACGCTCACCAAGTAGCTGAAATCGGGTACTGGATTCAGTAGCTTCGAGAGATCGGCTTCCTGGAATAAAGTGGCCAACCTTGCTTTCAGGGTATTTTCAACGTTCTGCATCACGCGAGACTGGACTTTGAGTTTTTCCGCATGCGCGTCTTGACGGCTGGACTGGCTCGCTTGTTCACATTCAAGCAATTCTCGTTTGAAGCGCTGGCTGATGGCCTCATCCTCTTCCGAGAGCCCCCTATATTTCGTCCATTGCTCGTCCAAAAAAAGGTCATCTGCATGCTGTAACGCGTACTTATGATTGACGAGCCACAAATGGTACCGTGTCATCACTTTTGACGTCAGCTGTTCCATTTTGTGTCGGTCATGAATTGAAAGTCTGCGGCGTCCCATCAAAGTATTA
The DNA here is from genome assembly GCF_009363455.1 of Vibrio sp. THAF64. Taxonomy (NCBI): domain Bacteria; kingdom Pseudomonadati; phylum Pseudomonadota; class Gammaproteobacteria; order Vibrionales; family Vibrionaceae; genus Vibrio; species Vibrio sp. THAF64. The sequence goes on from NZ_CP045357.1 coordinate 300,542, forward strand.
GGTGGGGTTAGGACACTATCTTTTGTCATTGAAATCACCAAAATGGTTTGTAAATAGCTTGGTTAGGTGGCTTTCTAACGATGATAAAACTATCAAGAACTTTAGAGCGGACAAATCCAGAGCAATTTAAGACAAAAACCGATTTACAATCTGATCACGCCTTCACCGTGTTGTTATTGGGACGGGATATCCTGGACAAACAGATAAGGCATCGATTGTGCCTTAGAGGCGTACATAGCCTTATCACATCGATCGATCAGTACCTCCCATTCTGGGTGGTCCTCCGGGTAAACTCCCAGCCCCATATTCATAACAAGTGAGACGTTCAAGCGCTTATCCGGCAGATAAAACGGCGCAGCCAGGACACTGCACAATGCATCAGCTTTAATCCTCATTTCGTCACGTCCTTGGCCTTTCGATTGCAACTCGAACAACACCAAAAACTCATCTCCCCCCACTCGTATCGCTTTATCTTGTGGTCTAAGCATCTGTTTAAGTCGTACCGAAAATTCCCGCAGCACGGTATCCCCGCACTTGTGGCCATATTGATCGTTGATGTGCTTAAACTTGCCTAAATCACAATAGGCGACCCCCACTGATGTATTGCTTTTCGGTGATCGCGTCAGCCAGTCTTCGAGGTATCGTCCGTTAAACAACCCAGTCAGCTTATCCGTAACCGCGTCCTGGTTAAGCTTCGATATCAGGTCGTAGACACTGGAGTAGTCATGAATGATAGCCATCCCATATCGTGAACTACCTGCTTCAATACTCGATACGGATACGCGCGCATTGAAGACTTGCCCATTAGCACGCACGCATGGGATCGCCTCTCTCACTAGAATCGGGGAGGAAGAACGCTGAATTGTCCGAGAGGGGTGCTGATTTCGAATATACGTTCGCATTCTGTCGTTGTGGCCTTCTCGAACCCCGTGATTCGCCATTAGTTGTTCTACCTTTAAGGACACAAACTCCTGCTTGGTGTATTTAAACAGCTTTTGGCTAGCACTGTTGGCGAATACGACGTTCGATTCCTCGTCCACCACCACCACCGCATCCCCCAAATAATCCAAAAATACCTCAATATCCTCCAAGCTACGCACAGTCATTCCTCCCGTTTAGCGCTCCTTAAATTCCATCCGTCTACCATATCCTTTCAAAGGCGTTATTTGGGCGTTGGACCAGTGATCAACTTCAGTTCAACCGGGATATAAGTATCAACAGAATGGTTCATCATAAATCGCTGAACGGTGGAAACCGCGGTCGAACCAAGCAGTTTAGGTTGCTGTGCGATTGTGGCATGTATGATCTTCTCACTTACTGCCTTAATTCCCTCTTCTGTGCCGTCAAAACCAATAATAATGACGGATTTTTGCGCAGCCATAACGGCTCTGGATGCTCCGAGCGCCATTTCATCGTTTTGGGCAAACACAGCTTGAACCTCGGGATACGAAACCAACAGATTCTCCATCACACTTAGCCCCTTACTGCGATCAAAGTCGGCGGGCTGACTCCCTAAAACCTCAAACTCTAATTGTTCGGCTGCCGAGATAAATCCTTGTCCTCGTTCTCGTGCAGCTGACGTACCTGGCAAGCCTTCCAATTGCACGACGGAGGCACCATGCCCTAACTGTTCTGCTAAAAACTGGCCCGCTAGGTATCCACCACGAACATTGTCGGATGCAATATGAGAGACCACCTCGCCATGACTTACGGTTCTGTCTAAGGTAAACACAGGCACAGACGCTCTGTTGGCAGCGCGAACCGATGCGGAAGAAGCATCACTGTCTGTCGGGTTAAGGAGCAAAGCATCCACTTGGCGTACCAACAAATCTTCGACAATTGCGAGTTCTTTTGCTGGATCGTTATGGGAGTCAAGAACAATCAAACGGTACCCCAATTGATTAGCTCGTTGCTCAGCCCCCTCTTTCATCGTGACAAAAAACGGATTGTTGAGACTCGAAATCACCAACGCTAACGTCTCTTGAGCCTGAGCAAATGACGCAATAAGTCCAGCTAAAACGCCAACGGTTCTAATCACATAATGTTTCATTTAGTTCTCCTTTAGTTAAACAACAAAGCCTGAAACGGCGTCCTTTTGCGCAAGTGTCAATGACATCTGACAGGTCATTCTCTCATGCGTTTGTGAGGCGGACTCCGATACCCCCTGTGACAACACCTTAATATCATTGGTGTTTGAGCTAACTTCCAATGCCACTGTCTTTTGCTGGTCTGCCGCCATTTCTGTGTCGTTGATCAAGTCCGAAATCGTCACAACAGACATTTCAACTTCCTCGAGCATCTGGTGTGACGCCTCACCCCGTTTGACGGTGGTATCTGCCGTGATCAAACTCTGCTTCATCACATGACTGGCAGCCATCGCACTGTCTCGCAGTTGGATGACGGATTGCTGGATCTGCCGTGTGGAGTCCTGAGTTCGTTTGGCCAAGGAACGGACTTCGTCGGCGACTACCGCAAACCCGCGACCAGATTCGCCTGCTCTAGCAGCTTCAATAGCGGCGTTCAGTGCCAAAAGGTTGGTTTGTTCTGCGATATCCTCGATCACCGACATCACGTGCTCAATGTCGTTTGCATTCGCTTGAACCCGTTCAATAACATTGGCCGCATCTTTGATTTCCCCCGACATCGATGCAATCGCTCGACGTGTTTCATGCACAACGGTACGTCCTTGTGAAACAGATGTTTGCGCTAACTTTGCCGACTCCGCCGCTTGGTATGCAATATCAGCCACCGAGTGAGAAGAGGCGGAGAGCTGTTCCATGGCCACTGACAACTGTTCCAATTTGTCAAGCTGGCGCTTTGCGACATCGGACACACCATTGGCATCACTAGAGGTTTGCTGTGCGCCTTCATGCAATTGCTCATTGAGGCTCTTTACTGTGTTTATTGTGCCGTGCAATTTGTCCGCAAATTGGTTGACATTAAGTGCAATTTCAGCGAATTCGGTCTCCTTAGGTAACGTCAGTCGACGAGTTAAATCACTGCTCCCCGAAGCCAAGTCCGTTATCATGCTGGCCAGACTCTCTAAAGGTCGACATAGGTAGCTCAATAGCCACACCATAAAACCTGTCCCTAAGATCACTATACCCACCGTCAAAGCTCCCATATCACGAGTCATCTGGGTAAGACTCGCGAACGCCACACTGTTAGGAGTAGCTACACTCAGAGTCCACACGTTCGCTTGGGAAATAGCTACCGTTTGTTGGTACACCGAAGTCAAAACGCCTTCAATGACCTGCTCTCTTTTCAGTAGCTCTCCAGATGCGATATGGCTGACGTCACTCGTGAATAGCGGTGTACCCTGCAGAGGTAATGAACTGTAAAGTACGTCACCGTGATTATTCTGCAGATAGATATCTACATCATGTTGCTCCGCTTTTTCGATGAAAGAATGCAACTCATTGAGTGGCTTGGTTGCTTTCAATACACCACGATGCTTGCCTTCATAGTAAAATGGCACCGATACTTGTAACGCGGTCTCGTTGCTGCTCAATGTCATTGCTTTCGCGCGAGATGCACCTTGGTACCACGCTTCTTTGCGTGGGTCGTAAAAATACACATTACCGATCCCAGTGTCAGAGTGATAAGAGCGCCCGTCTTGGAAAGCGACTAGCACTTCGCTGGCTCGGGTCGCTTTTTGTATTTGCTCCACCATCAATTGGATTTGAAGATCACGACGATCGATTGAAAAGTCCGGCGCCACTTGTTCGACAGCGTGTGTGAACGACGACGCCCATTGCGCAATACCATCAGTCAGGATCTGCAGTTTGAGGTCGGAAATTGTCTCTATGTGCTTTTTGGCGTCTGAAGAGACGAGAAAGTAGGAAAGCGATGTCAGGATAATGAGACAAGCAAGCAAGAGCGACGAGGTCGCGACCAAGATTTTCGATTTAAAAGATCGTATGACTACCACTCATCCTTCTTAGCAATAAGATATGCATAACGTTGAATTTATATACTCAGTAAATCAGACTTTCCCTCTTCGAACATGCCAAAGCTTACGCTTTTTGAGACAATCCTTGCCCTATCTTGAAATCAGAAGCGTGAAGGGAACAGTCGGAATCCTAATGTAATGCGGGTGTTACGAGTTCGATAATCCAGCAATGAGTCCCCATATCCTGAGCGATACTGGGCAAACACCGCCAGAGTATGGGTTAGCGGATGCGTCACTGAAGTCTCAATAAAACCACGCGATGCAGGTCCTCCATAGGCACCAGTAACAGCCCACTCTCCCCTCCCAATGGGGACGTTCACATCCAACTGCCACGGAGGAATATAGTGGGAAATATCAGGATTATCACTTAGTGCGAACGCATGCCACCCTTGAAGAGTCATGCCCCAAGAGCTCGTATCGAAGTGCATGGCCAAAAAGTAACGCTCCCAACTCCGAGAGAGTGCACCCCCTCGTCCATTCGACTGATGACGATAGCCTTGAGATACGCGCAGCCTACGGCTCACATGATGCAGGCTGAAGAGTTCTGGACGGTAATTGCTGTCTCTAAAAGGAGAAGATCGGTCAGTGTTGCCTAATTGCCAAAAAGACGTCTGCGTGAATGCCCCCATAATGGCCCTATCTCGCTGTTCAAAGAGAGGGAATTTCAGACTGAACTGAAATTTCGCTTCAGTGTTTTTCATTCCTTGATACTCCCCATGCTCCCCTTCCACTGCGACGCTAGTATTGACCTGGTCAACATAGCCAAAAGTGAAATAATTTGGTTGATGAAGCGTAATTTTACCTTGTGCCCCTGACGCTAACAGAGCACTTGCGACTGCCATTATCACCTTTGTAATCCAATTCATCTTTCCTGCTCTTCACATGGACGTAAGCGTCCTACTTTAGACGGAGCGTGTCGCTAAAATCAGACAAAACAGCGCAGTTTTCAGCCAAGCGTTCAGGACGACATAAATTGCCTCCTCTTTGTCCGTTATTGAAGAGAGGTTTTAGCGACACTGGAGGACAATGACACGCCGCTTGTGACCTTTATTTGGAGACCACATGATGAAAATTCTAGAAATGACCTTTGACGGCTACTGGTTGTATCGCCATCGCCACCGACTGCCAAAAATTGGCGGACTGTATCTTGTTTATACCTGTGAGTTTGCCGTTGACCGTAACACGCTCAGGCTGCTCAACTTAATTTATGTCGGCTGTAGCACTGACATTCATCGGGCTTTTTCTCAACACCCGCTCAGCCTCGACTTTCTCGCTGAACTAGAGCCAGGTCAAACACTGTGTATTGCGACGACCCCACTAGCGCCGTTTGAACGTCACCTAGCCAAAGCCGCTCTCGCACAAACCTTCTCCCCTCCATGTAATCAAGAAGTGGAATTTCAGTTAGAGGAACAAGCCATCCAACTGTCACTCTATGGTCGAAGTGGAAATCTTCCAACCCACTTTAGCACTCAGCTATTACGCATTGCGCCGCCACCTCCCACCCACACTCCCAAACCAGAGAAGCCGACCTTGAGTAAGGTATTCCATTGCACATGGTGACGTGACTAAAACCTCAGCCTTGGCTGAGGTTTGAATACGGAACTTAGTCGAGTTCAAAACGAGTAATTTGTTCATCCATTGAGTTTGATAATGCCATCAGTTCTGAAGCAAAACCGCGGTTGCGTTCAGAGCCTTGTTGTGTGGTGGTGGCAATGGTATGGGCGTCATGTACTGACTGATTAATTTGACTACCCACCACTGACTGCTCTTCGGTGGCCGTCGCCACCAAACCATTTTGGTCTTGGATAATTAGCACAGAGCCTTCAATAGTTTGTAGGGCGACCGAGGCAGACTGAGAACGATTCAATATAGTGTGAACATTCTCAGTGTTACTCGACATGATAGTCACGGATCGAGTAATGGTGCTCTGCAACCCTGTAATCAGTGACTGGATTTCCGCCGTGCTGCTTTGAGTTCGACTGGCCAACTGGCGTACTTCGTCAGCCACAACAGCAAACCCACGCCCCTGCTCCCCTGCCCGAGCCGCTTCAATTGCCGCATTCAAGGCCAGCAAATTAGTCTGTTCGGCGATCGCTTGGATCACATCCAAGATTTTTTCTACTTGTCTCGACTGCTCTTCCACCAACTCGATAGCTTGTTGCGCCTCACTCACACCTTCACCCAGAGAGCGCAACCCCGTATCCACTTCAGCCACCAAGGCAAGCCCTTGGGCGACATCTCCCATTGCCTGTTGTACAGACGACGAGGCTCGATTTGCATTGCTAGCCACGTCGTCTACGGACGAGGCCATCTCAGTCATGGCTGTGGCCGTTTGCTCTAACTGCTGCATTTGGTTGAAGGCGTTGCTATTGACATCAGCAGCACCACGATCGATAGCACATGCGATTTCCTCCACTTGCCCCGACAGATAGCGGATCCGCATCAATAAAGATTTGAGCTGTTCAGCCATCACCAGCGTTTCGCGGTAAATACCTGAGGCCGTGTTGGATGGCGAATCAAACGTCAGTTGCCCGTTGGCCACTCGCTGCATGAGCGTGACTATCTTTTCTGGCTCCTCACCAAGCGGTCGAACGACATAAAAATGAACACATCGATACATCAGCCCTAATAATAAGGCCCCAAAAAGCAAAGCCATCCCCCCGAGTTCCAAAAGATTCTTCTCTGAGGCTTCAGTCATACTCTCCCACTCCGTCCACTCCCACACCGTCCATCCTAATGAAGGAATTTGATGTGACACGACAAAAAATTGGGTCTCCCCGAGCCAGTAAGTATGTTCACTCGCCTTATGGTTTTTGAAGGCACGGTAACTGGGTCGGACACCGTAAATGTCTTCCCCAATCAAATCTGGGTATTTTGCTGCCAGTATGTAGCCATCTTCACGAGTCACCCATAGCTGATTGTCGTGAGACAAGCTAGCGATGTAGCGCGTCAAGAGATCCACTTTCATGTTCGACACTAGGGCGGCGACGACTCTTCCCTCTAGCATGACGGGCACCCCTAACGCCATCACCACCTCACCTTCCGCACTCAGGTATGGTGCGGTAATCACCCGGGTTTCTCCTGAAAAAATACGATGGTACCATTCTCGTTGTTTATCTCGAGCGTTGAAGTTCGGCACAAACCCTCCCGATGACGTGGAGAACGTTTGGCCATTTTCCAGCGCGACATAGGCGTTTAGCACCTCCAGCGTATCCACGATCGCCTCAAGTGTGCTCAATGTTGACGAGGCATCCAACGAATGTGCTGTCAAATCAAGTTGACGAGCCGCTAAGTTCAATGTATCAAAATTGCGAGACATTCGTTCATCAACTGCTTGCCCAATCAGCCTTGCCTCTTCTGACAAAAGGTGGCGAGATTTTGAAATCGATTCATTGCGAAATTCAACATAGCCAACCCCTGTCGTCGTCATTAAAGTGACAGAGAACAGCACCCCTAGTATCAACATCAGTTTGTTGTTCAGTTTCATAAAACCTCTTACTCAACATATTCCCCCTCTCCGAAAGATGCAGGCATTAGTAAATGCACGATTAAAGAGAGGATTCAATGCTATACGTGTAACAGATCCATATACAGGCGCCTATCGGCAGACCGCTCTTGGGTATCTTTTTGTCTGCTTTTGCGCTGCGGTTGTCTGAACATCACTTCTAAAGGCCTCCAGCTTCAAAGTTGAAACTTGTTCAGCTCACCGCGCAACGTGTGCATTGACCTCTGTATTTCACTGGTGAGATTAGACAGATGATCGGCCGTTTGCGCTGCGGATTGGTTGAGGGTATCAATGTGGTGCGCTTGACTGGCGAGAGATTGAGAGACTTGAGCCTGCTCTTCGGTGGTGGTGGCAATTCCGGCGGTTTCGGTATTGATGTCGTTAATCAGGTGACCCATTTCTGATACGCTTTCTTCCAGTGCTATCATCGTGCTATGCATTCTTTCGCTTTGCTGAGACGTTTTAGTCATACCATTAACTACTTCATGGACACGCTTGCCTAAGGCTTCCGTCATGGTTGATATTTCCCGAATCGCTGTTTGAGTTTTTGCAGCTAGGACACGTACTTCGTCTGACACCACCGCGAATCCTCGTCCCGCTTCGCCCGCGCGAGCCGCCTCGATGGCAGCATTTAACGCCAGCAAATTAGTTTGCTCAGCCACCTCGCCTATCAGGCCAGTGACCTGCTCGATTTGAGCGGCTTGGACCTCCAGTGCCTGAATTTTGTCTTTCAGTTCAGCCTGATCATTAGCCATCTTATCCAATGAGTCTCTGGTTTGATGGGCGGAGTGTTGACTCGCTTGCCCTTGCATCCTGGCTCTCTCCGCTTTTTCGGATATCTTAATAACTTGGTCAGCTATCGCGCCAGAAGACGCCGAGAGCTCTTCTACCGCACAAACCATCTGACTCAACTGTTCCTGAGCATGGTGCGAGTCCGTCTTCAATCGCGCCGCGCTGCTTTCCAAACTCGAAATCTGGACATCACTTGTGGAAGCTATCTGCTGATTACTGCTTAAGATAGCACGAACTGACCAGACCATATTTCGCGCGGCCTCATTTAATTTACGGACTTCATTCTTCCCTGTCTCTTGAGAGCTTGCTGCCATACTCACATTAAACTGCCCTTGGCCCAATCGATGCAATAGCATTGTAATCTCTAGCAGGGGAGCAAATACTCGCGCCACACACCAGTTGAGACTTAATATCATCAGGAACGAACCAAAACCAAACACCCCTAGGAGTTGCATGATCACCGTTTTACTCTCCTGAGCCAGCTCAGATTCAAACGTTCCCCCCATGATCACCCAGTCCCACCCTTCAACATATTGGTACGCAGTGTATTTCCGTTGAGCGTCTCCAGCTCTAGACGCCAACTCATACGACACAATTCCAGAGGTGCTTTCAAACAACTGTCGAAAAGGGCTAGTGTCTTCTGTCGCGCCGATATCAGTAATTCGGTCATTCGAAGTGTAATGAGGGTGGAGCAAAAACTGTCCTTGCCGCTCCCCCGATTTCCCCTCTACCACCATAGAATACCCCGTCTGCCCCCATACAATAGCTCTTAGGCTTGAGAACAACTCTTTTTGCACCTGTTGCAACGGAATACCGACAAAGCTCACACCAATCACTTGGTCTCCCTCAGTGATCGCTTGGTAATACGATAAGTAATCTTGCCCAAACAGCGACACTCGACTGCTGTACTCACCGCCGGCCCGCAGATTCTCGTAAGCCGGGTGTGATTTACCTAAGGTCGTACCGTAGGCTCTTTGATATTTGGACTTCATCAGCGATGTCGTGATCCGAATGAAATCGCCATCCTGCGTCGCAGCAAAAATTGTGGCCACGACACCGGTATCCTGCAAAAACTGATCGACCTGAGTAAAACGTTCAGTCACCCTTTCACCCTCGGTGGTCAATTCCTGATACTGGACTCCGTTTAGCATCCGAATGGCAGTGGTGGACCGAATACTCGGTAAATACGCTGAGCGTAATATCTGATTGAATCGTCGCGCTTTTTTTTGATATGTCTGATATTGGTGTTGCAACTGTGTCGACAAAGCAGAAAGCTGAGTGCGAGTACTTTGTATTCCTTTGTTAATCAAAATAGCTGACACTTGGTGGTAAGTCATATTCCCTATGAATGTTATAGCTACGAGCAAGAGGCCACAAAGCGTCAACTTAAGTTGTGTTTTGATACTCTGTTTCTTGATCCAATCTAGCATTGCCTTTTCCTTTAAATGAAAGCACCTGCAGTGACATACAATCATCCACAAATAAATGTTTGAATCATCGAGAAGAGTGATCTGAAAATGAGAGAAGATCTGGTTCTAAGTCGGAAGCGGTTAGCTGGGCAATACTTTCTTTAAACTGGGTGATCTCGCGTAAGAACTGAACTTTATACTGCTCTTCGCCAGAGAATGCGTTGGTAAAAATGGTACGAGAAAGGGCTTCTAGTTCACTGATTAGTTGCGACACCTGCTGCCGCTCAAGAGCCGATAGATGCTCAGTGCGGTGTAGAGAGTTAAACACGCGTTTCTTCGACACTTGAAGCACCATACTGTAATAACTCCACGGTTTGACATTTTGTGCATTGTCCAAGCAAAGTGTGATGCATTCTGTGCAGGCTTGATGTATCGGTTCGATATTGTCATGATTTCCTAGACAAATTCGGCAAACAGATTCTGACATTGTGGTTCCTTTTCCGTCTCGTTGTATGACGTTTTACGCTATCGGATACCCACTATTGCAACAAGGCCATCACCTAATATTGACACTTTTTGCGCGTTGATTGACACTTATGATTATGACTTCATGCCGACAGAATCTCTCTCCTCATACCGCACTAGAGGCGCCACTTCCCCTTTTCCCAGATAGATGGCAGAGCGGGGATGCGACACCCAACCTTACGTTGTATTTATTGGCCCTCACGCGACAGTTCAGTATAATGCGCCTTGAGCGAGTGCGTACCAACTTGCGGGGCAATCATATCCCGTGCCGTTACGGTTAAAAAGAACTCTGCTGGTCCTCCCCATTTTTCGGGCAGCCACCCTACGAACCTCAATCCGATCTTTCTAACCCAATCGGGGACGTGTACGATCGAAGGAGGCTTGTGCTGCGCTTCAAAAGCCAATTGTGCGATCTCGGTCATGGAGAGAATATCTGGTCCGCCCACGTCCAGTTCGGTTTCAGAAGCATCGATCGCTTCGACACAGAACTGCGCGAGGTCCGAGCCATGAATAGGGTTCAATCGAGCCTCACCGGAGCCAAACACGTACGCCGTCCCCCTGCTTGCCATGTCGTACACTTCTTTGAGATCGGAGAAGAAACCATTTGGTCGGATGACACAGGGAGTGATGGTCTCCGACGCTAGCAGTCGTTGGGCAAACTGTTCTTTGGCATGTAACAAACGCACCTCTTGATGCAATGGCGCATTTAATGCTGACACGTAAATAAACTTCTTCACCCCCGACCGTTCAGCGTCTTGCAAGACGTTAAGGTTTGCTTGGTAGTCCACATCCATGTACCCAAGGCCGTCTTTTTGACGCGTGATACCCAAACACGAGATTACAACATCGACCCCTTGGCAGATCCCTGCTAACGACGCGGACGCCGTCACATCAGCTTGGTGGATCTGTGACTCAGGTACCCCCATAGCAATCAGTTTAGATGCGTTTCTGACCACGGCCGTAAACGTTCGTTGCTGGTCCAACAATACTTGGACAATATGACGTCCAAGATAGCCAGTTGCGCCAACGACAAGAATCTTTGGTTCACTCTTCATTTCAATCATTCCCCATGGTAACGCTTCGAAGAAAAAAACGGGTACGAGAGGCAACATGCTCGTATAGTTGCGACTCGGTCACCGTCATGTTGCCTTTTACCCGTGCCGCATCGTAGATCCCGCTGCGCCACAGATGAAACAAAATGTCAGCTAGGTCCTCTATGTCTGATTCTATGCCCGCCATGAGCAAAAGCTGGGCTATGCGCTCATGCAGGCGCTTAGGTCCCTGAACATAAAGTTGCTCTCTTAGATCACCGAATAATTGACCACTCCCCAATAAAGCATTGTCAAAAGCGATAACACGAGGATTCCCAATCAGATTCAGAGTATCAATTCCCAGAACAATCAGTTGTTCCTCCAGCGAACGCACGTCAAGCCGGACAGTCGCGTCCAACTGAATGGAATGTGCCGCTTGACTGGTGTAGTACTCAACGTACGCTCTCAGCATGGACTCTAGTGTTCCAAAGCGGCGATAAAGTGTCACTTTTGATACGTTTGCTATCTTGGCAACTTTTTCTATCGATAGCCCGGCGACACCTTCTTCCACCAAAACGGTATCAATAGCATCGAACATCCGACGCGTGCGCTCGTGATCAACTGGTCGACCGGGTTTGACCACTGTTGTGTTGCTCATAGGTTCTCCTTAATGCTTAAAAAGCATACACCAATAATTATGAAACGCAAGCGTAACATAATTATTTTCACTACGGTTGTCCTACTAGTGTTCTGGGATAGAATGGCATACACTTTCTCGCACATATTCATAGATACGTAAGGGATACGCGATGTTTATAGGAGAGGTAGCCAAAAAAACAGGCTCGACCCCCAGAGCAATCCGGCTGTACGAATCACTCGGTTTATTGCACGTAAATCGCCATGGGAAGTATCGTGTCTACACACAGCAAGATGTCGAATTCATTGTCATTATCAAAGAGGCTCAAGCGCTGGGCATCAAATTAGCGGAATTGCAGTCTCTAAAGACTCGACAAGCTGATCTCGATTGGGTCGCTGTCTTATCAGTTCTAGACTCAAAACGGACGGAGGCTTTGGCGGATATAAGAGAGCGCCAACGTTACCTAGAAAAAGTGCAACAATGTAAAGAAGAAATCATAGCGTGCATAAAAGCACTTGACTCTGCCCCTTAGGTCACAGTGTATCTTCTGCTTAACTTCACACTATCTTGTAGAGGATTTACCATGAAGAAGATACTGGTCATCAATGCCAACCCTAAGTCAAGCAGTCTATGCCATGCTTTAGCCGAGCACTACGCTGAGTCCGCGTCTATTCGACACGAAGTAAAAACAATTCACACCGGGGGCATGAACTTTCAACCTGACTTAAGTGAAGGATATGATAAGCTTATGCCCCTCGAAGCAGACTTGATCCAGTTTCAAGAAAAAATCTCTTGGGCCGACCACATTGTGATTGTTACCCCAGTCTGGTGGGGCACTGTTCCGGCAAAATTTAAAGGCATCATTGATCGCACATTCTTATCGGGATTTGCTTTCAAGTACGAAGCAGGTAAAACTCTTCCTAAAAAGCTGCTCAAGGGAAAAACGTCCGAGCTTATCATCACGCTGGATACGCCCGTTTTTTGGTACAAATGGGTTCAAGGTAATCCAATTTATCATCACCTCAAACGCACAATCTTAGACTTTGCCGGCATCAAGAATCTATCCACACTCTTCTTAGGACCGGTGATTCATTCCAAGCCAGAGAATAGGGAAAAATGGGTGAAGAAAGTGCAGCGCAGAGGCGCCACTTTCGCTTAGACTGGCACTTTTTGCGTAAATGTTGTCAGAAAACACCGTCCTCTTTTGGATACACTGGTTTTCCTTTCCAAGTCCAATATGCAGGTCTGCTAAATGGGACGGACTTGGGGAGTACTAAGCTCGGTTAGTGGGGCTAGTTGAAACATCATATTGAGTATTTCAATATACCACAGCCAACCAGTTCTCCTTCTTGGTTGGCTTTTTTTCAATTCTTCTCTTTTTCCTGTTTGATGGACCGTTTATGCCGAATTCTTTTCAGCACTTTTCCCCTTACAAAGCCATAACGAATTGGTTTGATTGATCTTACTTTGTAGCTTGAGCATTATTACGATCACTCTCACTACGTTTATTTCATGGCTAAGTGATGAACCCTCTCACTATTATTGAGGTGAGCCTACCTCTTGATCTTGTACACTGACCTCATCACTGATTGTGGGCTCACCTTGTCGCAGACTGATCTCCACACGCCGACTACTCCCAACTGAATTAGGGTATTGCTCGGAAGACAAAGGCTTGTGTTCAGACCAACCTTGTATCGCCACACGGTGAGAATCAAATCCCGGGACCTTTTCCATTTCCAACACCACTGAAGCAGCTCGCAACGCTGACAGATCCCAGGAAGAACGATAGAGCTCGGAATCAAACGTCATCGACGAGGTGTGACCCGCGATCCGGATTTGACCAGGCACATCTTTTATTAAATCGGCTAGCTGCCGTATCAATGGCCGAAAAGTAGGCTGGAGGAAAGCCGAGCCTTGAGGAAACATGCCCTTCTCTCGGATCCGTATCACTAACTCCTGCCCCAAGTCTTCCACGTCTACCATCCCTTCATCCACTTCTCGTTTGAATGCGGCTTGAATAATCGCAGCCAAAGCTTTATTGGCCTCATTTGACTCAGCCTCCTCGTGCCCCTTTCCCCCTCCTTGCCGCTCCTCTCCGGGCTGGAGATCTAGATGTGGTTTCGTCAGTTCACTGGTGTGCTGCATGATGAAGTTCAGCGGAGTCGGTTCCGGCCTTCCAGGCCGAAATTCGGTGGCGATGACGCTCGTGCCTTTTGGGATGTCGACCACCTTCATCTGATGTTGCACACCAAAAGCATACTCCATTGAGCCGGCGATTTGCTTAAACTTGAGCACGTCCATTTCGGAAAACGACAACAATAGAACGAAAAAACACATCAGCAGCGACATCAAGTCAGCAAACGTTGACAACCACTTCGGTGCCCCCGGTGGTGGGCAAGTTACTTTGTCGTCATCTAGGAGCATTTTTTGTCACCTTTTAGGCGTTCTTTTCAAGACTATACTTATCATCCTAAAGCTTCCCAGATCATGGATATAGCCTCAGTAGAGAAGCTGTCTATTTCTGCGGCTGTATTGTCCTTTTCAATGACGCACGATGCGGTTAATTTCTTACACCTATGTCCCCCTATAAGGTCTTCAGACTATGGTCGAAACCACCCCACCACAGCCTCAAACGCTGCCAAGTCTTCGTGCTTCTTGGACGGTGGAAAACAAAGTCGAATGGCTCCTATCGGAAGGTCCACCGAGGCCGAAAGCAGTCAATGCCACTCAACGACACCAGAATTTATTACTATTCTGTGATTTGCGAGAAAGTTCACTCCTGCTAAACCACGTAAACCTACTGGCAGTGTTATACAGCTTACACTGGTTCGCCCTGTTACTGCTCTGTCTTGAGTGGATGTCTTGGCCAGCTTTTCTTGTCAACTTCGGTCTGCTGGCTGGGGGACAAGTTACGCTTATGGGTCGTTTAAGGCGGCGGATCTGCACGGCCAGCTAATTAGAATTTCGGCCCATTAGCCCTCCGTCGCGGAAGAGAGACGCTCATAAGCGGGCAATTGTCATCAACCTTTGGTCGCTTTGATTGAAAACAGCATTGGAACCTGCTGATTTTGATGTAAAAGCTGGTACCCTTCATTTGGGACATATTCAAGCCCATCGAAGCAGTTGTATGGGCTAAAAGGATGTTCCGAAAACGTATTGATAATCAACCCCGCATCGAGTAACGCCGCTAGAATTTCTCCGAGTGAGTGCGACCACGTCACCGTCGTAGACTCTGTCCCATCACAGTTTTCAGTGTAGGTCCCTTCTTGCTCAATTTCAGGTTCTTGCTTAGGGAAGTAGGAATAACCGCCGAGCAAGTCGTTAAACGGGTGAAACTCAACTAAATGGAATTCGCCCCCAGCTTTCAGAGCACCCGCGATCATTTGCGCCCACTGAGTCAAGTCAGGTAACCAGCTGAGCACACCATACGAAGTAAACACGATATCGAACTTTTGATGGTTGTGCTGTCCAAATTGGATCACGTCACTTTCAACAAACGAGGCCTCCAAACCAAGAGCGTGGGCAAGCGATTTCGCTTGGTCTATCGCCTCGCCGGATAAGTCAACTCCTGTAACCTTCGCTCCAAGCCGGGCCCAGGACAGTGTATCTTGACCGAAATGGCACTGAAGATGCAGTAACGATTTCCCCTCCACATCCCCGACCTGTTCAAGCTCTACGGCATTGAGTGAACTCTGACCGTTCATGAATGATTCGATATCATAAAAGTTTGAGTCGACGTGGATTTTTGTGCGTTGATTCCACGTCTTTTTATTGATGTCCAAGTAGTCCATAATTTTTGTTCCTATTGATCAGCTTAACTAAATAGAGGTTCCAGTACCCTAGTGTTATTTGCTTGGGCTGGGCGTGTTGTGCGGATTTGCATCCTCAGTTTAGTAAAGATAGACACACCAGAGCGGAGTGAGCGTCTCAGCGACCTTCATTTCGCATCTCCCCTGTACGCCACGTACAATACGCTGGTATGGAAACAAAAAATGACAAATTTCAGGAAAAAACAGACAAACCATGCTGCGTCAATATAGCCACTATTCACTTAGAGCAGTAATCCATGACACAACTGTATCAATAGGCGTTGGGTTGGCGCTCAATAAACGCATCAATAACCCCCCCATGAGCAATGCTAACGCCTGTTGCGCGTTCGATTTACCCACCCATTTCTCCAACTCGAGCAGCAACCTTTCATCAGACATTTTCAACAGCACGTCGTCGGCCAATTGTTGTCGGTCTCGATTTTTCACATAATCCAACAAGACCGTCATCTCACCTTTAAACCGGAGATCCAGTGAACTTACCAATTTTCTCAACGCATCCTGCTTGTTCTCTGGGACTGGCTCGCCAGAGGATAAACCGTATAGGCTCGAAGGTTCTAACACAGATTCTGTACACGCTGTAAACAATGCCTCTTTGGTCGAAAAATAATAGTAAAGTGCCCCCTTGGACATACCAAGTGCTTGCGCTATTTTTCTCATTCCTAACCCGTGATAGCCATGTTCAGAAAATATCGTTACCGCTTTTGTGACGATCTCTTTTCGGTACGCTTCATGATCAACTATTTTTGGCACTTTGAGCTTCTCTTTCGGTCAATGGATACCATCATAACGTGTTTTCATCAGAGTCAGTACCCTTACCTTCTAAGTAAAAGTCCACTTGGACTAAAAAGTTGACATAATGCTCAATTTCGAATTATATACATTTTAGACCGGTTGGACTTTTAAAGTAATCAGCTTTTTCACCCTATTTTTCAAAACGAGGATCGACTAGTGTCAGAGAACCACATTACTGTAAAAGGTGCCGTTATAGACTGGCGCTGTCAGGGGGGATTCAATTTTACCTCCGGCTATGGCGCCACTCGTGCAGAGCATGCCCTCGCCAATTATGCGGCACTTATTGTCCCTGTGATTTTGTATTTCTTTTCGTGGCGAGAGTTAAACTGGAGTCTGTGGCAAGTAGGCATTGCAGCGGTCTTGACCCTCGATATGGTTGGAGGTGTGTTGACCAATTCCTTAAACTCGATGAAGCGCTTTCTGCATACAGAGGGGAGCGTAAGCAATGAGAGCTGGCTCGCGCAACTAGTCAGAAGTCGATTTTTGTTTCCTGCGATACATGGCCAGCTGTATCTCGTACCGTTATTCTTTGACATTGGGTGGTCATATGCGTTCATCTGGTACACCATTATGATGCTGTCTGTTTTGCTATTGCATTTTTTGCCCCTATACCTTCACCGGCCAGTGGCCTTACTAGCAGTCATGCTGTCCATAATCCTGTCTGATCTATTACCTTCCCCGATCGGCTTGACTTGGCTAGCCCCTGTTTTCATCATTAAACTGGTGCTGTCTCATGGCGTTCGTGAAGAACCCTACCGCCCTAAAGTGCTGGTATGAACATTGAGACATCAATGCCATTCATTTCATAAAAGAGCCCGATTACTATAACCATCAATCATCGTGGTAAACACTCTTTAGCAATGAAACAAGAACAATTCCAACGAAGTACAAAATAAGCCTCAATGCAGGCTTTTTTGTACTTGATACCGAAATGAGACTGCACAGCTGATAAAAACAGGGTTCAATAAAACCACCCCCATCGTTACCGTGGAAAAGACATGTTTTTGTTAACCCATCCTGAACAACCAATGCCTCATCCCTTTATCTCTTCGCCTTTGGCGTTTCAAATCTCTTCTTTAACTTGGTTTCGCACCCAACAAGTGTTTGAGGTGAGTGTGCAACCTGAACCAGATACCGCCCCTCTGCGCGCTATTTGGTCTGGGCAATTTGCCTTTTCTCATCAAACATTTCCGGACGCATTGCCTCATGATTTAATGACGCAACAAGGGAAGAACGAAGCTGGCTTACAGCTTGCACTCCGCATAAGCAATGACAAGGTCCGCCCACGCTCAACCTTGACCATCCCCACGAACGCCTTTGTGCTCAGCCAAGCGCACATCGGGACCTTCATTCTCTCAGCATTTGACGACATTGACGCCATGGTGCGCTTTTTTTGCTCATACCCCGTTTATGTAGTTGATGCTCCTTTCCTTGAAGCCAACGGTCAGACAATGGATTGGCAGCTCCATCTGAGCGACGCGCACCATCGCCGCGCCGTTCTCACCAAAACGCAGCAAACGCTGCACATTCATTGCTCAGCCCTGCCCCCTTCTCTTGCCAACGTCACCCACCTCCCTTTTGCTTTCCGTTTCGATGGGTACCAAGTGGTGATTGACACGCTCCCTACCACCAACCGGTTTTTATCCGAGAGCGTCTTCATCGCTCGACACATTGAATGATACCGAATTGATACTGCCTGGACGCCTCATCCTGCCTAGAGTATGGACGTCACGCAAACAATCACATTCACATGCGGGACAAGGCATACGCCTTTTTATCATTCAACGTCAGGAGAAAACCAATGACCACACTCCAACAAAAACACATCAAAAAGGGCAGCACTTTTCAAATCGAACTCAAAGGCAATGCATCCACTGGTATGAATTGGTGTCTAAAAACGTTACCCTCTAGCCTGATGCTAGTGGGCACAGAGGTGTACCCAGATCCGCATCCAAGACACGTCGTCGGCTACGGTAACACCCAGGCATTCACCTTCAAAGCGATCGCCACGACCACTCAGCCGCAATTGCTTGAATTCGTTCTGATGCGCATTTGGGAGACCGAAGCAGTTGAGAGTCAGCAATTTGAGGTGACCGTCAGCGAGCATGAACATGAAGTGTCATACCAGGTCATCAACAATTACTTCAGTGGCAACACGTTACCCGCGGACGAACAACGCTATTTCGTGTTTGATGATCTGAAAGCCTTCCAGTCGGTTTTCCACCCTGCGGCAACCATGGGGCCTCAAACCTGGCTCACCGAAAAGGACTTCAAACACCATTTGGTGGTTGCAGTGGTCGAGCCCGAAGCTCAGGCCATCACTGAGTACGCGTTCAACACCCCACCTTATATCGAAAATGACACTTTAGTGCTTAATTACCGCACTGAACAGCGCCCTACTGTCGGTACCACGTTCCGATTCAGTAAAATCATCATGGTCGAACGGGGGGATTACCAAGCCGTGCGCTTTATTGACAACGAGCACGAGATCACCGAGCCAGTGCCAGCGCTCACCCAGGCGTAACACCTAAGTTTGAATGAGGTAAAACCGATATTAGTAAGGAAAAAAGGCGCGAAAACGCGCCTTTGGTTGCGAGTACCACCCGATCAAGGCGTTGAGAATGTCCAGGCTTTACTGCTCTCATCACTGCAATTGATCACCACCGCACGGTACGAATTCCACTGGTTGGCCTGCATGGATTTCAAGCACTTTCCAGTGCTGCGGTTTCGGATCTGGAACTTGTCGTTATCATAGGGCCCCAAGAAAACCCAAGTGGCGCTGTCACTGGCCGTACTGACGGTGGCCATCGCCGCAAAGTCATACTCGTTGGCCCCTTCGTCGGCCAGATAGGTTCGATTGCCCGTGTCCATCAGCAGATACCCATCGTTGTGGCTTTCCAACGACAGGTGCTGTTTCGACAGGCTGCACATGCCCACGGCGTAACCGTCAGGCGAGCCAGCGACGTTGTATTTTTTCGCCAAGCAACGACCGTCGTCCTCAAGTGCGAGGTTTTGTCCCACAGGTGGGGTTTGGTACTCCAGAGCCCAGACTTCAGTCGCAGCACTATCGCCACACGCTTGGGCACTGGAGCCAGACACCATGCACTGACCTGTCGATTGATTACGCAAGGCGAAATAGCCATCGCCATTGGTATCCAGCACATACCATACGCTGTCACCGTTGATGGAAATCGTCCCTCCTGCGCGAGGCGCATCATTGTAGTAGTAAGTGGTGGTAGAAAAGACGATCCCGCTATTTTGGTGTTTGAGGTACGCCGCATCCGTCCAGCGTTTGATTTCGTAGCCATCGGCCAGTTCAGTCAGCACAAATTCATACGCATTGGCGCTGCACGCTTGGCTGAGACAGGTTTGAGTTTGTACATTTTTGAACCGCACTAAGCGATCGTCGGTAGGTACATGGCTGCCATCAATGTTCCAGGCGTAGGTATCCCAAGAACAGGTGGTGGTCATGACTGCATCGCTGTCATCGGCCTGCAAGCACAATTGGGTGTGCTTGTTGCGGATCTGATAGGCGCCAAGCGTATTGGGTCCGTCGAGATACCACGTTGAGTCGGTGCCGCGCACCGAGCGGATCACAAACCCTGTGTCGTCTTCCCCTTTGTCTTTAAGGTAACGCGCGTCTTCGGCGCGCATGATGGAATACCCATCACTGTAGGGTTCAAAAACAAAGTGGTTGGCGTTGGTTTTGCAGTAGTCCGTCACCTGCCCGGCGGCGTTCATACAACGATTGCGTTCACTGTGCCTGAGGCGCAGCGCGTTATGAAAGTCAATCGCCCCCACGGAGTCAAGGTGCTCGTTGCGCGTCTTGATGAGGTTAGTCAGATCCCACGCATCAAGCACATGAGCCAAATCGTAGAGTGTCGCTTTGACATCCGGGATCTTCGAGTCGGGATCCACCAAAGACGCGTTGTACACCTCAGCCACTCGATTGTCTCGCCAGGTGGCACACATCGAGCTTGGGTAGCTGGTGTAACCACTGTATTCATCGGTGTAGGTTTCCCCACTGCACTGACCAATAAACGAGGCTCGGTAATCCATCAGCTTAGAGTTGGCGAAGTCAACATTGACAGAGATCAGGTGGGCGTTGCGGCCATTGGCCACCACCTCTAAACCGATTTGTCGCAGAGTTTCGCCCCACAGGCCTTGTTTGACATTCATGAAATCAAAAAAGGTGCCGTAGCCGAGGCTGCAGTTGTAATCGTAGGTTTTGGCCGTCTCCGGGCGCGTCAGCACCGATTCGATATCGATGTTGTAGTCGTAGACATCAAATAGAGTGGTGTACGCTGGCAACGCATCATTGTCCACCCCATTCCAATACGGCGGCTCTGCTAGGTTTTGGCAATAGTGATCGAACTCGGCGCGATGCAAAAACGCCATTTGCATCGCCGCAACAAACCCAGGAATCGTGGTGTTGGCCAGAGTATCAAACACGGCGACTGAGCCGTGCCCATTCTCCATATCGGCAAAGCGATCTTGGATCTTATACGCCAATTCATTGGCCAAATCCGCGTAACGTTCTGCGGCTTCGAACTGGTAGTAGTCCAACCCAGATGAGACATTGCGCTGCACGTCATGAATGATGGTTTCCAAGGCATACATGTCATCAGTCAGTTGGTCCACTTCCAAACTCGACAAACGCGATTCGAACTGGGCAAGACACGCCACCAGCTCTGGATCGGCGCCAGTCACACTTTTTTCGGCGATGCCGCTGGTGATGGTGAAATACAAGATGGGATACAAGGTAGCGAGGGCCGACAGATCGGACGAACTGCCGAGTGCAAGGCCCACCAAGCTACGGACTAGGGTGGTCGATGCGGCTTGGTAGTCAACGGACGTGGAGGTGCTGCTGGTTTTGGAGGCATAGTCATAGCACGCGCCATAGAGGCCGGAGGCTTGCGCCGAAGACGTCGTGATGGCGGCACCTAACCCAAGCGAAACGGCCAACGCCAGAGTGGGTTTGTTCATGGAGTCTCTCTCTTATTATTGATTAGTGAGGTGAAATAGTGAATTCCAAATGTTGCCCGTCTCGCCAGAGGGGGAGTTCCGCGTCAACACATTCGCAAACAAAATACCAATGACAACAATTATTACCAAAAGTAAAACTAATTTACAAAATGGCAACATTTGGAAGGCGCGATTATAGGCTGCCATCCGTCGATAATGCAACCGTTCCCACTACGAGCAACAACGCCCTAAAAAACAATTTAACTCCTTGATATTTAATTATTTACAATCTATAAAATCAGGCTCCTCCGACCACGAATTCGGCGCCCTTTCCGAGCACAGAGTTGGATCCCGATCCCTTTCTCAACAGATCCCCTTCCTATCCCTGTGAGTCTCAACCCTCGCTGACAAAAAAGCCGCATCGAGTGCGGCTTAAAAGAGCGTTTGTTCATGATTAGGTCTGCTTTGTCCAACCTCGTTGCTCAAACAATGGAACATACTCTGGTGGAATGAACAGTCGGTCTTCTGGCCGCGTGTGGATGTAGTTACACGGCGCGCAGATCACGTCGTCGTCCGCCGACAAATCGATAAAGGGGCGGGACGGGGCACAGCGGCGACTGAGGAAGCGCAGCTCAAATGGCTCAAGCAACAAGGGGGCAACGTCGGCCCCTTTTGGATCTTGCGTGTGACCAAACACGCCTTCCTGCGACTCTCGAGCGCGACGAACGGCGGTTCTGGCACGTTGTAACGAGTGATCTCCCCGCAGTTGTTGCCTAAAGGTTTCTGGATCGTCATACACCGCGGCCAGCACACTCTCTGCTCGTCGAAATGGATTGACATTGGGCCAAATGAAGTAAGGCAGTGCGTGGCCCGTTTCTAACAAATGTTGATTGTAGGACATCACATAAGCCGGAGGCACTTCCATCGCGGGGTTGCGTTTGTCCAGTTGCACGTAGCTGAGTAGTCGCCCGTAGCTATCGACGATATCGTAGGCGAAGGGAAGAAAGAACCGAAAGGTCTCGCGCGTCAAACCGTAAATATGCATGTCGGCCTCAATGAGCGCTTCGAGCTGTCGTTCGGCACGCTTAGCGTGCACACTGTGGTTGAACGCCACGGCAGGCTGTGCCAGTCGCTGCCGCAGATCGGCACTCAATGACTCACCGAGCACGACATCCATGTCAGACCAATCCTCGACTAGGGCCTCAAGATAAGCGTGCCAAGCTTGGGTACCCAAGGACTGAAAATCGCCATCCCCTTGGATCTCGAACGACGTTTCAGGGGTATCAATGCCCAGAAAGCGAATGGAAAAATTGCCGTCTACAGCGATGGTCAGCGTGTCTCCGTCATGCACCGCTTGCTTCGCCGAGCCAATGTGATCACCATAGCGCCCAAGTTGACCGCTGGTGTATTTGAGGGTGTTGCCTTGGATCACTTTGCCCATGGGGTCCTCTCCTTGCTGTCGTCTGTCTAACGAAAAATGAAACTATGCGCATAATCATTCACAAGCATAGACGATGAGAAACGGACAGTTGCGCGCGAGCACTGTAAACAGCAAGTTTTGAGCGGACGATCACACCGCGTAAATGATCACGCTGATAATCCCTCTTCACTCGCTCGCTGGCCCAAGGGGAGAAAAATACCAAAGCAGGTCCCCACCCCCACTTTGCTGTTGACACTGATGTGACCTCCGTGTTTTTCGACCAAATTGTGGGTCACGGACAAGCCCAACCCGGTGCCTTCGCCCACTTTCTTAGTGGTGTAAAATGGGTCGAAGATTTTCTCTTTGACCTCGTCGGACATCCCTGCTCCATCGTCTTTGACTTTGATCAGGATACCTTGCACGCCTTTGTAGACCTGCGTGCTGACGGTGAGTGTCCCTTTATCCTCACACGCGTGGGCGGCATTGATGAACATATTAATGAGGATCTGCTGAATGCTTTGCCCATCTGCCTGCACCGAGGGAAGCTCGGGCAGCAAGTGCTTGGCCACCTCCATCTTGTATTTGATTTCATTCCACACCACTTTCAGCGATTCGTCGATGCAGCGATTGATGTCGCACAGCTCCCTCGAATTGCCGCCTGCATGGGTCACTTGCTTGAGGCTCGATACGATGTTGCGAACTCGGTCAAGTCCGCCAAGCGTTTCATCGATCAGCGCCTGCGTGTCGTCTTTGAGTTCGTCCATTGCCAACGCTTGACGCTGCTGCTCGTATTGATGTTTCAGATCATCGGGAAGTGCCGCTTGGGTCATCATCCACTGGTCGAGTTGAAAAATGTGTGACAGGTATTCACTCAGGGTTTGGACGTTGCTCATCGAGAACCCGACAGGGTTATTGATTTCATGAGCCACCCCGGCAGCTAGTTGGCCGATGGACGCCATTTTAGCGGCCTGAATGAGCTGCTTTTGACTCACTTTTAATTCTTCCAACGTCTTTTCAAGCACGATCACGTTATCGTACAAATCTCGCGTTTTGTCCGCCAGCAAACGCTCGGCTTCGGTTCGCGCTAACCGCTCACGCTCGTAGGCGCGCTGATAATTCACCCCACCGCTCATGGTTATGCTCCATTAATCAAATGAAACGATGATCTTGCAGTGCTGATCGTCCCGATGCAGGCACTCTGGGTGCGCCAAGTGGATGGGTTGGTTGAAATGTTCAGAAGCGCCAACAATCAGTCCTTCCGCTAGTTCACACAGCGCTCTGTCAGAATTATAATAAATCACCAACGACCCATCGTCTTGTTCCTCGTACGCGAATGTGGGCAAATAGGCTTGGGGGTAGAGCCGTTTGACTTCTTTGTGAATGACGCTGTCGATCGCGAGCAGGAAGGTTTTGAGATCGGTGATTTGCGAGATGTCGGTGGGGCAACTGTCATAGAGTTTTTTGAACAGGTAGTGGCCAAATGCACGCACCAGTTCCCCGGCGGGCAGGTTGGTCTTCTCGGCTAACGCACCAACCATGTTGATCAGCTCACTGTCGGCGTAGTTGCCACCTGCGGTGTAGACACCGCCGGATTCTGGTTCGGTCGAGTCGATCAGATCATCGAGCATCTCCATGCCCATTTTTTCGATGATCATATCGGAAAATGCTGTAAAGACGGCTCCTTGCATACCGATCTCCTTCTCTGTTGGCTGATGAGGGGTCAAACGCCAGCGCCTGGAAGCTCACGCTGCTTCTTTAAGGTATAGCACCAAATGGTTAAAAAATCGGGGAAAAATCGTCCATTTTGTTACGCTAATGTGCCCAATGTCTTACTGTCCATTCTCACCAGCGCTAGATCGGGAATACCAGCTCGAGGCCTTCAATATCCACTGCCCCTTCGCCGTCTGAGGCTGCCTGCTATCGCCTTCGAAGCCGAGTCGGGACAGAAAGAGACACGAGCGAGACTGAGGGGCAGGCGCTAGGGCGTACACCTCGTTCAACGCCAGAGAGCCGAACGCATAACGAAGTGCGAACGTCGCGGCCTCTTGAGCCAAGCCAGCCCCCCAATAGGTGGGGGACAGACGCGCATCCAACAGCACCTGCTCTTCACCCAAAGGGGATAGCTCCAGTTGCAACCCCGCAAAGCCAACGAAGGCGTGGGTGGCTCTCAGCTCCAACGCCCACAGCCCCCAGCCGCGCGCTTCAATGAGCGATTCACACTGCGCTGCGAAGCGGTCACTGGCATCACGCGATTGCTGATCTGCGCAGCAACCCACCATGTTAGGATGTTGGTTGAGCTGGGCGAACGGCGCTCGGTCGCTAGGGAGCCAAGATCGAATGATCAGTCGGTCGGTGTGCATAGTACGCCCTCCTTATTGACGCCCCTCTGCCTGAAGGCCAAGGGTGATTTTCATACGGCGCCCTTTCCGGTCGCGATCACCGTCGCGTCGTCAGAGTCGCTGAACGGGCTTTGGTCCATTGGCAGGGGCGCCCTTCACTGTAGGCCAGCAAACGATCATTGACTTCCGATGCACTCCACAGCAGAGTCGATTCAAGAGGCAGGCATTGTTCATAGGTGGCTTCACGGTGGCTCTCACAGCTGACGATGGCAAACGTTCGGGTCAACGGATCGTAGCGGTAGAAGTCAAACGAACGCTCAATCCAAGGGTGGTCGATCACCTGACTGATCACCTGCCAATTGTCCGGACACTGGTTAAAGTATTTCATCCTGAGGACAAACGTTGGCCAGTCAAACACCGAGGTAATGGGCTCAGGGCAGACCGTCAGCGTCATTCTGGAAAACGCCATCAGAGGGGATCTGAGCGCGAGGCCAAAACCTAATCGCCCATTATTCAAGGTAATTTGCACAATACTGCCAGGGAGGATTTGAGGTTGGGGTATCATCACATGTCTCCTTGTTGCAGATGTCCTGTGGATGGGTCGTGACCTCTGAATCGACCATCAGTGGCCTGGTTGTTTACTGGCTGTCTCCCTCACTTGCGGCCTGCCTTTGGGTGGACTATGGTTACCACAGCGCGGGTGGAGCTGGGCGACTAGGCACACATGCAAATGGCCGCTACGCGGCCATTTGGTCTTAGCTTAGGAGACAGTTTCTAGCTTGTTGACGTCGTTTCTCTGGTGCGAGAAATCTTCAATCGTCCAAACCCAGCTTCACCCCGGCGCGTGCAGATACGCTCCCTTTCCCCTGCCCCGTGATTATGTGTGTTCTTTCGGAACGGTTGGGGGGTGTCGTTGGGTTTTCCGGCCGGTTTGGCGCAAAACGGTCTTCGCCTGTCATTCCGGCCGCAGCATAAGGGACGAAACGTCAGAACGACGGGAAGTGAGTCTGAAAAGGTTCCCGCCCCACCCACTAACGCATTTTCATGCAGGGACAAGTTCGCAGGTGCAGCGAAACGCTGGGCAAGATGTGCGTGTTCATAACCGTGAAACATTCTCAAACTCCCGCTTTGACCAAACCTAACCGGAAAAGAATGCCAACTGACCAAAATTCTTGTGTTTCCTTAAACGTGGTGCATGTTGAGCACTCTGTCAAATAATTTTTTTCATTCTCATTATTGAGACAGCCGCGTCATCACAATGACACTATCCCCAATAAAAAAAATCCAAGTAACACACTGATTTTAAGAATCTTTCTATAACAATGCATAATAGATGCCCAAGTTTTGACGTTGCGTTGATTGCGCCCCCGATGGCGACCAAGCGTTGGACGATCCACAGAGTTCCCCCTCGCCAAGTTAGGGGGCGAGAAATCACTCGACGGTGTCACATTACGTTTCTTCAACGCCATGAAAACTCATAAAAAATTCGAATTTTTCCACCTTTTGTCTACGCTTTAAGTAAGTTGGCTATGGAAAGGGATAACAACATGAAAAAACTGGCATTGGTTGCGTTAATCGTCGGGCTGCCGCTGCAGGCTCAGGAAAACGTCCTGACGTTCGGCATAGTTCCACAACAATCGGCGATCACCCTCGCCAAAAACTGGGGGCCGATCTTGCAGCACCTATCCGAAGAGACCGGCTACAAAATCGTCTTTCGCACCGCCAAGGACATCCCAGAGTTTGAGCAGCGCGTGCTCAAAGGCGAGTACGATATCGCCTACATGAACCCTTATCACTATACGGTGTTTCATCAAAAACCGGGGTACGAAGCGTTTGCCAAACAAAAAGACAAGCTGATCCGTGGCATCGTCATCACCAAGAGCGACAGTCCCATCCAAGACTTGAAGGATTTGGATGGTGAGACGTTGGTCTTTCCTTCGCCCGCAGCCTTTGCCGCGAGTGTCGTCCCCCGGTCGTCGTTGCAAGCGATGGGGATCACCTTCACGCCGCAATATGTCTCTTCGCACGATTCGGTGTACATCAATGTCGCCAAAGATTTCTTCCCAGCAGGGGGCGGAATAGAGCGCACCCTTAACAACACCGATCCGGCGGTACGCAGTCAGCTCAAAGTGTTGTGGCGCACCCCCGGCTACACACCGCATGCATTTGCGACCCATCCCGCTCTGCCGCCAGACGTAAGCGCGAAGATCGCCGAGGCGATGTTGGCACTGAATGACGACAGCGAAGGACAAGCGCTGTTAGGGAGGATCAAATTCAAGGGGATCGAGCCGGCGCAGGACAGTGACTGGGACGATGTCCGTGCCCTAAATATCACCTTGCTCGACAAGTATCTAACGCCTTAGGTTTGAACCATGTCACTGAGACTGAAAACCATCCTCGGGGTGGCCCTGATTGAAGCTGTGCTGTTGGCTATTCTATTGACGTTGACGCTCAATTACTTACGCACGACCAACTTTGACGGTTTGGATCAACGCGCTTTTTCCACCTCTGACTTGTTCGCCTCCACGGTCAAAAATGCGGTGCTCTCTTACGATCTGGCGACCGTCGAGTCCTTTACCCAAGAGTTGCTACGCAACGAAGACATTGTCTATGTGGCGGTGTTCGGTGAGGGTGGGCAAGTATTGTCAAGTGTCGGTTCAGTACCCAGTGATCACGATCCTTCACGCTTGGAGAAGGGCTCGCATCAAGTGACGGATGGTATTTTTGATGTTTCGAGCCCGATCGCCGAAGCTGGAATCGAATTTGGCGCGGTGTGGCTTGGTTTTGACCTGTCGGCCCTTAATGCTGCCATCGATTCGGCCAAGAAATGGAGCACGCTTATCGTGGTCGGTGAAATGACCTTAGTGGCGCTATTCTCCTATGTGCTCGGAGCGTATCTGACTCAACGATTGAGCGAACTGCGACGGGCCGCAGACGACATCGCGGCGGGTGCGAGGGATGTCGACGTTCGCACTGACGGCCGAGACGAGCTGGCCACGGTGTCACGCGCCTTCAGTAACATGGTCGCCCAGATCAAAGTGTCCGAAGACAAAGCTGAACGCTATCATAACGAGTTGGCGGAAGCCAACGCGACATTAGAAACCCGAGTACAAAGGCGCACGCAAGCGCTGACCGAGGCCAATCATCAGTTGACGGCCACGAATGAGCAGCTTAAAAATACCCAAGAGAAGCTGGTCGAGTCGGAGAAACTGGCTTCGATTGGTACCATGGCTGCTGGGGTGGCGCATGAAATCAACAACCCCATGGGGGCTGTGAGCAGTAACCTTCAAATGTGCCAGACCTACCTAGGTACTTACCAAACGTGGATTGAGCGCAGTGAAGCGTTGCGCGATGGCAGCGATGCTCAAGCCAATCAAGACCTAGAGCAATGGAAACAAGCCCAGTACGTAGAGTGTCTAGAGGAAGACTTTCGTGACAGCCTGAACGATGCGCTAGTGAGCGTGGACCGGGTCCGAGCGATCGTCACGGCGTTGCAACGTTACGCCACCCAGCTTCACCAAGAGAAAGGCTCTCGAGAGCCCATTTTGCTCAAACAGTTAGTGACTCACTGCCTAGAGACGCTGGCGCCGCCGGAGACATTGAGCATCACTGTCAGCGCGTCGCTCACTGACTTACCCCAATGGCGCGTGCACCCAGACGACTTTCGACAATTATTCACTGAACTGCTGAGGAACGCCATTCAAGCGTGCGAGCGCAAGCCTAACCCAGAGGAAGGCCAGATCTCCATCGCCGCCCAACAGGACGGCCAACGTTGGGTGATCCACGTGGTGGATAACGGGGTGGGTATTGAAGCGGCGGATCTCAAGCGGGTGTACGACCCCTTCTTTACCACCTTGCCAGTTGGCCAAGGAATGGGGTTGGGATTGACCTTCGCGTATAATATCGTGCGTCATCATGATGGGGTGATGCGCGTCCAAAACCGCGATGTCGGCGGTGTGGTTGTCACGCTGGCCTTCCCCCTTTCACTCTCAGATCAGGCGATCAACGAGACTGCAGATAGTGCGTGATTTGCGTATTGATGTCTTTTAATTGCAGTTGAAGGTCGGTCGCCATGGTGGTGATGGCCCCGTTGCACACCGCGCCATCCTTACACGCCGTTTCCAAGGCGAGCGCCTCTTCGGCCACTCGCTCAGCCCCGACAAACTGGCTGGCCGCCTTCAGTGAATGCACCGTGCGATAGAACGTGGCATTGACCACTTCCCCTAGAGCCGGAGCGGGCATTGCTAAATATTGATTGGCCAACCCCTGATATTCGGTGAGCAATTCTTCAATGCCCTCCTCTCCCACTAACCCAGCGATGGTATCTGGGGAAAAGCCGTAGGTAGGTTTTGTCATATTTACCTCTCTTCCTATCGGTTCAAACGTACACGGCAATAGGCACTTCCACGGACGCTTCAATTTGTTTCAGTTTGTTAAGTAACGCCTCGTTGATCTCTTGGCCCGCAGACAGCATCATCTGACCGTTCGGGTGATACACGTCCTGCTTAAGCACAGCGCCAATTTTAAGTTCATCAAGGCCGACACATAAGTCGACGTCGGCATCTTCCACTTCGGTCTTGAGCACTTCCAAGAAATGGCGAACCACCTCAGGATCGTACAGCGTGCCCGCTTGTTGCTCTAAAAAGGCCCTCGCACTGCTCGGCTTGAGACGGGCGGAGTTGTGCAGACTCGAAACGAAAAAATCGTAATTTTTGATCACGCGTAAAATTCGGGCACCGACGGGGATGGCATCCCCGGCAAGATGATCAGGGTGGCCAGTCCCGTCAAAGTTTTCGTCCTGATGACGAATGATATCTACCAACGGGCTAAAGCGCTGAATTTGACCAATGATGGTGGCGCCGACTTCCGCGTTTGCCGGAGGAGCCAGGCGGATCTGCGCCCCCTCTCCTTGGGTCGTCAGAACTTCGGGCGCGGGGCTGTCACCTATCAAGCCAATTTCATGCAGCAGGGCACTCAAGTAACAATGGGTCACCTGGGCTTCGGGCAGTGCCATACGTGCCGCGACCAACTTAGTGTATTCGGCGACCCGCT
This sequence comes from Vibrio sp. THAF64, assembly GCF_009363455.1. Taxonomy (NCBI): domain Bacteria; kingdom Pseudomonadati; phylum Pseudomonadota; class Gammaproteobacteria; order Vibrionales; family Vibrionaceae; genus Vibrio; species Vibrio sp. THAF64. The sequence continues at coordinate 330,791 of NZ_CP045357.1, forward strand.
CACTTTGGTGGTGTGGTTGACCCGTGGCGTGTTGAATAATGGCGGACAGGGCGGCGAGAATGTCTTTAAACGTTCGGGTCCGACTGGTCAGCAGCGCACTCATCTTCTTATTGGAATCTTGCAATGCGGCAGTGCGCTGTTTGACTTTGTCTTCTAGGGCGTCATTCCAGTCACTCAGTTGAGCGTTCTTTTGTTGCAGTTCATCAGTCAGCGCCTGCTTTTGACGGCGCAATTCGAACAGCTCAGAGGCTTTAGACAGCGTCAGTTTTAAGCCTTCGTTGTCCCAAGGTTTGGCAATGTAGGTATGGATCCCCCCTTCATTGACCGCTCGAATGGTCGACTCCATGTCGCTGTACCCCGTTAAGAGAAACCGAATGGAGTTAGGACGGATCGCGCGGGCTTTAGTGAGAAATTCCGCACCGTCCATCTCAGGCATGCGCATGTCAGAGATGATGATCGACACGTCATGCTCTTCGAGATGCGCCAAGGCGTCATGACCGTTGTTGAACGACACCACTTGATAATCAAAACGCAACACACGTGTCAAGGACTTGAGAATGTCGGGTTCGTCGTCCAAGAGCAAAAGGTGTAACTTTTCTGAGGGGGCACTGACGTCAGCATCATTCATAATTCGGCTCCTGTTACACGGTTGTCTAAAAAATACAAAAATTCGTCTAGGGGCAGTGGCGGACTGACCAGATACCCTTGAATGCGAGTGCAGCCTTTGCGCTTAAGGTAGTCGGCCTGACGACGCTTCTCGACCCATTCTGCGACCACCTCCATTTTGAGTGATTTGGCACTGTTGGTGATCGAGGACAAAATGACCTCATCGGATAAATTGTTGCCCAGAGCACGAACGAAGCGGCCGTCAATTTTTACCACATCGAACGGCAGTTCGCACAGGGATTCAAAGCCTGAGTACCCGGTACCAAAATCGTCCATAGCAATCGTGACTCCCAGATCATGTAACTGATGAAACTGCGTGAGGGCCCGCGGGTAGTCGAAGATCTGATCACTTTCCACGACTTCGAGTTCGATATCGCTAAGGACCACCGCAGGGTGGGGCTCAAGCTCACGCAGCAAGCGCTGGGCATACCCTGTGATCAGTTGCTTGGCTGTGACATTAACACTCACCGTCAACGTCCCCGGTGCGCCTTTGCGTTTCAACATGGCCACAGCATGACGCAGCATGACGACAGTCAGCAAGTCGTCGAGGTCATACTTATGGATCAAATGCAGAAAATCCGCTGGGCTTTGATAGGAATTGTCGGGCAATCGGCGCCGAACCAAGGCTTCACAGTGCGTAATATCACCAGTCTCAAGTGCCAATTGGGGTTGGAAAAACGCCTCGACTTTGCCCTGCTCCAGATCTTGGATTAGGGTGCCTAATTCGGTGTACTCCTCTGCGATCGCCCGATTGCCCTCTTGCACCAGCCAGTAGACGTGAGCATTGATGGGCAAAGCGTTGGTTTTACTCGACGACATCTGTTGCTCATTCCAGCCATCCCATTGTTTGGCCTCGCTAACGTAACAGCGCATGTCAACCGCTTGTGGGTGCGCTGAACAGATCGCCTTAATGCGTTGACTGAGAGTGTCAATCGTTTGATGGCCTTCGGCCGAGTATTCGGTGAGCGTAATAAACTTGTCATCAGCTCGATACCAGACCTGGTCCGTACTGCGCTGAATAGCGATGGCCATCTGCTGGATCAGGGTGTTGCCAGAGGCTTTACCGTGCGTGTTGTTGTAGGCGTCCAACTCGGCGATGTCGACAATGACCAGCAGCCAGGGCCGGCCATTCTCCGTGTGCTCAGGCAGCAACGCCAAACGTCGGTCAAGCTCTCGGCGAGTCGCCATTTGAGTTCGCCGATCTCGAACGGGATCGTGGTCATGCAACGTGGTGGCGATGGCTGAGGCCAGTTTATTGGCGTCCCAAGGTTTATCCACGTACTGATTGAGTACGCCAGCATTGATGGCCGCCGTCACCCCACTCAAATCAGCCTGGCCTGACAACATGATCGCGGGGACTTCTGGGTGTCGTTGCTTAACTTCCAGCAGCAGTTCGGTGCCGGTCATCCTCGGCATACGGTAATCGGTGATGATTAAATCGATGTGGTGGGCGTCGAGGACCTCGAGCGCCTGGGCCGCGTTTTCCGCAGTGTGTACGGTGGCGACTTTAAAGCGCAACTCTCGTCGTAGCGCATTTCGGATGCTCATTTCATCATCCACTATGAGAATCTCAGCAAAATCCATGACAACCCATCCTGTCGACTGCGTTAACTGATCGGATCGGCGGCGTCCGCCGTGGTTTTGTGCACAGGTAGAGTCAGCGTAAAGGTGGTCCCCTTACCCACTTCACTATCCACTTCGATGGTTCCCCCGTGTGCATTGACGATCCCATACGACACAGAGAGCCCCAACCCTGTGCCATCGCCGACGGGTTTGGTCGTAAAAAACGGCTCAAAGATCGCCGACAGGTTTTCTTTAGGGATACCCGCGCCGTTGTCTTCGATCTGAATTTGCACCTGGTCGTTCGCGAGTGGTTGCACCCGCACCCGGATCACGCCATTTTCTTGAATGGCGTGACTGGCGTTAACCAACAGATTGAGAAACACCTGATTAAGCTGCATAGGTTGGCAGTAGACACTTGGCACGTCGTCAGCGTATTCGCGCTCGACGGTGGCGGTGTATTTGATTTCGTTGTTGATGATGCGCAGAGTGGAGTCTAATCCTTGTCTGAGATCACTATAAAGCCATTCAGAGTCGTCGGCGTGGGAGAATTCTTTCAGGTTCTTCACAATCGCCATCACTCGGGAGGAGCCCTCCAGCGACTCTGCGATCAGATCGGTGACGTCTTCCAGCACATACGTCAGTTGAGACTGTTCCATCAACTGCCGTTTTTGCTCGACCAGCGGCGCGTCACCCGACCCGTCGATCGCTTCCCCCAGTGTACTCACGACGTCAGAGATCTTGCGAAAGTAGTCGTCCAACGTCTGAATGTTGGAGGTAATAAAGCCGAGAGGGTTATTGATTTCATGGGCGATACCCGCCGACAGTTGACCAATCGATGCCATTTTCTCCGACTGCAGCAGTTGGCTTTGGGCATTTTTAAGGTGGGCTAACGCGTCTTTGAGTTCTTTTTGTTCACGATGCAGGCGGCGAGACAGGCTCTTGAGCTCGGTTTGTTGACAGGCTTGAGCCGTGAGATCGTAGACACAGATGCACACGTGGTCCAGAGCACCGTCTTGGCCATGGATAGGGATAAATTCCAGATCTTGGAACATTTCCTCTTCTTGTCCAGATACTTGGCGAGAAGACTGGAACGGCAGAACGTGGGGAGCTTGTTCCCAAGACGAAAAGCTTGGCGATTCAATGACAAACGCCGTGTCGATTTTGCGTTTCAGTAACGCGGCGCCGTCTGAGAAAACCGACAAGACGTTTTGCCCTAGTAGCGCGTCTTTGGCGAGGCCTGCCCGTGACTGGAAGTACGCGTTGGCCATCACGATGGTGTAGTCTTTACGAACGATGCACATCGCTACCGACAGTTGGTTGAGTAAATCTGAGAGCGCCAGTTTTGCTTTCATATCTCCCCCTTGCTATAGCCACTCGTCCAATCGGTTTACGATGACATTAAACCCATCTTCGGCGAAACAAATGATGGTCTTGGTTTCAAAACTTGCAGACTCGATCAAGAAAGAAACATGCAAAATGATCGCTTGTTGCCATTTATTGCTAGGAATGGGTTGGCGCGCCGGGGAATACATGACCGGAGGTTGAGTCCGCGTATCCAGCTCAATTTGCTCACACAGCCCTCTCAAGCTCGCGCCAGACAGGATGTTCGACACCTCGAGCAAACTGTCGTGGAGCGTTTGGCTATCGATCACTTGGTCATCGTCCAGTGCCAACAAATCACTGGCAATGGTGTGGCCGCCTTGCTTGGTCAGTTGGGTAATGACTTCGCCAGACATTTGGCCGAAAAACGGTTGCCTAGTATAGTAATTGGCTTTGACATCACCGAACATTTCCATCAACTGACCTGGCGAAGCGATGTCAATGCTGGGAATAGTCAAGGTCACTGGATGATTGAGCAAAGTGGCCAGTTTACAGGCCGCCTGTCCCATCGAAATGTTGAGCAACTCTTTGAGCGAGTCTTCATGGTCGGCACTTAAGGTCGGATTCATATTATGCCTACCTCATGCAGCAGTTCTTTCAACATCGACGCATCCAGTGGTTTTTTAAGAAACGACACCGCGCCCAGCTCCATGACTTTTTGCTGAGACGTAGGCTGAATATCGGCGCTGATCACAAACACGAAGTTCCGTGCGGCCTGTTTTTTTAGCTCAGACAAAACTTCAAAGCCGTCCATGATGGGCATGGTCAGATCCAAAAACATGACGTCGGCTTTCCCCTCATGGAATTTTTCAAGGGCTTCTACCCCATTGGTGGCTTCATAGACGTTGTCATGCAACTCTTGCGGCAAGGCACGCATCACAGCTTTCCGTGACATTTTAGAATCATCAACAATGGTGATTGAAATGGATGACATAGGCTCCTCCTACTCTTCCGGTGATAGCAACAGGGCCGGCAACACGGCCAATGGCTCAGGCAGGGAGTCCAGCCATTCGTTCAACGTCCCGGCATTCTGCGCTTGCGTATAATCGTGGCAAAAGTGCACCAGTTGACCCATTTCCCACTGATGAGGTTCAGCGACGTCGGACGTCTGGCCAAGCGTCAGAATCGCTTCCGCCACGGGCAAATGGTAGCCCCACAAGATCAGCACGTAGGCACTGATCACGTCGGTGTCTCGATAGCCCACTTGTAAATCAAGCGGATTGTCGCTGTCCAGCGATTGCGTGTGGCCCATCTCCTTGAGGATCAATTCCCCAATCGCAGACAATAAACACACTAAATAGACGTTGTCTTGCTCTTCCACAGACCAATGTAATTGCTGGGCAAGAGCCCCAGCAAGGTTAGCAAGCGTTTGATGGTGTGCCACGATCGCCTCATGCTCTTCATCGCTAAGTTGGCGAAAAGCGTTGCGATTCATCATGGTCATCGCAATGCCGCAGACCACCTTCATGCCCAATCGAGACACTGCGGTACTCAACGAGTTGGTGCGGCTTTCGAACCCCAAATACACGGAATTCGCGGCTTTGATCACCTGACCCACCAAGGGAGGCTCATTGGCAACGATATGGGCAAACTCAGCACTGCCACATTGTTCGTCGTCCATACACCGTTCCAGCTGTCGAACGATGCTGGGCAGCACTGGCAAGTTCTCGATACCGGCTAATTTTTGTCGACAGCGGGTGGAGAACGGTAAAGTCCTGAGCCTCTCAGCACACGTGAGAATTTGCTCAAAGTCTTTTTCGGAGAACGGTTTGGGTAAAATAAAATGGGTCCAGTTATTGGTCAACGCTTCGATCTCGACCGTGGTGTCACCAGTGATCAAGGCTCGGATGCTATTGGGAAAATGTTGGCTGACTTGCGCTAGAAGCTCGTCTCCCTTCAGCTCAGGCATGATGAGATCGCTCAACACCAAATCGGGGGATATGGCCTGAGCGTCAGTCAGATCCCGCCACGTCGCCGGATCTTGGATCAAGGTGATTGACCAGTCGGGTTTCAAACGCCTCAGCAACCGACTGGCGGCTTTCAGCATGAATTCATCATCATCGATGTAGAGAACCTGAAAACTGCTCTTTGCCATACTCTCTCGCTTGTCATTCTTCCTAAGATTCTGGTGATGCCCATCACGACTTCATAGCAAACTCAGTCGCTTAACTAAAGCATAGACAAAAAATTAGGCTTTGCTGGTAATCGCTCAACAAGTGTGAAAAAAATGCGTATAGCGAGGGCGAATCCGACCTCAAACGGTCCAGACAGAGGTTGTTTTTTTGACTTTCAAATCGCCAAGAGTTTGACGTCCATAACGGCAGGTTAATCAATGGCGAAACAGACGTGATTGCGGCCTGCCGCATGAACACGACGGAGCTCTAGGCTATTGGTAGCCACCGCCCTTGCGTTAGGGTTTCTAACGCTGAAGGGCTCAGTTGAAGGACGACGTCAAGCTGCACTACGGGTAAGGTTATCCAACGTTGTGTCAACAGTCGACTATCCAATACCACCACCGAGGAGGCAGTCTGCGACATCGACAGATCGGGATCAAACGCTTGTACCGAGTCTTGATGGTGGATACAGTGACCCAACGTTCGCCCGAGGGCACGCGCGATACGCTGTGCGCAAGGGGGGACCACATCGGCACTGATCACTGAGATACTCTCCCCTCGTTCGGCTTGCCAGAAGCGGTGCAGGTGTGCATTGGGTTCTCGTGTAGGCGGATGGTGGACACGCACACTGTGGCCTTGTAAGGCGAGGAAGGCATGAACTTGGGCAATACTGAGGGGCAATGCAGTCATCTTGGTATCCATCCGGGAACGTCCCTTTACTTTACTGCACGCGTTATCTGTTGACTATAACAACTTTCTTGCGCACGCGGTTGTCCGATCATGGCCAATGTCGTTCCGAACGAAACCCCGACAGATGAATACTATAGTGGCGACATGGCATGGGGGTAGTTTCTCCCGCGCGAAACCCCATCACAAAACATTCCATGACAATCTGGTAGAGCATGGTGGATATGTATTGAGTGTCACGGTGGGACAATGGGGCGGATGCTAAGCGGTGATCGACGCTCAGCCAAGGCGGTCGTTCTTCCTCACGACGTTCCTCAATGGTCACCCAAAGGGTTCCGTCAATGCGTAGACCCAGTACGCATACTGCGTCTTTCGGCCAAGTTACCCGATGAAGACGGGCGCGAAAAGCGGGGATATCCCCATCGGAACATACACAGATCACCAAGGGCCGACCTTGAGCGACCAGCAGATCTCGAGTCAGCCACTCGGCGACCTTCAACGCTCGATCGCTGTGGAGCACGACAGACGAGAACCACTGCGCGGGTTGGCTTTGCTCCACAACAATACCGTAGCCTCGCGGCCCAAAGAGTTGGTGCTGCTGCGCACTAAGGTTCATTTGCACCACTTTCCCTGTTGAGGCATACAGTTCGCTTAGCACATGTTCGTGACAAGCTCGATATAAGAACACCCGCTCAGCGACGGTCACGCGCTTGTGTTGAGGGGACAGAACAAAGGGTCGGATAAAGTAAGGGGGCATTTATGACCTCTCCAGGCTCAAGCCGCTCGCGATCCTATGGTGAGAACTGGATCAACCCTGCTGCAGGGGAGTCAGCACGTCTGGTGTTGATCGCTCCGAAAACACAGCCGCCACCGCACGTCCTGACGACAGGATTGATCCAGAAGTCACCAGAATACGGCAAGTCGCGTCGATATCGGCATTAAAAATCTTTATATCAATTTATTGCTTAGCTAGCGGATGGTTGCAGCATCACAATTGGCCTTCGGTCAATCAAACGCTTGTTTCTAGCGTTATGAAAAACGAAGCCTTTATTACGAAGGGTCACAATTTCGTAGGGACTGGCCGCGATGAGCCGCCGCACTTCATGCATCAAGACGGGCAAACTGCTCATGCCTACGATGCCGCCCTGCCAGACGTAGTCTTCGATTTCCGCTTTGGTGACAAGGCAATCCTGCATCTTGCAAAAGTAACACATGGCTCGAACGGCATTCAGGCTGCAACCTATGTGTCGATTTCCCTGTACCACCGACATTTTCCCATTGGTCGAACGAATTTGAATTCCTAGCACCTGTTCAATCAAACGAATTTCTCGACAAAACGCGCATGAAATTTTCGTGCATTCAACGGCCGACATGTCGCCTCCTTCTTCTCCCTGCTCCGATGAGATCTCTATTTGAAATAAATTATTTTATTATTTCAATCAATATATTAGAGTAATCACTTTGCGTTATTAATTGAAAAACATACACTTTTTTTTATTTAGACGTAAAAATGACTTATTTATCATTAAATTAGTTTTCTGCCATGACGCACCTTTCCCGAGCGCTCAAAATTATATTAATGATTATTAACGTGACCATCGCCGTTAAGGTACGTTTTTGGATTACGCCTAAGTGACGGCGTAACATTTAAAAACGTTTAATGAAGTCAGCGCACAGACCATCAAAAATCAAGTTAAAAATCACTAATAAGTTGAGAAACTCATTGCGTATGACAAGGTGGTTTGATGTCAATATGTGGAAAGTGCCGTCATGAAAATCTTGTTGCTGACGCAAACGTCTGTCGATTATAGTCAGGATGTGATCCATCGCCTCACTAACCTTGAGTCATTTGAAGTCCAAGTGTCGTATGCCAACAGCTACGCTTTTACCATTCCGATGTTGAGAGGCTATGACTGTATCGCGATCATGCGGCCTCTCCAAGCGGTGATCGACTTATTGGAGTCCCCTCACCTTCCTTACTTTCCGTCACCTTTACTATGGATAACCGATCGCTTGCCCGAAGAAGAGTCGATCCCCTATCCGATTACAGGCATGCTCGATTGGATCATGATGCCCGTGACCACGCTCGAGTTGAAAACCCGTTTGACGTTTATCTTGGAGCGCTGGCATCACGGTGTGATGGCCGAGAGTCACCTGGTTTATGGGCCCTTGCATTTGCATGTTCACGACCACACTCTCCGTTGCCAATCCGTCACCTTACCACTGACAGCGTCTGAGTTTGATTTGATGGCTTATTTGGTGCTGAACGTAAACCGCTATGCATCATTGGACGACATTGCAGTTTCTATTCGTCACAACCAACTTGTAAACCATGATGCAGTCCGGGTTTTGGTTTGTCGGTTAAGGAGGAAAATGCGGACAGAACTCGGGCGGTCATTTATTCATACCAAGCGTAACATTGGCTACCAATTGTGTTTGGCTGACAATGAAAACACCCCATCCGATCAGGATGGGGGAAGCTTAGACATTACTCAGTAAAACCTACGTTGACTTATTGGTCGACAGGTTTGAGGCGAGCCAAGAAATGGCGTAACACAGGTGGTTCATAGTCAAACTCATAACCGCCTATTTGTGCGGCTCGAGCTTTGATACGACGTAACACATCGACCACATAGGACAATTGATCATTGGTATAGACACGTCTAGGGATGGCCAATCGTGTCAGCTCGACACCACTTTCTTTTTGTTCTCCGGTGTCAGGGTCACGTCCAATCAAAAACGAACCAATTTCCGCGCTTCGTACCCCACCTTCTAAATACAGCTCATTTGCAAGCGCATGGCCTGGGAACTGCGTCTTAGGAATGTGAGGAAGAAGTTGCGCGGCATCAACGAAAATGGCGTGTCCACCCACTGGAGTCTGGATAGGGATCCCTGCCTCAATCAGTTCTTTACCAAATGCTTCCACTTGGCTCACTCGGGCATGCAAGTAATGTTCATCCACCGACTCTTTTAGCCCCACCGCCAAACATTGGATATCTCGGCCTGATAACCCCCCGTAACTGATAAAGCCTTCGTTCAAAATACACAGTACTTGCACTTGACGGAAGAGATCGTCGTCGTCCTTGACAGCTAATAGCCCCCCGATATTGACCATAGGGTCTTTTTTAGCGGACACCGTGATCACATCGCCATAAGTGAACATCTCCAAAGCGATGTCCGCGATGGTTTCGCTTTGGTAGCCGACTTCCCGCTGTTTAATAAAATAGGCATTTTCAGCAAAGCGCGCGGCGTCGATGACTACAGGGATACCGTGTTTTTTCGCCAATGCGTACGTATCTCTCAAGTTCGCCATTGACACGGGTTGTCCACCCATGCTGTTACAAGTGATCGTCATGACCAGACCAGCAACATTTTCAGGACCATACTCTTCGATCTGTTGTTTGGCCTTTTCTAGGTTCAAGTTCCCTTTGAACGGGTAGCTTTTACCAGTGTCAAACGCTTCATCCACCACGCTATTAATGGTTTTAGCGCCTGCTATTTCTGCATGTGCCGCCGTAGTATCAAAGTGGAAATTGGAGATAAAGACTGGTTTAACGTCTTTGCTCGCCTCACTACGACGTTCTTTCACCCGCTTTACCAAGATAGGAAAAAGTATTTTTTCTGATCCACGCCCTTGGTGGGTCGGAACAAAATGCTCATAACCAAACACCTGTTTCACCGACTCAGTGAGCGCTTCAAAACTTCGACTCCCAGAGTAAGCTTCGTCGCCCACCATCAGAGCGGCCCACTGATCTTGACTCAAGGCTCCAGTCCCTGAATCGGTATGCAGATCGATGTACACTTCTCGACTTTTTAGACCAAAAGGGTTGTAGCCTGAGTCGATTAGAGCTTGCTTTCGCGCTTCCTTGGACAACAATCGAATGGGCTCAACCGTTTTAATTTTGTAGGCAAAGGCGGGGATTGCGCTGTTTTCCGTTGACATAACAGTACTCCTAACAGTAGTGGAGTGTCATCGTCTCTAGTCAATGACCACTCCGAGTTACGAATTAAACAACCTTTTCAGGCATCGTACGCCAGCCTCTTATACAGCACGATTCATTATGATTTATTAGACATTAAAGTAACAAATTACCCTCATCATCGCTCAATGCTCACCCTGAGCATTGACAACTCTCAACCCCAGCGCAGTGCCAAACGCACATTGACTCAACGCTCATCGGCTGCACTCCGTCGTGCCATGCACACCCTGAGCATTGACAACTCACAATCCCAGCGCAGTGCCACACGCACATTGATCCAACGTTTATCGGCGGCACTCCATCGTGCCATGCTCACCCTGAGCATTGACAACTCACTATCCCAGCGGAGTACTATACCTACGTTGGCCCAAGGTTCATCGGCTGCACTCCGTCGCGCCATGCTCACCCTGAGCATTGACAACTCTCAATCCCAGCGGAGTACCATAGCAACGTTGGCCCAAGGTTCATCGGCGGCACTCCGTCGCGCCATGCTCACCCTGAGCATTGACAACTCTCAATCCCAGCGGAGTACCATAGCAACGTTGGCCCAAGGTTCATCGGCTGCACTCCATCGTGCCATGCTCACCCTGAGCATTGATAACTCACTATCCCAGCGGAGTACCATACCTACGTTGGCCCAAGGTTCATCGGCTGCACTCCGCCGTGCCATGCTCACCCTGAGCATTGACAACTCTCAACCCCAGCGGAGTACCATACCTACGTTGGCCCAAGGTTCATCGGCGGCACTCCATCGTGCCATGCTCACCCTGAGCATTGACAACTCACTATCCCAGCGGAGTACCATACTTACGTTGGCCCAAGGTTCATCGGCTGCACTCCGCCGTACTATGCTCACCCTGAGCATTGACAACTCACTATCCCAGCGCAGTGCCACACGCACATTGATCCAACGTTCATCGGCTGCACTCCGCCGTGCCATGCTCACCCTGAGCATTGACAACTCTCAACCCCAGCGCAGTGCCACACGCACATTGACCCAACGCTCATCGGCTGCACTCCGCCGTGCCATGCTCACCCTGAGCACTGACAACTCCAACTCCCAGCGCAGTGCCACACGCACATTGATCCAACGTTCATCGGCGGCACTCCGCCGTGCCATGCTCACCCTGAGCATTGACAACTCTCAACCCCAGCACAGTGCCACACGCACATTGACCCAACGCTCATCGGCTGCACTCCGTCGTGCCATGCTCTCCCTGAGCATTGACAAATTTCATGGGAGTATACGGGGAGTAGTATGTACGATGCCCGTCACTAATGTTGCTTAATAAATATCAATAACTGGCATTGCCCCCCATACATCAATCACGATGATTGTCCTCTAGATCACCCACCACCGACGTTGGGCGATACCCTTAACAATACGCAGAGGAGCCTAAGATGCGCCGCTCTCATCGTGTCACTCTCGGTACCAATACTCAAAAAGCCGTTTCTGGCGCCGCCGTGGTATTTGGTTCATGCATTGGATTAGGCTTCATTATCTTACCAGTCTTGAGCGTCACCGCTTGGACCTCCGGCGTCATCATCATTTTACTCGTCACCTTAGCCGTAAGTTATACAGCCAGTATCAAGTACTTGGAAATTTCAAGCTATCACAGGGTTTCCGATGGAATGCGCCAAATCCTAGAAAAAGCAGTCGGCGCGTACGGTCGAAAGTGGGTCGATGCCATCATCATCCTATCTCTGTTTGTCTTGTTGTACGCGTATTTCTCGGTCATCAGTGAGCTGACTATGTCTTTGTTGCCATTCCACCTTCCTCATGGCGTGGTTACTATTATCATCGGTGTCATCTGTTTTGTGATGATGGCCCTGGGTATCCGAAGCATGTCGGCTGTTGTCCTAATCTGCAACGTGCTATTGCTGATCATTTTTGTCAGCCTAATTGTTACCTTATTCCCGCAATTGCACGTCCAGAACCTAGTTGCAGAGGATGCGATGGGCATGCTGGACGATCCGAGAGTCGCTCTTCCTTTATTGCCCATCTTCTTTGCGAATTGTTTTGGATTCCAACCCATGATGCCCGCACTGAGAGTCCTGCATGACCAAGGGAGAAAGCGAAAAGGGGTAATCGCATCACTACGCCTTGGCGTCATCTTCATCATCGTTGGCTATGCCATTTGGTTAGGTATTTTTCTAAGTTTGTTTGACCAACAATCGGTGCTGAGTCAGTTGGCTCTTGATGTCAGCTCTTTCGACGTGCTCTATCAGGTATTTACCATGAGCGGTTTGACGCACGCTTTTCTCATCGTCTGGTTAGTGGCTCTGCTGGTGCCCCCAATATACGGAGTATCGAAAGGCCTATTCGACTACTTGCTACCCGACCAACTGACGGTGAGCAAACGTGACTTCTTACAAGCCGGGTTGATTGCGTTTATCCCACCGATGGTGTTCTCGTACGTGTTTCCGCATGGATTCCTGATCGCGATTGGATTTGTTGCCGTCATATTTGGGGCGATATGGTGTGTACTTGTGCCGTGGTTGCATTGGAAACGGCGTCGTGTTGCATGGTTGTCCAGTGTCCTCATCGCGCTTTATTGGTTACTGATGACCGTTAGCTTCTTTATCTATTCCATTTTCTGATGTCTTACCCTGGTAGAGGAATTGTGCCCATGAATCAAACACGCTCACCACGAGCCGCCATTAATGCCGTTGTCTTTGCTTCCACAGTGGGCTTTATGGGGATCGGCTTGGTCGATCCGATCTTAATCGCCATTGCAGAGGGGTTACATGCCACGCCGAGCGAAGTATCGTTGCTGTTCACCAGTTACTTCCTGATCACCGCCGTGATGATGCTCATCACTGACATAGTCGCCACACGTATTGGGTTAAAAAACAGCATCATGCTTGGGGCATTTATTGTCGCGGTCTTTGCGCTAGGATCGGGAACATCACAAACGGTCGAACAGTTGGTCGGGTATCGGAGCGGGTGGGGGTTAGGCAATGCCTTGTTTGTTGCCACCGCTCTCACTCTAATAGTGACACTGTCACAAAAGAAAGGTAAGGAGTCGGTTCGTCTCTATGAAGCCGCGCTTGGCGTGGGCATCGCCATAGGACCACTGATTGGTGCGATATTAGGGAAGGGGTCTTGGCGTTACCCATTTTGGGGGACAGCATTGCTGATGCTGATTGGTTTCGTCTCGATTGCCTACTTCGTTCCTGCGACCCCCGTTAAACACAACCAACGCCACGCACTATCAGCCCCGTTTCAAGCATTGCAACAACCCAAACTTAGGCTCATTAGCCTGAGCGCGTTTTTTTACAACTTTGTCTTCTTTGCCATATTGGCGTATTCCCCGTTCGTACTTGATCTCGGGGTATTAGAAATCGGAGCGGTCTTCTTTGGTTGGGGTATCGCGCTGGCCATCACATCAACGCTGATCACCCCAAGGTGGCAGAGTCAATTACATCCCGTTTCCATTGTCGGCCGGTGTCAGTGGGTCTTGGTGGTTCTGATGTTGATCATGGGCTACTTTTCTATGCCTAGCCACTTTCATCGCGCCCCACTGGTGATTGCCATCATTATCTCGGGCGGCTTGTTTGGCGTGGTCAATACGTTATTCACGGAGCTGGCTCTGGAGACCCATCCCAACTCTACCTCCATCGCTTCCGCGGCGTACAATTTTGTACGTTGGCTAGGTGGGGCCATCGCACCCATTTTGATCACTCACATTGGCGAGCATTACGGATCGCAATACAGCTTCTTGTTAGCGGCCGTGTTTGCGTTGATTGCGTGTTTCATCATTTCGAAAGCGAGACTGCCCAAGCCCCAGATCAGCCATCCTTTACCCCCATTGAGGGCGACCGTTTCGGGGCGTCGCCGTCCCGTCATGATCTTAATGGATGGCAGTGACTCAGACGACGTAGCGATTAACTATGCGCGTCAATTTCTCCACCCCAACAACCATCGACTCTTGTTAGTGACGGTCAATGTAGTAGAAGGTGTCGAAGGGGAGGGGGTAAGAGAAGGACCGAGCCAAGCCTTAGGGCGGCTGAAAGAATACTTTAAACAATTGAGTGACCACGGATTCGATGTCACCAGCGAGGCGATCTCGGACGTGTTACCGGTTCAAGTAGCCAAAACCATTGTTGGCCGGGGCCGGGCGTTAGACGCAGAGCTGTTACTCATGGTCAAACACAGTCATGCGACCTTACTCAATCGAGCCTTATCTTTCTCCGTCACGCAAGAAGTGACCGAGCAGTCGCACTGCCCGGTTCTGGTGATCCCGAGTGGCAGTCAGTCTTCCTGATAACCGTCAAGTACCTGGCAAATGGCGTCATCGAGCGCTTGTTGGACGGACTTGGGTAAGCGCCCGAACTCGTAGCTAAAATTGCGACCTTTTACCCGCTTTCGAGCAAACTGCGCACTCGACGAGAAAGCTTTCAATTGCGTGACGGACACGCTGGCATCCACCTGCTTCGCTGTCACAATCTTAAGTTCGGTGGTGATACGTTGGATCAACCATTCTTTGGTTGTCAGATCAACTTGGCTCCAATCGCTGACCGACAACTGCTCTGTCAACTGGGCAATGAAAGCGGCCAAACCAGCATCGTCACTCTGAAATGCTTTCATCACCTTATCGAGGAGCGCATAGTCCGTGTGCGATAAATCGTTAACGACAGGGAACAAAGCAATCAGGCGGGCATCAATTCTGGCGGCTTTCAGTGCACGTCCGACCGCTTGTCGGCTGATCCCCAGTATCTGAGCGGCATCTTCTTGGGTGCAATCATCGGTCTGCATGATTGCCAAGCACTGCAACCCAATTTCACGGGGATTGTGCTCTTTGGCGGACTGCAACTGCTTCGCCAACGCTTTGGCTTCTGATGTAGTGATCGATTCTTTGGTCACCAATACCCGAAATGTTGCCACCTCACCTTGCTGGAGAAGAAACCATGCCCGGCGTCGTGATCCATCAAGAATGTCAATCTTCCCATCCACTTCTCGACCTACCGCAGGGTAGAACTGCTGAAACGCCAATGAATTGAGATCGGTCAATGACGCCTTGGTCAGCAGAGACTGGTCGCGACCATTGACATCGAAAGTAACAACGGTCTCATCGAGCACCTGTTCATAAGTCAGAGTCACTTCGTTAAACGACACATGACGGCCTGAATTCAGGCGCCAATCGACACTTTTCCCTACCGACTCCATGCCGAAATGGCGCTGTAAGAACATCTGAGCGCTTTCTCCAGCATTCTCTAGCTCCACATCAAGTTGACGCGTTAAAGACTCTAGAGTGGCCTTAGCGGCGTTTTTTTTCGCCTCTTCCGAACCGACCGTATTTCCTAATGGGCTGATTGCTCCTCGTTTCTTGGCCATTATGCTTGCTCCTGCTCACGCCATACGTTGATGATATCGCGTAGGATCTGACTGGTTACCTCGTACGCATTCTGTTGAGCCCCTTGGAAAGTAGCCTTGCTTTTTGGGTACTCGCTTTTCGACATATCAAAGACCGTTGATAGCAAGGAAGACGACTGTCGGATGGCCTCACTATGTTTAAATTCTTTTGAGTACAGGTAGGAAGCAAAGTGATCGTAGAGGCTATTCATCAGTTCCGTCGTCGTAGAACTGTCCCTGTGGTTGGTCAGCAAAATCTTCATGAAATCGTACCCTTGGTGGTCCGCATTAGCCAACAGGGCCCAGACTTGAGGGATATAACTGAAATAGGAGCAGGTGGCGTCGATGTCGTTCTCGGTGATGGACAACGGAAACACAACACTGGTGGCGGCAAAATAGGCATTGTAAGTTGCGTACCCCAGGGACGGCGGCGTATCAATGATCAAAATGTCGAATTCGTCTTCCACGGCCGCGATGATGTCACGTAACAGCGAGTAGGGGGTGGCAAGCTTCTGGCTGAAGACCTGCTCATGGAACCAACCTTCAATGGCACGGTCGGTTTGCGACGCGGGCAGGATACGCAGATTTGGGATGGTCGTTTCAAGAAACGCTTCAGAGACCGCTTGCTCGTAACTCTCCCCGTCATCCAATTCAAAATTGCGCATCATTAAATCGCCAATGGACAAACATCCCTCCATCTCAGATTCGGGGGCATAATACATCGACAAGGTCGCCTGACCATCCATGTCGATCAAGCCAACACGATATTCTTGATGAAATTCGGTCGCCAGACCAGACGCCAAGGTGGCCGCTGACACCGTTTTACCCACGCCCCCTTTTTGGTTCTGGATCACAATGACTTGCATTGACTGCTGCTCACTGCGGGCAAACTTCGGCTCTTTACGCAGCGCCTCCGGCAGGAGATCACGAACACGGTACATTTCCGCCATGTCAATCGACCATTGGGATTCGGCATGACGTCGAGGGTCAATGTCAGCCGATGCCACGTATTTGTCCAACGTTTTAGCGTCGATGTCTAGATAGGCGGAAGCCTCGGCTCGGGTAAAATTCCGCAATTCTTTGCGGTGATTGGCCAACAAACGTAGGTTACGTCGCTTGATGTAGCGATCGGCGCCTTCTTTTAGATTCTGAAAGGTTGCAGTTGTTTGTTGAGTATCCATTTCTATCTCCACCAAGATTCTGGAATTAGTATATCCTTCATTTTTTGATTTACACAACAAAAATTAATGGAAATGGAAAAATTAAATCCGATTTGGTGGAGAAAAGGGCAGGGAAGGAGGATAGACAACAAAAAAGTTTGCTTAGCTGCTATAAGCAAACTTTTCTGTGCGGTAAAAGCGCATACTAGTAACCGCGGGTGCCGTTCATGCGTTCCAACTCGGCCAATTTGTCCAAAAAGGACTTATCTTCACACACTTCCTCTTCCATACCTTCTTCGGCGGGCGTATCGAGGTTCGCTGGGCTTTGGCGACTAGCCAGTGCTTGCTCGACGAACTGAGCTTTCTCATCTTCGTCAATCGAGCGATAAGAGTGGGCGAGTAATTCCAGCTCGTCGATAGTCAGGGGTTCTTCGGTGGTCAGACGTTTGGTTTCGAGTCGTGTGATGTTGCGTTTGGCCTCTTCGAAATTCAGCTTCTCTACAGGCTGTGTGGTGTTGATCCAGCGATACAAGAATTCGACCGCATGAATGTTACGCCCATGCTTGTGGAGTTTAAGCCCCAAGCCGTCTTCAGATTCAAGGAACAAGATCTCTTTGCGGGTTTTGGGATCGTCGGCGAGCTCTTCAATGCTTTCCTTGATGCAACGCGAGATGAACACACTGTTGTTTTTGAACGACGATTTGTTGGCTTTCAGGGAGCCGTCCTCGTTCAGCAAGCCCATGAAGGCGCGCAAATCATCCACCTCGATGGGTTTGAGGCTAGTGCCATCGGTTTTGAAGCGCGACAGTATTTCATAGAGTCGCTTGGTGTATTCTCGCTTGAGTCCAAGAAAGCTCTTGGTGTTGATGAGGGAAAACCCTTGGTTGTACTCAATGTATTCTTTGGACAAAGCATCGTTGGGGATCAATGTCAGGACGCGATCCTTATAGGTCGCTTTTTTGAACAACGGCGTGAACTCAAACTCGGTATCGCCTTGTTTCTCAATGATGATCCCGATCTTTCTCGAGGCCAAGCGGCTGATCACTTGCTTCAATTGAGATCCTATCGCCCGATTACTGAGCCCCAACCATTCAGACAACTGCGCAGCCGTGAAACGATACTCTGGAGTTTGGTTATCCCAGTCTTCCTGTTTCATGTTGGCGATCATGAGCCCAAATAGGTTTGCTTCACGTGCCGTTAGATCTTGTTGCGAGAAGACCAACTCGTGGCCTTTTTTGATGTGCTTGGGTAAATTCTTCGGGCTCGTGCTCATACCGTACAGTTTTGTTTGCTTAAGCAAACTTTTTTGTTCTACATGAAGCTTAGAATGACACATTTTAACCAATAAGCAAACAAATATGTGCGATTAAAGCCCATACTGCACAAATTTGTTTGCATACATCACATTTTTTGTGCGTTTAGAAAAATAAGCAAACTTTTTTGTGTGGTAAATGACATCAAAATGATCACAGTGCAAACTTTTTTGTTGTGTAAAGCAAACAAAAATGATCGCAAAGCAAACTTATATGATCACAAAGCAAACAAAAATGATCACAAAGCAAACTTATATGATCACAAAGCAAACTTTTCTGTAGTGTATTTTCCGGATTCCTTATTTAAATCAATAACTTGGAAGCGCTATAGTTTTATAGTTTAATAGTTATATAGTTTAAATAGATCTTTATAGATAAATAGATCTTTATAGGAACTGTGGATAACTTTTCAGGTTAAAAACACGTATGAGCATGACCAAATAGCCACAGCGACGACACTCTACATCATTCATTTAATATGGTAGAAAGATAAAAAACTCTATATTACAATAAGTTAAGAGTAAATAGCGTCATACCACACAATTTTATGCACCTTAAAGCAAACTTTTTTGTACTGTTTAGCCAATACCACACAAATTTATGTCACCTCAGATGAACCACTCTCAGAGCACTCTGTCAATGTCACACATTTTCGTGTCATTGTGCGGCTACTCAACGCGGAAATACGATCCAAACATATAAGTTAGTACTCACTAACAAGAAGTTCATTGTTGACACCCGTAGAGTCACAAAACCAACAAGCCGTTTTTCACCCAGTAGACTTGCTCCACAATGGTGTCTGCACCTAAAACGCTTGGTGTACCTATTGTTCAGCCTCTAGTTCAATTTGAATATGTGCGTCCAATTGATCGTGAAAATTAGCGAAACACGCTAATTGCATGGGATGTCCAGCAGTTAAACAACGCTCAACACCAAGTGTCATAGTCACTCTACGGGTGTCTCGTCGAGGAAGTTGCATGGTACCGACACAATGACAGGTGATCATTTTGAATTGATTGAGCGTAGCTGGGGTGCATTCTCTTTGCAGCCACTTTTTACCCCAACGAGCACACAAAATTAGGGTGATCCCATGTAGCAGCATCACAGTGTCGGTTGGGGAAAGGCACCGTTCTACTGGGCTGGATTGACCAACAAATCGGCGCAACTCGAGCTGACTGTGCAGGTGCATGCTGCGTTGTTTAGGTTTTTGCAGGTATTCTGGGTGGATCAATACTTGGCTGATTGGATAGGCACAACGTGTGTTGATGCACTCATAAATGGGTTCCATACGCATAATCAGGATCACTCTTGGTTGAATATGAGAGTGATTGTATATAGGCGCTTGGAGTAACGGCAGTTTTGTTAATCATTAATAATCCCCAAGCTGGACCGAAAAGTCTGTAACAACAATTAATAATTTTTAAGCAGTGGAAATGTTGATTCGTTTTGTTAGTCTGAATGAAGTCGTTCAGCGCAGTAGTAGACATGAGGCTGCAAAAAATACAATCGTTCGACGTCGGTTCCTGCATTCCCCCAAGGGTGTTGGTATTGGCTGGCCTCTGTACTCCTCAAGGCCAGCCTTTTTTAAACGTTACGATGTCACGTGATGTACGGGCACGGAGTGCTCAGATAATAATCCACGTAAGAGACTTAAGCACATGAATAACAGGACAAATGTAAATGGCAACGCAGTTGCAACGACGCCTGATTGGAGTGCTTGTAATGCTTGTTTGCCCCCAATCCAGAGCATGACGGCAGCGACTGCGCCTTCGATGCAAGCCCAAAACACACGTTGGGGGATAGGTGCGTCAAGTTTACCACCTGCGGTAATGCTATCGATCACTAAGGAACCGGAGTCTGAAGACGTGATGAAGAACACTAAAATCAGACCAATTGAGAGAACCGATAAGATATTGCCATACGGCAGAGCGTCATACACGTAGAACAGAGTTAACGAAATGTCAGTGAGGCCATGCTGACCCAATTGTCCAATTTGGTTGGCAACCTGATCTAAGGCCAGTTGACCAAACACCGCCATCCAAACCAATGTTACTAACGTTGGAATAACGATCACAGCGAACAAGAAAGCGCGCACGGTTCGTCCACGAGATATTCGAGCGATGAACATCCCAACGAACGGTGACCAAGAGATCCACCATGCCCAATAGAACACGGTCCACCCGTGCATCCACTGAGTATCGTTTCGACCGAAAGGAAGACTCAATGACATCATGTGGGTACCGTAGTCAACCATACTTTGACTGATCGCGTGCCATGTGTCAGCGCCACTTAGTAGCATCATGGTAGCTAGGAGGGCAACGGCTACGATAAGGTTGAAGCTACTCAATTGTTTCACTCCTCCTTCGATGCCCCGAATCACAGAGGCAATCGCAATCAAAGTGACCACGGCGATGATGGTCAGCTGTAGCGATAACCCGCCTTCTAAACCGAACACATAATTGATCCCACTTGACGCTTGTTGTGCCCCTAATCCTAACGAGGTTGCGAGGCCGAATAAGGTCGACAATACGGCCAATATATCAATAATGTGGCCGAACCAACCCCATGCTCGATCACCGATTAGAGGGTAAAAGGTAGAGCGCAGTGATAACGGCAATCCTTTATTGAAGGTGAAAAATGCCAATGCGAGTGCGACAATGGCGTAGATCCCCCAGCCATGTAGACCCCAATGAAAGAGGGTGGCGCCCATGGCGAGTGAACGGGCGGCGTCGGTTTCCGGTTGAACATTAAACGGTGTGCCCCACCAATCGGTGTAGTAGGCGACGGGCTCAGCGACACTCCAAAACAACAGCCCAATTCCCATACCGGCGGCAAACAACATGGCCAGCCAAGACCACAAGGCGTGATCGGGTTCGGCGTCTGCGCCGCCTAATCGAATACGTCCCAGTGGTGATAAGGCCAATGCACCAGCAAACAAGAGGAACACGTTGGCGGACCACATAAACAATTGGTCGAAGTTGGCTATGATGCCATTTTTTACCTGGTCTAAGACTTGGCGTGCGGACTCTGATGGGATCAACAGCAAGATGAGCAAAATACACAGAATAAGACCTGCGCTGATGCCAAAGACGGGATTATGGACATCAAATCCCCATTTCTGGACATTGTCTTGGCCAATCTGATAGTCGGTGGTGTCAATACTGAATTGATTGATGGGTTTTTCCATAGTGATGACGATGTTTAATTCGGTGGCTCCGTGACAAGTGCCGTCCCGTAAACTGCCCCTCCCTTTTGTTTTGAGTTAAAACTATTTTGAACGGTTTTATTAGGGTAACAAAGACCTTATTTGAGAGCAAATTCACACTATAAAGCAATTTTCGATTAGAAACTCGAATGGTATTTGTTATGTACTCTAAGTATTTTCCGAGGGTTAATGATGGGTGAGTGGCACTATGCTCACCCTGAGCAATGACAACGTTCGACCTCAAATAAAGCTTAATAACAAGGCGATGTGATGTGATTGTCGTTAAATCGAGGGGTTGAAACCGATCATAAGAGGCCCAGCTATGACGCCCATCCATATCAAGCAATGGACATCCCTTTCATTTTGTCTTCTTCTCAGCACGCCCATGGCGGTGCTCGCCAGCGACACCGAGCCGTGGCAGGTTCAAGGGGAGTACTATGTCTTTGGAGCCGTGGCGGACACTGTTCAGCCTACGGGCGATCGAGATTCGGCCGCTGGATTGGCGAGATTGAGCGCGCAATGGGTTTCCAGTCCGACTGGCCAATTGCACATGACCATTGATCACCGACATGGATTAACGTCGCTGCCTCCCAGTCAATGGCTTCCGGCCGCGGTAGGCGCGAGGAGTGTCATTGGCGCCCCTTTCAGTGATCAGGGGTGGCGGTTAACACATGCCTATTGGGATCAAACGGGGTGGTCGGGAAAGGTACATGCCATGGCGGGTTATCTCGATTCGACAGATTTCATCGATTTGTATCCGTATGGCAGCCCCTATTCCGGGTTCACAAACCTTCACTTCAGTACGGGATCTGGCACCATTGTTTTGCCTGACGAAGCCTCGATAGGGGGAATGATCCGCGACAAGCTTTCGCCACATTATTACCTTCAGCTAAGTGTGTCGGATGCGAGTGCTGATTCGAGCCATCCGTGGCAAAGAGCGGGTGACGTGTTTCATGATGGTCGGACATTTGAGGCGGTCGAATTGGGTTGGGTCGCAGATCCCGATCAGGCGCTGATGAACCAGTTTCATGTGACGGGATGGCAAAGTGATGGTGGTGAGAGAGAGCGTGAACCTCAGGCGGGGATGAGTTTCTCCTGGACCGCGGCTCTGGGTGCTTGGACTCCGTTTCTCCGTGGGGGGATCGCGCACGGTTCTCAAGTGTTGTATTCCACTTCAGTGGTGGCGGGTACTGGCTATGAGGGCATTGGATCTGGCGCTTTAGGTATGGCTGTGGGTTGGGGGCAAGCTAACGAGGATAAGGAGGTGGTTCATAATGCGGAACTGTTTTATCGATTGCCGTTGGGGGCGTTGACGTTAACGCCTACGATCCAATACGTTGCCCCGTTGCGTGGCGAGGCTCTTGCCGGTCATTCTTGGATCATGGGGCTGCGTGCCCGTTTGGCGACGCCCTAAAAGAGCTGTGTTGGTGTCGAGAAGAAATGAGTGTTCACAAAATTGATTGAAAAATATGCAATCAGTTGTCTATATATCTCTCCCCTGCAATATTGATAAAACAAATAGATGATGAGTTGCACATACTTGGTGTTACTGCCCGCCCGAGTGTGAAAAGGTGAACATTGTGGAATCAAGCAAAGGTCAGAGTGCAGGGAAGGTACAGTTATGCCGTCAGAAGATCAAATCGCTGCGACAGTTGAACGGGTTTAGTCAAGAAGGGTTATCGCACGCGTTGTATGATGCCAATTGCCAAGTCTCGATCGCGACGGTTAAGCGTATCGAGACGGGAAAACCGGTCAGTTTTCGAATTGCAGGCCAAATGGCCAAATTCTTCGGGGCCAGTGTCGATGAGCTTATTGCCCGTCCCTCGGAGGAGGAGCTGGTACCGAAGGCACTCCCTAAGCCGGTCTGGTTGTACGTCATTTATGCGCCCCCGAGGGTGCATGACCTAAGCGAACAGGATATCGGTGCGCAGCTCAAGGTGACGGGTCTGACGGTGATGGACAAGGTCGGTGGTTACTACATCGGTTACGACGCTGATAGCCAGACGTTGGAACGTCTACAACAATTGAGTCGGCATCAACGGCTCCCCCCTGGGGGAGGGCCGGTTAAGGTTGCGATCAAGAAAAGTGACTTGGTGATGGGACCTGATCATGGTGATCCGATCAAGAAACGTGATCTGGATGAATTGGTGTCGCTGGTACAGCTGTTGGGGCCGTGGAGTTGGGTTGTCGATGACGCCAGTATGGTGGCGTTGTCTCAGTGCTACGTTATTGAACGTATGTCGGCCCAGATCGCAACGGGTTATTGGTTGCTCCATTTAGGGGCAGAGCTGACCACTCAATTGGTTGGCCGCCAAGCGGAGTGGCAACAGATGACACAAGTGTTGAGGGGAGAGAACGCCACTCGTCAACCGGTACAGTGTGTGCACATTCAAGGCGATCGAGGTGTGGGGAAGTCACATTTGATGCAC
This sequence comes from Vibrio sp. THAF64, assembly GCF_009363455.1. Classification (NCBI taxonomy): domain Bacteria; kingdom Pseudomonadati; phylum Pseudomonadota; class Gammaproteobacteria; order Vibrionales; family Vibrionaceae; genus Vibrio; species Vibrio sp. THAF64. Next base: position 354,644 of record NZ_CP045357.1, read on the forward strand.
GCTGTTGGTGAACACGTCATTGCCGCACTATCGGGACGTCGGATCACGGTGATGGCCCGTGAGCAGGTGGATTCACTGAGCGTGTTGGCCAAGCTGTTATTGTCGGCGCTGGCCTTGCCTGGCTGGGCGTCGACGTCAGAGCGTTCAGATGCAGCGCAACGCTTGGGGTTGTCGACCAACGAGACTGAGCGACTGCTGGTATTACTTGACGCCAAAGCGATGCCGAGAACTGAGCGTTTGGCGCTGCGCGTTGCCACAACGGATGCGAAATTGGTGCGACAGGTACTGAGCCAAACGCAGGTGAGGGTACTCGTGCTTGACGATGCGGAATGTGTGGATGGAGACAGTTGGCAAGTGATCCAACGTGCAATGGAACAAATGCCGGTGCCACCCAGATGCCTGATAGCCAGCGATCGGCCTCTGCCATGGGGGTTTTCTGATCGCTGGCACATCCAAGTGCACACCTTGTCACCGTTAACTCGAGAGGACACGACGTGTCTGGCTCAGCGCTGGGCGCCAAGTGCGGTGTCGGACGTCGTATTAGCGCAGTGTGTTGACATCTGTGGTGGCAATCCGGCGTTTCTGCGCCAACTCATCTTAGAAGCTCCCTTTGAGGCAGAGCCGCTCGCTCCGTCGTATTCGTTTGTCGATCAGCAGGTGGAGCGTTTGACTGTCGAGCAAAAGCGGGTGCTTTGGGCGGCTGTCGCCTGTGGCCCTTCCGTGGACAGTGACGTGATCCGTGCCACGTTTAGCTATGGGGACGCCGCGCTCGCGATCTTATGTCAAAGCTCGCTTCTTCGACGAGTGGAGTCAAACAGATACACGTTTCTGCATTCGACAGTGCATGCTTACCTCAAAGATCGTATCACGTCGCCTGTGTGGATTGATATCAACACACACTTGACTCATGCGTTAGCGCCACGGCTGGATCACGGAGGCACTCCTGCTGAGTGGCCGCTGCTGTACGCCCACTGTCTTGCACAGCAAGGGCAGCCGGCAAAGGCCTTCGAGCGTTATATGGAGATCGCTCGAGGGCACAAAGATCAGGGGGAACTGCACCAAGCCATCACGACTTTGCAATGGGCGGAGTCGTCGTTGCAACTAGCCTACAGTTTGCGTCGGGAAATCAATTGGTTGCTGCTACTGGGGACGGTGTACAAGTCCCACTACGGTTGGTCGTCCCCACAACAAAAGCGCGTGTTCGATCAACTGCAACGGGTGTGCGTGAAAAGCGCGCAGCAAGGTGGTTTGGGCAGTGTATTTTTTCATCAATGGCTGGAAAAACTCATGGCGCTCGAGCTGGATGAAGCGTTGCGTCTGGCGAGCGTTATCCAGCAACACGGCGTGACGATGGCGGATGGCTGCATTCAAGTGCATGGTTGGGCTGCGCAAGCCAATACGCACTTCTGGGCGGGCGATCTCGATGCGGCCATTGTTTGTGCGCAGCGAGCCCTCGACCTGCACCAAGTCCAGAACCATTCGCGAGATCTGCGTGAGTTTGGTCAAGATCCCCGAGTGGTAGCCACCTTGTTTTTGGTGCTGAGCTATTCCTTGAGGGGAGAGGCGCCGATGGCACGGCGTCATTTGGTGGCAATGACGGATCTGGTGGCCTCCAGTGACAATGTGTTCAGTGAGGCGATCGGGGCGCAAGCCGCGTTGTTTTACTACTTCCATGCTGAGCAAGCGGAGGAGGTCGAATCGCGAGCAGAAGCCTTGTTGGCGCTCGCACAAAGATTTGAAATGCCGTTCTTTATTGGTATTGCGAAAGTCTTTTTAGGTTGGTCTCTGGGTCGACAAGGACAAGGCGAGTTGGGGCTAGCTCTACTGGCTGACGGATATCATCACTGGTTGGCCAAGTCCGGGCACCGTATGGGGCATTCATTGTACTGCTGCATGAGTGCAGAATTGATGCTCAGCTCTGAGCAGCCGCATCGTGCTCGAACGGTGTTGCAATCGGGCTTGCACTTTATGCGCAGTCACGGGGAGCTGACGTATCTTGATCGGGCGGAACGACTCATGGCGCGGGTGAGAGGGGCACTGAACATCGATTAATTTTGTTAGAAATTAGGAGTGAGCAAGATGGAATTAGCACGAGAGGATTTGTTTGACATCGCCAGTGGCGCCACGTTGTTAGCCAGTGGAGGGGGCGGTTCGATTCAAACCGCGTATGCATTTATCCGGCAGATCCTAACGGCGGACCATGGTGTGCAATTGGTCGACATGCAGGCGCTTGAAGCGCAGGATCGAGGTGCGGTGGTGGCGGCGATGGGATCGCCCGAGAGTTTTGAAAAAATTGGGCTCAATGGGGCAGAAACTCGGGCGCTATCGGTCTTGCAACATCGGCTGACGGAGCCTCTGACGTTCGTGGTGTCGGTAGAAACGGGGTCAAACTTGTTTGTTGCCATGTTGGCGGCGATTTCCAAGCGAGGCGGGCCACTCAAGGTGCTGAATGCCGATGGGGCCAACCGCTCTGTGCCAACGTTGAGTTTATTAACGTTCAGCGAGTCGATTGCAGCGACCCCATTGGTGATCTTGAATGCCGCGGACGGGCCATTTAAGGGGGGACAATATCCGGGGGCGTTGACGTTGGACCTGGCCCCAAACAGTACGCCTGTCGAGCAGGCGCAAATCGCTGAAATGACCTTGCGTCCCTTGTTGAGTAGCGTGGGTACGTTTGATGGCATTGCCGCGATTGCGGGTTGGGCGATGACAGCGTCAGAGGCACGTCAGGGGTTGATCGCAGACACGGTAACGCACTCTCGGGCTATCGGTAAGATGTTACGGCAAATTGCGCCGGACTGCCCTGATCCACTCGGGGCGTTTCGCGATGAATACACCCAAGCTTTCGACCAGCCACTGACGCCATTATTTGACAACACGCAACCTTGCCGGTTGGCTAAGATCTCCTCGCGATCGCAGGGGGGATTTGATTTCACTGTGCTCACCCTTGTCCAGCAGGATGACACTGGCGCCGAACGCACTCTCGTGGTCGTCAATCAGAATGAAAATCTGATTGTATGGGACACGCAATGCAGTCATCCATTAGGAATGGCGCCCGATTTGCTGTGTTTGATGGGGCGTCTTGAACCGCCGGTCGTTAAGCGGATTGTGCAGCCTTTGTCCCCCGATGAGCGCGAGGCTGCGCAGGCGAATTTGCAGGGCTTCCATGGCCTGTCTGTCGAAGATGTGGTGGAAGGGCAAGAGGTGTTTCTCTTCAGGTTGCCTGCCGCCCCAGCCTTGACGACGGGGGCTGAATTGGCGCGTTTCAACACCTTATTGCAATCTCTGGGCTACTTTGGCCCGAACCTAGCGACACATGCTCAACAAGGAGACTGACATGACTGAGCAACGACTATTGGTGATCATCCCCATTTCTGAAGCGGGGGCTCGCCCGTTCATTGAGGCGTTCAAACGCGAGATCGAACCCATCCGTGCCCCTAACGTTCACGTCGACTATCAAGCGCTGGGGGATCGGGCTACCCCCTTCATTCAAAGTCGAGCGGCCGAATTGTGGGATGGCCGGGATATCGCTCGGGTGGCACTCGAAGCGGAACGCGATGGGTATGATGGATTGTTCATCAATTGCTTTGGGGAGCCAGCGGTGGAGGCGGTGAAGGAAATTGTCGACATTCCAGTGGTGGGGGGCTTTGCCCCTGCAATGATGAACGCCGCTATGGTCTCGAGCCGGTTTTCCATCGTGACCGTGGTCAGCTCTGTGGTGCCTATGTTGTGGGACTTGGCACGCCAGTGGGGCATGGCCAATCATTTGGCCTCTGTGCGCCAAGCGGGGATCCCAGTAGAGAAATTGGACAATAAAATCGAACTCCAACAGGCGTTGTTGGCACAAAGCCTTAGCGCGATCAGAGACGACCAAGCTGAGGCAATTGTGCTTGGGTGCACTGGGATGTTGGAAGTCAATCAGTGGCTCACGGACGCGTTGGAAGACGAACTGGGGCGTTATGTACCTGTCGTAGCCCCTGTCGGAGCGGCTATTGGTATGTTGCAGAGTTTGATGAGTAACCGACTGCGGGCGAGTCGTATTACTTACGAGCCCCCGACGGAATTCCCTCAATAAATGGGGAGAACTGAGGCGCCTAAGGGCGCCTTTTTTGTCACTTCATGGTGTAACTCCAGCACAGATCGCGTTCGGCATCAAACTCGGTCGCGAGTGACAGTTCGGCTTGTGTGGTGGTGAGATTGTGCAAGATGAGGTTGGCTTGTGTCATATTAAGCGCACACGAAGGGCATTGCTGATCCCACCACCTGACGAACTCTTGAGTGGTGAGGACACTGGCTGGGGTGGGATGGGCCTTGGCGTGTTGCTGAAGAAAAACGAGGGGATCAATACTCATGCGCAACCTCACATTCTGCGATAAAAAGATTGGGTGTACCTGTTATAAAGATAGTCCAGGATGGGTGGTTTGCTGGCGTCGAGTGGGAAACTGATACTGTATTGATACGGAGCGGCTACGTTACACAGTACATAGTATAGGAACCCGGTGGGCAGTGTGACTAGTTAGGAGGCAGAATATGACCACTTATTCCGTTACGATTCGGTTAGATGCGGCCAGTATCGCCGCGCTTCAAGGGCATCAGTTACAGGTATTCAAAGGGGTGAAAGCGTGCGATCCCGATCAGGGGGTCTCGACGGTCTGGGCGACAGTCGATCGATTTTATCACCTGATCCATCTTTCCTGGCGCTCAGAATGCCACGGTTTTTTTCACGTCGGTTCCCTGCATGATGACGATGCCGTTGTGCCTACGTGGACAGAGCCTGTGCAACCGGGCGAGCTCCTGACCCTTGAAAAGGGGGCGCAGTTAACACGAACCGTCACGGGAGCACGTGATGCGTACACCTTGCTCAATCGCGTTGGGCGACCAGTGTGGTCGGGATTAATGAGTGCTATGAGGACATATCAACAGGGAGCTCGGCCAAGTCCGTTGTGTGTGTTTCCGCATCGAGATGGCGACACGCGTGTATTGGAATCGTACGAGAAGATTGTGCTGGTGTTCTCTCCCCAAAAACGCGCGGTGGGCACAGCGGTGAAGCAGTGCATTGCGCGGTCCGTGTCGTTGCACTTCTTTTCGTCGATCACTCACATATCGGTCGACTACTCTCATCAACGCGGCTGGGATACATTGGGCAATCCGGTGGCCAAGCGTAACGGGATGAATCTATTGCTGGCACCGGAGTTGATTGTTCCCTCTTTTACGCAAGGGGTGTTCCCGGGGGATCTGGAATCCTTGACGTTACATTGAGGGAGCGTTGGGTCAGTGGCTTAATAAACCCTGTTAATGATAATTAAGTTTACAGCGTAAGGGGGCGTTTCTATGATGAAACGCCGCTCCAGCCCGATTCCTTCGTCTGCGCGCGAAGCGGACAGTTCCCCAGACTGAGGGCGCGGAGCCGTGATTAAGTTGATCATATCCTAAGGAGGGCTCGCTATGTTTACACTGATCGTATTGATGCTTGGGGCCTTGCTGTGCCTAGCGAGTGTGTCTGATGTGCCAAGCGGTGTGCGCGCTGACAACCGCGACTGAGCCATGGTGTTGGTTGACCATCCCCGAGTCTTTGAGTGAACGAATTGTAACCAAGGAAACTGACCATGAAACTGACCTCGTCAAAACGGGCCCCGAAAGCGGTGGGCCCATACTCTCATGCCGCGATCCTCAGCAAGACCTTATGTGTCTCTGGGCAATTACCGCTCGATCCGAAAACGATGCACATGGTCTCAGAAGATGCCGCGGAGCAAGCCAAGCAGTGTTTAAAAAATGGTTTAGCGATTGTCGAAGACGCGGGGGGCACCAAAGCCCGTATCGCGAGGGTAGGCGTGTACGTGACCGACATGACAGACTTCGATCGCATTAATGGGGTGTATGAGGCTTTTTTCGGCTCTCATAAACCTGCCCGCCTGTGCGTTGCGGTTGCCGCGTTACCTTTGGCCGCTAAGGTCGAGATGGAGTTCATCGCCGACCTGTCCTAGGGCGTGGCACTGCCAGATCTCGAGGACTATCGAGGTCTGAGCAGCCGTGTTGTCATCCGTTGAACATATGGCCCTAGGCTGATGGCAATGGCCGCCGCGGCAGGCCAAGCACAGACGAAGGCTTTGCCCCATGCGGCGAAAAACGCTGGGGTCATGCCGAGATTGAGCCAAGTTACCCATAGGGTCATTAAGCTAGAGAGTAACAAAGACATCAGGATGCCAAAGACGATACGTTGTTTCATTAAGCCTCCGGCGACGTCAACGAGTAGTGTTTGTGTAGAGACTCGATCCGAGTCCAGCCTTGGGATAGGTATGCGCGGGTGTGCGCTTTGTGATAATGGGCGTCGAGGGCTGCTTCGCTATCCCAGCGTTCCCAGAGGGTGAAACGCGAGGGATCGGCGTGGTGGGCCAAGAATTCAAACGACACACAGCCCGGTTCCGTTAGGGTGGCTTGTGTCAGTTGACGCATGGCGGCTAACACCTCTTGACGGGGTCTCTCACTCGACAATACCAGTCCTGCCGTGACGTATAATGTGGTCATGCTGTTCTCCTGTTTCTTTGTGACGAAAAAAGCATAGTGAATTTCATAAATGATGAATATAATCCATTTATGAATTACTAATTCCATAAATGAAATCATGTTCGATGATATGGCGCTTTTTGTCCACATTGCTCAGTTGCGCGGGTTGAAATCGGCGTCCGCGGCCCTGGCGTTGCCCGCGGCGACAGTGACGCGGCGGCTAAAAAAGCTGGAGTCAGAGTTAGGGTGTCAGTTGATCCATCGTAGCGCCCGTCAATTTCGGCTCACGGCGGAAGGCGATGCGTATTACGCGGCTTTTGCTCCGTTGGTGGCCGACCTTGAGAAGGCTCGCGATCGCATGAGCCAGCAGGTGGCGTCGTTAACTGGCCCGCTGACGGTGCTGGCCCCGACCAACATTTCTTTGGGTTTTCTTCAGCCTCTATGGAGTGAGTTCCTGTCGGCGTATCCTGATGTGGTATTGGATCTCAAGCTCAACAACGACAACAAAGATGTGGTGCAGGAGCAAGCTGACATCGCGCTGCGTATTGGTCCCCAGCCCGACTCTGGGTTGTACCAAGTCGGGTTGGGGGCGATCCCCACATTACTGGTGGCGTCGCCTGCCTATTTGGCGAAAGCGCCTCCCTTGACCGCTTTGACGGATCTGAATCAACATCGCTGCATTACGGTGTCGCATTTGCCCGTTTGGCCGATGCAGCGCGTAGGGTTGGATCAGACAGAGGTGATCCGACCGCCGCGCGGCCTGCAAGTGGACGACATTCGTATGGCCTGTCTTTGGGCCCAAGACGGTTTGGGGATCGCGTTGCTGCCCGCAACAGAAGTGCTGAGCAGTTTGGAGTCAGAGACATTGGTGACACCTTTAAGTGAATGGGTTGGGCCGTCTCGCGACGTGTACTTGATTTGGCCAAGTGGCCAGCTTATGGGAGCGAAAGCCCAAGCCTTTAAACGATTCACGCAGCACTACATGCACAATGCCTTAGAGCCGATCCACCAGTGGGTGGCGAGTCACGGGGCACGGTAAGGGGCCTGGCCTGTGTGCCACGTAAGCGGGTGTGACCGTGGCACTTGCCGTCTGGAGGTATTCTCGGCATGATGGGGGCTTGTCCTTTTTCAGAACTGGCGATCATCAAGGAGACGTGTATGCCTGTCGTGACGATTCAACAATCCCCTGGTCGGAGCAAAGCGCAAAAACAATTGCTGCTTCAGCGTATTACTGAAGCGTTCGAGGAAGCGTATGGCACTGCGCCAGAAGCAGTGACGGTCTTTTTTCAGAATTTCGACGAGGAGCATTGGGGGAAAGGTGGCCAGTTGCACGCGGATCGCGCGACGTCTCCTCAGAGCAACGTAAAGACGTAATGCATCATTACCGTGGTTAAAGAGTGTGTCGGTGCTCGAGAAACCGAACAAAGCCGAGGTTGGGTTATCACTGAGGGTCGCCCTCGGCCTCCGATCGTGATACCGTTCTGTAGCCGGAAAAAAACGGCACGTCTTATTGTTAACTGTGTGACTTACGCTGGCCATCGACTCCAAGGGCCAGCTTTTTTATTGGTCGAAGGCCTTGGACTGCCATCACACGGCGGTTTGGGCTTTGGAAAGGTCGTACAGCAATACCGCGGCTTGTTTGACCGTGAGTGCGGTCGGATCAAAGCTGTCCATGTTGAGTGTTTGCATGTGGCTTTGCAACGTTTCGCTGCTGCCTGCGTAACCCATATCCCACTGACCAAAGGCACGTTTCTCGATCGACTGCACACCCATGATGGTGACATCATGGTGGCGCTCATCTCGACCTATGGTCAAGAACAAGTCGGTGACCTCGGTGGGCTCGCCTTCTAAAATTTGCAAGAAATACTCGTTGTCGTAGCACAGCATGCCGGTCACATCCCGGCGGCCGTTGTTCTTGCGAGCCACGTCTAAAATGCCTTTCAGATCCATCATGGTCATCTCACTGGAAGCCACACTGTAATAAAGTAATCGAATCATAGTTGTCCTTATGCATAGATGTGCACTACCGTTATAGTAGTCTTAAATTCGCCAGAAGGACAAGTCGTGACCGAACTCTTAGTGGTTTCCCAACGTGATGAAAAGCCAGCGTATTTCAGCCAGTTGAACGGGGAAGATACCGCAGACCTCAAGCAGGTTAAAGCTTGGCTTAGATCGCGTAATGTAGGTGTGGTGGTGGTGGACATGGAGGCGCAGACCGAGCGTTATGTGGCGGAGCTGGTGCCATTTGTGCGTAAGAATCTCAAGAACCACTTTGTTGCTCTGTGGGTGGTCGCTGAATCGGGAGCGGCGTTTTCTGATGTTGATCGCATTGTGGAGCCTGCGTTGTTTTGTCAGCCTGATCTGCAGAACGACATTGAGCGAGAGCTGCGTAAGCAACGGGCGATCAGTAAAGCTTTGGGACAGCAGAAGGGGTATTTGAAGCTGCTGGCGAAAATCAATAAGTTCAACCGAAGCAATGTATCGCCTAATCAGGTGTTGGCTGAGTTTGTCAATGAGTTGAACGCGTTTTGTGGAGCCCGACAGACCTACGTGTTGCGTCAGTCCAAAGATCCCGACGATACTCTGATGGCTTACAAAGCCCTGCCTGAGGGCAAACTACAACGCAGCGAACTGGCGGCAGAGGTGACGACCCTATGGCAGTCTTACCTGACGTTGACGAAGCCGGACATTAAGTTTGCTGAGCAGGAGGCACAGCCCCATGCGTTGGTATTTCCTGTTTGGGTGCTCGATAAGCACTCCTGTACAGTGATTTGCCAGGTGGATCAGGCGGAAGCGGCGAAGTTTACCTTTTCAAAAATCAAAGTGTTAGAGGAGGCTGCGGCGCAACTGAAGATCATCTTGGAGAACATGGAGTCTCAGCGTCGCATGAAACAGCACTACCAGCGACTCAAATCCTCGCTGGCAGAACTCAGTATGGCCAAAGAGCAGTTGGTGCATTCTGAGAAAATGGCCAGCTTAGGCCGTTTGACGGCGGGGATCGCCCATGAGATCAACAATCCGCTCGGGATTGCATTGGGGAACTTTACCCCCCTTAGCGATTACGCGGAGGCGATGATGAAGCTCATCGCCATGCACGATGAGTTCATTGGCAATCTGGCGGCATCGGGCCAAGCGGACGTCCCGGACCAAATTGTGGACTACAAAAAGGAAAAAGACGTCTCCTTTATTCTTGAGGACTTGTCATCGGTGATCGCCGACTCTCGCGCGAGTTTGCTGCGTGTCAAAAGCATTGTATCCGATTTGAGCAGTTTATCCCAAGGGGTGCAATCGGAGCGTGAAACGTGCAAGCTCAAGCTGATTTGCGACGAAGTCATTAAACTCCATTTCTATGAAAACGAACGTCAGCCTCGGATTGACAATTTGGTGCCTGAAGACGTGGTGATCCACACCAACCCTGCGCTATTGACTCAGGCGCTTGGGAACCTTCACGCCAATGCATTGGAGGCTCTGCAAGGTGGTGATGAGGAGGCGGTGATCACGTATCGATGTGATGGAGAGCCGGGCCGAGTCATATTGACGGTCGCCGACACTGGAGTGGGGATCGCCTCGGACGATTTGCACCGAGTCCTCGATCCCTTTTTTACGACTAAACCCTTGGGGGATGGTCGGGGTATGGGGTTGACGGTGGCATTCAATGTGATCCACGGTCTCGGAGGGGAGTTGACCTTAGCCAGTCAGGTCGGGGAAGGCACGCAAGTCATGTTGTCTCTCCCGACTGACCACACCTAAGTTGGTGTTACATCGGGTCGGCATTGACAACGGGCATCGGGCGGTGCATTGCTCGATTGATGAGCGACATCAGCGTCTGACTGTAGGAGGTGTCTTCTTCGGCGAATGAGGCGGCAAGCACCCCATCTGGATGCAACGACGGCAGAGTCCGTATCTGCAAGACCTGGCAGCGGTGATGAGGACTTAACGCGACGTGAAACAAGGCGGCGCCTTCAAGGAGCAACTGGCGATAATACTGGACGACCGTTTGTTCAATCAGGCTCAGCTCGGCTTGACTTAACCCATTGGCCAAGGTCAAGGGTGTGACGGATTCACGAAGGGTGGAAGACGCGTTATACAGGGTCATTGCCGTGGGGTCGAGGCGCAAGTCATGCACCACCACCTGATACTGATTGAGGTAAGTGCGATGGGGTTGCACCATGACAGCGCGCTGCCCGTCTAAGTGCTGCGAGAGGTAACGATGAAATTGCCGCGCATTCTTGATGTTGGTTTTATTGCCGAGCGGATCGGGCGATGAGATCGGCACCAAATCGAGCGTTTTGCTGCGTAAATACTCGGTGAGTTGTTGATAATCCGGGGTGTCGTCTTGCGGTTTAAGCAGCATGTGTTCGGAGTAGGTGGCGTGGCAGCCGTAATGCACCAGATCCAACAATGCAGGATGGTAGCAAATCGTACTGGCACATCGCCCACTGCCAACATAAGGCAGTTGCAGCCAGTCACACAACCCCTGGAGCTGACCGTCTTCAAAAAACTGACCCTGAGCGGCAATGACCAGCACGGATAGGGCGTCCATCGACAGTCGCTGAATCAATTGGTGACTATCTCCGTCAATAAGTACCGTGTCGTATTTCAAGTCGTCGAGGGTACGCTGAATATGAAGGTGAGCCGGGGGATCGCCGGCCGACTCGTTGTGACGCTGACGAGAAGAATACAGAATGCCAATGCGCATGAAGGTCTCCTGAAGAGTGGGAAGCCAAGCTGGTGACCAGTTGCTTTCCTGGTAAGGTTGATGATAAGGGGATGTGATCATAGATGCTGCTTGAATTAGGGATCGTTCGAGGCGCCTGATACCCACTGGAGGCGGAACAAATTCTGGCTCGACATCGGGCCTGCTTGTCGGGGCAACAGGCCTTGGATTTCCGGTGAGACTAAGTGGGCGCGAACGGGGAAAAATAGCGGGGCGATGGGCATAGCGTCCAGGAGATAGTGTTCCGCTTGGCGGTACCCTTCGCGACGTTCTTCGTCGTTGTGACTGTGGTTGGCGGCTACCACTAACGCGTCATAGTGGGGATCGGCAAACTGATGGCCGCCTAAGTTGCCGCTTTCTAGGTAACTGAGCATGGCACTGGCATCGTTGTAGTCCGCGCACCACGCGGACCGAGCAACGTCGTAGTCCCCCTGGGACATTGTGGACAGGTACGCTTTCCACTCTTGATTTTGAAGGTGTACCTTGATCCCAAGAACGTGATGCCACATTGAGGCCACGGCGATCATCACTTTTTTGTTGGTGTCAGAGGTGTTGTAGAGCACGGTGAACTCTAACGGATGTTGCTGGTCAACCCCGGCTTCCTTGAGCCATTGCCGGGCTTGGGTCTCCCTTTGCGCTTGGCTCAGGGTAGCGTACTCAGGAACCCAAGGCGTGTACCCGGCGATGTGATCAGGCACGAAGGTGTAAGCAGGTGTCTGGCCTTGGCGAAGCAGTCGTTCGGTGATGACATGGCGATCGATCGCCCAAGATAAGGCTCGCCGTACGCGGCGGTCATTGAACGGCGCTCGCTGGGGGTTAAATTGTAGAAATTCCGTACAAAGTGCGGGTTGGACCCATAGTTGTTTGGGGCGTTCGTGCAACAGACGGGTGAAGTGTTCGATGGGCACGGTGGAGGTCACATCGATTTCCCCGGTCAAGAAACGAAACAACTCGGAAGTGGGATCCTCTAAGGAGAGGTAGCGAACGCGATCGATGGCGGTATGGATATTGTCCCAGTAGTAGGGATTACGCGTGAGATCAATCGCTTCATTGACCGTCCAGTGGTGTAATTGGTACGCGCCGTTGGAGACCAAGTGTTCGGGCTGTGTCCAACGGTCGCCATACTGTGTCACTGTGGCCATATGAACAGGCAGTAGGGTTGTATGGGCGAGGGTCGCCAAGAAATAGGGGGTCGGGGCATCGAGTGTGATCACGAGCGTGAAGGGGTCGGGGGCACTGACGCCCAGTGTGTCTGGATTGGCTTTGCCTTGTGCGATGGCGTGGGCATTGCGGATATGGGCAAGCGAGAGATACCAAGCGTAGGAAGACGCAGTCTGAGGGTCGACAGCGCGGCGAAAGCTGTACACGAAGTCGGTGGCAGTCACGGGATCTCCATTGGACCAACGCGCATTGTGTCTAAGAGAGAACCGGTATCGTTGATGGGCCTCGTGGGACCAGCTTTGTGCGACACCGGGCACGATTTCCCCTGAGGGGCTGAGTCGGACTAAGCCTTCAAACAGGTCCCGTAAGATACGACTTTCTGGGACACCTTGAGCCTTATGTGGATCCAGAGTCGCGACTTCGGTCCCGTTACCGAGTGTGAGGGTTTGTGGGGTGTCAGCCAAGGAGGGCAGCGGTGAGGCTGTGGCCGTTACGCTGACCCACCCACTGACGCATAATAGCAGCAAAGCGAGCTGTGTCATGGGATCTCCTGGCATCGATGGCAACCCAAATAGGCAGTGGGTGTGTCAACCCACCGCCTAGGGTTTTGGCAATACTATGGTTCATACTGCGAACAACCTTACTCATCTGGTGGGGGCCAGGAGTAAGGAGAGGAAGTGTTCGCGAGACACAAGCTAACTCGAGGAAGACGAAAGCGGGAGTTATTAGCGTTTATTAATCGCACCAAGGTCAGTTTTTTAACGCACTATAACTAAATGGTTTGGCAGTCACGAAGAGATCTTGTTTACCGGGCGAGAAGGGCGAATAACCTATAATAATGTTTAATAACTCCATCCTTTGAGTGGAAAGGGCAGGCTGGTGACAACGCATGGTTGGGAACAGTAAGGAACATGGATGTCGAATCAGTTGGCGACATTACGGCACGTACGTCGTTTGCGAGCGTGTCTTCGCTCGCTATCACTTGAAGAGCTGGAGGTGGCATTGAGCAATCTTCAGACGGTGGTGCAAGAGCACCGCACGCGCGAGCGAGAAGCGGCGTTGGCGTCGATTGTTGAACGCATCAGGTGCAGCGGATTGAGTGTTGATGAGATCCTCACGGGGCTGAAAGCGTTGGCGCCCCGCTCGGCTGAGTAGCACTCAGGGCTACTGTTTTTGGCAAGACTGTCGGTTGAGTAATGCACGATAGCAACCACTGGTGATAAGGCGTTGAAGGCCTTGCTCAAACACGTGGCTCAACTCTTGCCCGAAAGCATTGTGGTGAAATAGGACGTGCATGGGTTCTTCTAGGACGGGGTGAGGATCACGTTGCACGCTGGGGGCGTGCTCACGAAAGACCTTCGCCACCCAATAAGCCCCCACCCGCTCTTCGGCGGCGATGAGATCCACTCGGCCATGGTAGAGCTTTTGAAAATTCTCGCGCTGATCCATGGAGGGCAGAGTGGTGACGTCGTGGCGATGCAGCCGCTTCGTCACCGTGTAGCCGCCCACGGACCCAATTCGATAGGCGGCGAGATCGGCGAAGGTTTGCCAGTGCAACGGTGTGCTTTGACGATGAAAGAACACGGTTCGAGTGTGGTTGATTGGGCTTGGTGAAACGAGCAGATCGGATGAGTGGATTTCAGAACGGTACCACGGAAACGTGGCGTGATATTTACCTCGATCGACGAGTTTCAAGCTTCGCACCCAGGGGAAGTAATGAAAGTGGACCTGATAACCGGCGTGTTCAAAAATGTCTTGGATGATCGGTTCAAGCAACCCTCCCTGCCCGTGCGTCGAGGTGTAAGGGGGCCACTCTCCTATAGCGAAATAAAGCGGGCGATGTGGGTACTGCGCGTGACTGGGGAGTGTGCACAGCAGCAACCACAGCGGACGCCAATATACGAGTTGCCAGAGGCGATACAGCGCAAGGTAAAGGGAACGAGGGGACACCGGCTATTCCTTCAAAGTTGGGCAAGAGGATAATGATTATCTATAATACTATCAATATAGCTTAGGGGATATAAATAGGGTGTGCAAAACCAGACTTGGTGAGTAGCCATGACGCTCGAACACCAAGCAGGCGTCCGTGGGCTGCACGTTGACGCAAACACACTATACTTTAGTGATACTTGCTATGGAGTGCACCATGAATGCAACGTCCCCGACGGCGCGCTCGACCGAAGCGTGCCACCCTGCTGCCTGTTCCATGGTGGCGAGACAACCTATTCTTGACATTGAACGCCAGCTGGTGGCCTATGAACTGCTGTACCGCGGAGGTAGTGACAACCAGTTTCCGGTAGGGGTTCGCTCAGATCATGCCACCTTGCAGATTTTAGCGGAGCAGTTTTTGACCTATCAAAGCCGGACTTTGGAGGGGCAAAAGGGGTTTGTCAATTTTGACTACAACAGTCTGTTGGCGGGTGTTCCGCTGGACTTTCCTAACGAAGAAATCGTGATTGAAGTTCTGGAAACCTGCCCGCCCGATGATGCGTTGTTTGCGGCACTGACAGAGCTCCACGCTCAAGGTTATACGCTGGCATTGGATGATTTTCATCCTAGCCAGGCTTGGGAGCGCTTTTACCCGTTGGTTGACATCATCAAAATTGATGTCCAGATGATGCCATTTGAGGAGTGTGCTCGATGGATTGCGACACTCAAGAGTACGGCGATCGTCTTCTTAGCGGAAAAAGTGGAGACTTACGAGGAGTTTGCGCGCGCTCAGCAGTGTGGTTTTGAGTTATTTCAGGGATATTTCTTTCAAAAACCCGAAGTGATTTCGCGCAAGAAGGTGTCGGCGTCAACCATTGACCTGTTCAAATTGTCCAACTTAGTGGCGAAGCGGGAAATCGATCATGCGGCGATCAATGACGTGATTTCGCGCAACCCAGTGTTTTCGGTGCAATTACTGAATTTTGTCAACAACAGTGCGTTGCTGCGCACCCCGATCCGCTGCATTGAGCAGTCGCTCCATTATCTGGGGGACGATCGTATCCGCAAGTTTGTGTCCTATACCATAGTGTCGGCTTTGGCGCCGGGCAAACCGGATATTTTGTGCAAGCAGTCGTTGGAGCGTGCCAAATGTTTAGAAAGTCTGGTGCATGAAGTGGGTGAAACGAGTGTTTCGGAATCGGCGTATTTGTGTGGGTTGCTGTCATTGATTGACGGCATGCTCGACATGGCGATTGAGGACGTGCTGTCGCACTTGCCGGTGGCGCCCGTGATTGAAGAGGCGTTGGTGGCCAGATCGGGCCAATTGGGCATGTGTTTGCAGATCATCGAAGCCATTGAACGTTCTGACTGGCGTTCTTTAGAGCGTGTGCGGTTGGCGATGAGCTTAGAATATGCGCAGATCCTGAGTTGCAGCCAGTCATCTAAAGAATGGGTGAACGACGTACGCAGTGCCTAGAGGGATACTATGAAATCAGTTTGACATTCGAACATTTTCTGTTGACACTTAACCTATGGACGTCACAGGAGCATCCTCTTGCTATCGGCGTCTTGCACGGGAGACACTGGCTAGATCTCAGCGACACCTACTCACAGAAGTAGCGGCTGACTTTGAGCGCCAGATCCACTGACAATGCGCCACAAGAGCGTGAAAGGTGGGTCCATTTGGCGTGTATCACTCACGGTAGAGTGTGGCCACGTGTATACGATGGCCCCGCAAAGGGGAAAATGATGCTAACAAAACTCAATATTGGTCAAAAAGTCTTTCTGATGGGGGCGGCGCAGCTGCTGATCATGGTGGTGATGGGCTGGTATGCACTCAGTCAAATGAATAAGATCGGCAACGAGCTGGTCGAGATCGCCGAAGAAGACATTCCTTTGATGAAAAAACTCACAGTGATCACTGAGCACCAGCTCGAACAAGCCATCTATTTTGAACGCGCGATGGTCAAAGCGATTCGGTTAGAGCAAGGTTTGGGCTCCAAAGACGCGTTTATCCAATACAAAAACAAGGTGCACGATTTGACGCTCAAAACCGAAGCGGAAATTATCGATGCAGAGCAGTTCATCAAAGATGTGATACCACTGCTCCACTCCCCGGCAGCGAAAGCCGCGTTTCAAGATATTCTGATGAAACTCGAACAGGTTGAGAGCGCGTACGATAACTTGCTGTCACAAGTCGACGCGGTGCTCTTGTTGGGTGAGCAGGGCCGCATCGATGAGATGCTGACCCAATCGGTGCAGGTTGAGGCATTAGAAGACCAGCTGGATCGGCAGTTGATTGCTATTCTAGAGCAGATCCAAGATTTCACGCTTGCCAGCGCACGGCAAGCGGAAGCCGATGAAAAGCACGCCATCCAAGGCATGACGGTGTTGCTTGTCGCCTCAGTGGTCTTGAGTATTTTATTGCCATTGATGGTCACTCGCGCGATACGCAACCCAATCTTGACGTTGATCGAGCGCCTTCAACAAGTGGCAGACGGTGACGGTGATTTAAGAGTACGCCTTGATGCGACGCATCGCGATGAGACTGGGAAAGTGGCGGGCGCGTTCAACCAATTCTTGTCGGTACTGACAGGAACGCTGGAAAGCATCCATACGCAAACCCATCAATTGGGCCAGTCGTCGCAGTCGGCTAAAGACTCGATGCAGCGTATGCTGTCGAACGTAGAGCAGCAGCGCAGTGACATTGAACAAGTGGCGACGGCGATCACACAGATGCACTACACGACGCAGGAAGTGGCCACCAGTACGGCCAATGCCTCGTCGGTCACTGATCAAGTCAAACAGCGGGTGATGGATGGTCAACGTGACGCGGTCGCGACACAGTCGGTCATCCAGTCGTTGGCCGACGAAGTCTCCACCTCCTCGACGGTGATAGAAAACTTGGTGGCTGAGACCAACAACATTGGGCAGGTATTAGAGTCTATCCAAGGCATTGCTGAGCAAACTAACTTGTTGGCATTGAACGCGGCTATTGAAGCTGCGAGGGCGGGGGACACGGGTCGCGGGTTTGCGGTGGTGGCAGACGAAGTCCGTGTGCTTGCGCAGCGCACTCAGGTGGCTACCGTGGATATCCAAGAATTGGTGGAGCGCCTGAAAACCGAAGCGCAAAACGCCATCACCAGCATGCAGCGCGGTAACGATACCGCGAGAGTGTGCTTAGAGAAGAGCTCAGAAGCGGCGGCAACCTTTTCTGATGCGGCAGAAGCGGTCGGACAAATCGCCAGTTTGAATCTGCAGATCGCGACGGCTGCCGAAGAGCAATCCTCTGTTGCGAATGAAATCAACAGCAACCTTGAGAGCATTCGCATGATGGCCGAGCAGACGGCCGCGGAAACCCACAATACCGCTGACGAGAGTGAAGCGATCGCTGGAGGGGTGGACGATTTGTATATGAATATCCGCAAGTTCCAGATCTGATAAGGGTTATTTATCCTTATTAATGCTGTCTAGCGCTAGGCACCGGGTGGATAGCAGATACAATGTCAGAGCGTATCGGCCACGGTCAACAGGGAGCGTCATGGACAGCAATGAGGAACATAGGGCGACGCTTTCGGGTAAGGAGGCAGTGTCGAGAGTGATCGCGGCGGCGGCACAAGGGAACGGATTCATGGTGTACGATGACCGTGGTGGAAGAGGGACGCTGCTCAACTACCCGGCATCCACAATCAAGCGAGCTCACGTGTCGCAGTTGATGAGCCTAGGATCTGGGCTCGTTTCTGTGGCGGTTGATCAATCGACGGCGGTGCGGTGCGGATTGCCTCTGATGATGGGCTCGCACCAGAGCTCAGCGGGGCCGGCGTTCACGGTGTCAGTCAATGCCAGGTGGGGGCGACATTATGGTGTGAGTGAAGCCGAACGTTGGCAGACCATCCGTGTTCTCGCTAACCCATTATCGAGCAGTTTCGACTTAGTTAAGCCAGGGCATGTCTTTCCCATTTTGGTGGATCCGAATGGTTTGTTGGGTCGCCAAGGCTTGGCAGAGGCGAGCGCCGATTTGGTCCGCTGGGCCAAGCTGCCTCCAATCGTCGCGATGTCGTTGATGACCGATGGGTGTGGGGAGATCATGGCGTTGAAAGAAGTGTGGCAGGTGAGTCAGGCACTGTCGACTCCAGTCGTTGCACTGAGTTCGGTGATTGATTATCGATTGTGGACGGTTATGTCAAGGTAAGTACTCACTTACCTCGCTGTGTTGATTTTTGTGTGGTTAGGGCGTCGCGATCTCCACGTCTGAGTGACGACGTTGTCGTATTATCTGTTGAGTCCGTTAACTGGTTTTGTCTCTTGACGGCTTAGGTATACGTTAATCGATTTAAGTTCTTACCTCGACAACGGATTTGTAGCATTTTATCGTTTCTCTTAATGCTTCTTTAAGCTGTAATATTTCACTGTGCAAGTGGCCACTGTCGAGGTGCGCATGGACTTGAGTGGCGGCCGCGTGGAGGCGATACGCTCCGAAACTGTCGGCGCTGCCCTTGAGTATCAGGCAGAGGGCGCGCAATTCCGTTGTGGTGTAGTGTGTGTTTTCGAAGAACGGTTGGTATGAGGTGAGTTCGGCGATAAACAATGTTAACGCTTGCTGTGTGCTGACTGGATCCATCGACGCGCTATGTTGCGCGAGCCAATGTGGATCCATAATGGAGAATTGTCGAGTCGGTGCCGCGTGCTCGAGGGTGGGTGACGAGACTGACTTGGGTGCGTGTTTGTCCATGTGTGTTGGCTTCAATCCTGTTGAATGTATGCGGGTAAACCATGAGCCTGAGATTTGGCAAGTTGGCGCGCTAGGGATTGATACCGTTCAAACGCCTCGTGTCCTAGGACGAGGATATCACGAAAGATCGCGCGCACTTGCTCGGGACTGAGATTGACCTCATGTTTGATTTCTGGCCATCGCTGCTCAAGGAGACTCATGGCTTGTTGCTGTTCCTCTGACGATAAATTCAATGACGTTAAGTAATGTGACCACAACCATTGCAATACGACTTCGCGGTACACGTCGATTGAGGGGGGCATTATGGGGGAGGTCTCAGTCGTCATGGATCATTCCAGGTTAAAAAATATTCACCGAGTCTATCATAATTGATAATAATATTAATATAGTGAAACTCCCTTTTACGTCGGGATCAGCGCTGACGGCGTTTTTGTGCCATGGCGCTGGTATGGGCATGCAGGTGTCGACCGTATCGTAGGACCATTTTTTCTGAGCTCCACCCTCCAGCTTGCATCACTTGGAGGGTCGAATACCCTTCTTGCAACAAATCTTGTGCGGCGCCAACACGTGCGCTATGGCCCGTGTAGCGTGGGCCTGTCTCGTGGTTGAGGGCTCTCCAAGCGCGTTCAAACACCCGGCTGATCAGCTTTTCGGACACCGGGTGATGACCATTGAGTGCGTTATGTGACTCTGGGTTAAGCGCCTTTCCTGAGCGCTTGACCCGTTGAAGTAAGAAACACTGCGGATCGGCATCAATGTTGGGCAATTGCAAATACGCGTGCACTTGGTTGGCGACTTGGGGGGAGATCCAGCGCACATCATCGCGGCCCGAGTGATTGGTCTTGCTGAAAGGAATGGTGATCAGTGCGCTGCCGTCTTGGCAAAATTCGATGTCACCGACTTTCATTTGCTCGAGGTTGTTTTTTCGGAGCAGAGTTTCGTACGCGAGGCTGACGATCATCAGGTCGCGTTGTTGGGTCACGGAACGAGTCGCAGACCAAAGTTCGGTTAGGCGATCCAGATCCGACTCGCGAAAGGCAGGGGCTTGCTCAATGCGCTCGCGTTCGCGCACTTTCTGATGAGTGATTTGTGCCATTTGCGCTTTGACATAACGATGAGCACACGGGTTCGGTAGTCCGGAAATAACATGCGTCTTACCAATGGCCCAAAGGTGTACTTTTAAAGTGTTACGGTGTAACTCATTGCGGCGCTCAATCAAATAACGCTCGACGTCCTGATGACGCGCCGGCAACGCGGGGATACCTTGGTGAGTGCACCATCGGACAAACACATTCCAGGCATTACGCAAGCGTTGCAGTGTCGCGGGTTGCCACTCTCCCTGGCGACGGACAAATTCGTCTTGAAAGTGGCTGATGGCGGATTGGATCGCAGGATGAGCGCCCGCTTGAGGATCACGTTTGATCGCCTTGCGCACCAGATCGGCAAACTCGTCGGGCTCGAGATGTTCGAGCGGTGGGAAGGGGGTCAAATCCGTCATGCAGTCCTCGCCAATGATCCAATACGTCTGAGAATGGGCGTTCTCAGACCTATTTGATCTATTATATACTGTTGATTAATACAGTATCAAGGGCGCTCTCTGTTCTGTGTGGGGAACACCAGAGGGTTGCTCTCCCACTGGGCCATGCCTGTTTGGGATCGTTCAGGACGAGAGGGCGATCCTATCGCGTGCCCTATGGCATTCGTATCAGACAAAGACCATTAAAATCAGGCGATTAGTGTTCATTGAGCAGTAGGAAGACCGCTTAATCTCTATATTGACCATACGATTTCTTATTTGACCACTCATTCATTAAGGGTATGAAACAGAGTCGGTTTCTCGCTAAGGTACCGCTTTTGGTTTCGCCGACGTTGGCAGGCCCTTTTCCATACCAGACCCCACATTTTGTGATCCCTATGGTCAGCGTCGCAAAAGAGGCTACCTCCAACCCCAGCCACGACGGCAACCGTCCCCGAGCGTACAAGAAGATGGAGAGATGTATGAGTTTTACGCTGAGCACCCGGACCAAACTTCAATTGTTGA
The DNA here is from genome assembly GCF_009363455.1 of Vibrio sp. THAF64. Lineage (NCBI taxonomy): Bacteria > Pseudomonadati > Pseudomonadota > Gammaproteobacteria > Vibrionales > Vibrionaceae > Vibrio > Vibrio sp. THAF64. Next base: position 375,728 of record NZ_CP045357.1, read on the forward strand.
CGGTGATCCCTTTACTGTTGATGACCACACTGATCACCCTCGTGTATTACTGGAACGGCAGTCAGGCCCTCAACCAGGAATTGGTGGAGTATCGCCATCAGTTGTTAGACAGTCGCAAAAAAGAGCTTAAAGCGTATTTGATGATGGGCGTGACCGCGGTCAAAGCGTTGCATGATCAGGATGTTTCAGGTGAGCATCAAGCGGAAGCGAAAGCGATTTTGAAGGCGATGCGCTTTGAAAAAGACGGCTATTTTTTTGCGTACGATTCGGCAGGGGTCAATACTCTGCACGCGATTAAGCCATCTCTCGAGGGGAAAAACCTCTATGGGCTGACCGATGACAATGGCGTCGCGGTGATCGCTGGCTTGATCGACGCCGCGAAACTGGGCGATGGGTTTCTGAACTTTTCGTGGCACAAACCGTCGCTGAATGCGCAGGCACCGAAATTGGGTTACGCTGAGTACCTGCCGAATTGGGATTGGGTATTGGGTACGGGGATCTACATTGACGATATTGATCGCCAGGTGGCGGCGTACCAGGCCGAACGTGAGCATCAACTGACGGAAGATACGCAGTGGGCGTTGTGGTTGTCTCTTGGGGGACTGCTGCTGACCATTGCCTTGGTCAGCGTTTTTGTCAATAAAGGGGTGGCGTCTTTGCAGCATGTGGTGACCTCATTGAAAGCGGTCGCGGCTGGGGATGGGGATCTGACGGCCAGGTTGAGCGTGCAAAGCCGCGATGACATTGGTGAAGTGGCTGTGGCGTTTAACGCGTTCATGGACAAACTTCAGCCGATGATAAGCGCGCTACAGGCGTCGTCCAGTGAGGTGATGGCGGCCGGCAGTGAGTTGGAAACGCAGACGGCGCAATCGGCGAAATCCATGCAGGATCACAGTTTGGAAACCGAGAAAATCGTCACCGCAGTGACAGAAATGAGCGCCACGTCGCGTGAAGTGGCCAACAACACAAACGCGACCTCTCAAGCGATTGAGGCGGCGAACATCCAGATCACCGACGCTCAGCAGGAGGTCGCGCAGGCCATTGATGGGATCGGCCGCTTGGTGGCGGACGTCAATACCACCTCCGAAGCGATCGCCGCGCTGAGTGAGCAAACTGAGCGCATCACCCAAGTGTTGCAAGTGATTGGTGAGATCGCCGAACAGACCAATTTGCTGGCGCTCAATGCGGCCATTGAAGCGGCGCGAGCGGGAGAGCAAGGTCGCGGCTTCGCGGTGGTAGCGGATGAAGTCCGGTCGCTGGCGAGTCGCACGCAGAACAGTACACAGGAAATTGGTGACATGTTGACGTCACTGCACAATCGGGTTCGTCACGCGGTGGAGGCGATGGCCTCCAGTCAGCAGCGAGGCGAGCAGACCGCGACTGAGTCGGCGCACATCCAAAGCAGTTTAACCGCCATTCAGGCGGCGATTGTCACCATCCACGACATGGGGATCCAGACGGCGACAGCGGCGGAGGAACAAAGTGTCGTGGCGGAAGACATCAATCAAAACCTCGTCCACATTCAGCACATTGTGCACGATCTGAGTGGTTCGGCTCGCGAGTGTGCGGTGGTGAGTGCGCGGTTGGTCAAGTCGGGAGCGCAGATGAGCAGCTTCGTCGGTCGCTTCCAAGTGTAGTGCGTTGGGGGCTAATAATGGCTAATAAATGCGTCTTGGGCGCGTGATTGGGTAAGGTAAGAGGGGGACTCGGAGCGGAAAGGAAAAGTCAGTGAATGAAATCAAGGGGTCGGCGCCACACGCCGTGATCATCGGCGCTGGGGTCAGTGGGTTGACGACCGCTTACTGCCTACAAGAACGGGGGTTTGAGTGTACGCTGTTGGCGAGTGAAGTGCTGCCCAATACGGTCTCTTCGATAGCGGGCGCGTTGTGGGAATGGCCGCCAGCCTTGGGGGGATATCGAGACAATGCGCTGTCCTTGACCCGGACCAAGCGCTGGGCACTGACGTCCTTGTATCGGTATTTGACTCTGCCTGATGCGCGGTGCAAAGGGGTCTTTTCCCGCCCGATGAACGTCTATTTTCGTTGTCCTATTCACGAACATCAGCCGAATGCCGAGAAAATGCGTGACATCCAACGTCATGTTCCTGGGTTTGTGCACGATCCGACATTGGCCAAGCAATATGGGGTGTCGACCTCATCAGAGATTGTCGACGCGTATCAACATCTGGCTCCGATGATTGACACCGATGTCTACCTGCATTGGCTGCTGACCACGGTCCTGTCCAGAGGAGCTCGATTGCGCAAAACCTGGCTGACGGGCAGCTTAGTGGATGAGGAAGAGAAGCTGCGTGAGGTCTATCAGGCGCAGGTGATCGTCAATTGCACTGGACTGGGGGCTCAGGCGTTGGAAGAGCCTCAACTGTATCCAATTCGAAGTGCCATGGTGCGCTTGCGCTGCCGGGGCAAGCCACAGCGATGGCTGCAAATGGGTCATTGCCTGGCTCACGATCATAAGACACGAGAAAAAGACAGTGTGTTTGTCTATCCGCGTGGTCATCGTCATGTGGTGTTGGGAACACTGATTGAGAAAGGGCCGACCGACACCTCGCTGCGATTTGACGACTATCCACCGCTGCAAGCCATGTATGAGCGGTGTGTGGCCTTCTTACCTGCCCTTACTAAACTGCCGATTGATCCTGTGGCCCCCGTACAAGTGGGGTTGCGCGCCTTTCGGCCCTGTAACGTCAGAGTGGAGCGTGATGCGACCTGCCCCGTCGTTCATAATTATGGGCATGGCGGTATGGGATTCAGCCTTTCGTGGGGGTGTGCAGAAGACGCCGCCGCGTTTGCCTGTGAGGCCATCGCGTAGTGGGAAAACGCTTATTTAGATGTCTGACAAAACCATGCAGAAAATAGAATAAACTCTCCATGTTTTATCTGTCAATAACCAATAAAGTTGTGACCTTATTGAGTTAAAATACCGAATTAAAATAGGTGTAACATCTATTTTAATCATTTCCAAATGTCTTTCTATATTGATTTGATTTGATTTGATTTTACATTACTCCCTTTTTATTCAAAAAAATAGGAACGTTTGGAGTGGCGATCATACGTATTTAATTCAAGAATAAAGAGGTTGTAAATAATGAATAAGACGACTCGGTTAGTGATGCCTTTGCTTTGTTTTTCGTTGCCAGTGAGTGCTCAAGATTGGTCTGATGGCTGGTATGTCGGGGTTGATTTTGCGCAATCGACGGTTGATTGGCAATCCAATTACGATCAAGTGAAAGGGGTGTTGATTGATACTCGCTTGGATGACGAGATGAGTGGTTTGTCGCTGAACGTTGGCAAACGCATGACTTCGTGGTTGTCTTTGGAGGCGAACTACGGTCTGGACTTTAAAAATGGGGCTTTGCACCTAAGCGTTGAAGTCGAACTGGACGAAGATTCAGAATTACACTGGTGCTATCAACCCACGCCAGATGTGGTAGTGCCAAAACGTATATTAACCTCCGATGGAAAAATCAAAAAACCTATATTGGTATGAGAAATGATGAGCCTATGGGCGATTTATAAGGACTTATGATGCAAAGAACAGATTCCAAGAGCCCTTGGTGGAAAAGACGTCATGCTCAGCGATTGGTTAATTGGCGCGAGCAATTTGAAAGCACAATAGGGTTGGATGCTTATCCAGACCCAGGAGAACCTATAATGTCAGTCAATGACAACGTCCTCTCCATTCGAAATGCATCACACAATATACGCTCTGTGTATTTTTTACCCTGGGTTATAGGTTTATGGTTATGCTCATTCTGGCTTTACAACGACATTAAGCCTGGTGAGATAGAGACTAACTATGCTCTACATCGAATGGAAATCATTGATGCTGGAGGTCGAAGTGCTGGACCGAACGAATATAAACTTCACTCAACAATGCTGGGTACAAACGGTAAAGTTCAGTGGCCAAGTTACATCAAAGCCATAATGATGTACGGAGACAAGAGTGATAAAAAGCATTTGATACAGACGCTAACGATTGTGAGTGTAGTCGCCATTATCACCGTCTTGTTTACTTTTCTACTCATCCGCTTTCCCCGTCTAGCTGAAATCTATTTTGATCGACAACGTGGGATTGTTTACACATGGCGGTTTGGCAAAATGGCCGCGTGTCGATTTGAAAACTTAGGTTTTCGTGAAGACAAAATCGGTCTCACACTCTTTCTCTATGGTGAAAGTAAAAAGCATAAAAGTGGCTATTGGCCTGCGCTATATGGGCTTCAGCCCACAGGCAAAGCACATATGAACAGTGAAGATGATAACACTTTTCTGATGGCACAATTATTCGCATTTATGGATCAAGGTAAGCAGGCGGTAATTACAGGAGAGCAGTTTCAGCGTGCTCAGCCAAAAACCTATTTATTTCAGGACAACAAGCCTAAAAACTTTGAAAAAAGGCTAGAGGCCATCCTAGAACGTGAACATCAACTGCCAGAGATTTATGCTGAGCAGACATTTTAAGGGTAGAAAAGTGGGTAACTGTCAGCTTTTTCTATGTCACTTAGTTCGAACTTGATTGCAAAGGTGACGGGAAAGTGAAGAAGTATGGTGTGGGTGGCAAACACACGAGATGGCGGTCACTGCCGCTTGCCTTATAGGTTGCCGAGTTTGCTCATTATGAAGCAAACCCGATCCTCGGCTTATTCCCTACCATAGCGAACGAAATGTTGGTGATTATATGGTTTTACAGGCTTCAGGTTGTTTACCCCAGTGCAACAAAAACACGCATCATCGATCGTCTAGAGCATCAAAACCTCTCATGCAGCGGATGTCTCTGAGGAGCAAAACTGTAAGGCTGGCACCGTGAGAAACGGTTGTGATGCCAACCGCTCTTAGTCAGGATGGACTGTCTGAGGCGAAACATCTTACTGTTTGGGCCAAACCATCGTTGTGGACGCCGAGAAAATAGAGTGGACAGCGCAAGGCATGAGGTGGGCTCTTGGCTCTAGCGATGAGTACTGTTGAGATAAGTTACAGCAAAGGTTACCTCGATCCATTGGCATCAGGAAGGCGTGGTGACCGCCAATCCCCCCATATGGTTGGGTAAAGGTGTCTAATCTCTGGCGATGCATGGCGATGTTAAATAGGTTAGCGAAACGAAAACGGCAGTGAAACAACGCCAATGCTTGCTCGACATCATCCGTGGCGCAAGTGTTCCTATGAGCCTTCTCGCCGTTCGGTCACTGACTGCCCTTGATCATGCTTTCGTACTCTATCAATAACGGAGTCGTCGAAGGAGTGGGCACGAAACGTACGCGATCGGATCCATTGTGGGCGACGTATGCGCAGCTAACCATTGATTCTCGATTAATGGACGGGATGATTAGCATGTGGTCCTCCAAATCTTCAATGGACCCCCTCTGCCCAGCAAGGAGCGCAAGGGGGTGGGACTGCTAACCATCGAGCGACGGGGTGGTGATCTCCTGCTGTTGCGCTTTGAGCAGCGTCACGGCACGCTGGATGTCATTCAGCCACTGTGTGTCTTCAGTGTCGCCTTGCTCGAGTGGTAACACCAGATAGTGGATGCCACCCTGAGGGTGTGCCACTCCAGTGGCGAGGATCACATCCCCCGCCGCTGCGGTACCGAAAAACTCCGACACCACTTGGCTTTCAGTCAGTCCATAGCTGTCGAGGTAGGTCGAGTCGCTGTTGTCAAACATCAACACCTGCCCACTTTGCGCCAATTCAAGGATCGCTTGTCGCTGACTGTCGTCGAATGGCACATCTTCTGTACTGACGTATCGAATGTCTTCGTTTTCAATAAAGTCATAGAGCGAGTTACTCAGCTCATTGAGGGGAGGCGAGATCCAAGTCTCGGGCTCAGAGGTAGCCGCTTGGCTGATCTGAGCGGTTGGGGCTGCAGTCATAGGCTCTGCCGGTGGAATAGGCAGTTCATGCGCCGCTGGCGTGTCAGAGCGCGAGACCATCTCATATTGAGCCACCTCGAGTGAGGTCGCGGGAGAGGGCGGCGGGGAGGTTAGGGGGCGCCACAGTATCATCGCAGCAGTGATCAGCGCCGACAGGCCGAGCAGAGAAAGGGTTTGGCGTAGGTTAAGCATAGTGGGCACCTAAAGGAGTTAGGCTCGTACCGGGTGGCCCCGGCACGAGCAGTCAGATCAATGATACAGGGCATCATTCCATGCAATGGTTACGGTGCGGTCTGCTTGCGTCCAACTGTGACGGTCACGTTGGTTCTTCCACGTAAAGTTGGTGTAGTACGTACACCAATCTTTACCGAAGTAGTAGTCCGTTTTACGCCAGGCCGCCGTGAGCTTGATGTCGGTGGTATTTTGGCCGTCGTCGATGTTGCGTTTGCTGTAGACGGCCCCGACTTGCGGCTTAAAGTCAGAGCGCATCACGACGGGGAGTTCGTTGTAGTCGATCAGGTTGTTGCCACAATTGGTCCAACGATAGAGTAGCCAGTCTTTGGCGGGGGAGTTATGTCGGATGGTTTGGTTCTCTATCATCCACGTGACGCTTTCATTGTTTTGATCAAAATCCGCGACCGTTTGAAACTCGGGTTGATCGTAGGTGACACGATTACTCCATGATACCCCCGCGTTAATGGACGGTGAGCTTGAGCCAGTCACGCCTAAATTGTATTCCAACGATTCGCTGACCGAGGCGCTGGCGATAGTGTTTTCAGGGGCATGATTGATGTGGCGAAGCGGCGAGCCGCTGGCGTAACTCAACGCCAACTTAAACGCGGTGGGGACGGTGTAGCGGAAGTCGCCCCCTGTGGCGAAGCCGTAGGTTTGGGTCTTATTGGGGACATGGGTCATGTCAAATCCCGAGCCACCTTTTAAGATCAGCCGAGCTTCTTTGTTTTGCTGAGGGATGGACGATTGATTCCAGACGTTTTCAAGCGAATAGATCAGTCGAATTTTTTTGTTGCGTGCGTCACTGTCGTCGAGTTGGTACAAAGACGAGGTGTAGGCTTTGAGCGTATCAGCGGCTTGAGCTGGGGTCATGGAGGCAGCGATGGCCAGCGTCAGCGTGCTGAGGAAAGCGATTTTTCTTTTCATTATGTCTTCCTATCAAAAAGCACATTCAAACGTTTATTAAGAATGTCTAATTAAGCTTTATTGAACATTAAGCCGAGTTAAATATATCGATAAACTTTGCGTGTTTACCGGGTGAAAATAGTGATTGCCATGAACGACGATGAAAAACACTATCATTTCGGATAGTGCGAAATAGAATTTATAAAATAAATGCAATATCGCTCACTCTGTGACCTTAATTACAAAAATAGTGATTATTTTTTATTCTGATCCGTCACCTTAAAAATGTGTTTTAAATATGATTCATCCGATGTTGTAAAAATGAGAAAATAAAATAATTATAAAAAACAATACCTTAATGAGTGTTTTGGTGGGTTTTAACTCTTATTCTCATTTATTGGATTATCATAGTATCGCGTGATGTCATAATTTACGGCATGGTGTAAAAGTAATAGAGTTGGTGCCTATTTGTGATATTAGTTCAAAAATAAAATCATTGGGCCACTCCTTATACGGCCCTATTTATTGCTTACTGTTTGATTATATTTTTATTTCTAGTGGCATCTTTGGCGATCATTTTTGATGGGATGACACTGTCTTCTTGTATTTTATCTGCATGTATAGAGAGTGATCTCGTTGAGTGTAAAGCGTTGAAACCGGTTGCTTAGTGGGCGAACAGGGGGCTGAAACATGATATATGAAGTCGAGCGATGAAAATATGCATGGTTTATTCGTCTCATTTTTGATAATGCCATCAAATAATCAAGAGTAGCGCTTCAATAGGAGAAAAAAGACTATTTAGCGTTGGTTTTTACACTTTCCTGGTCGTGTTCATGGGTAGACCTGTGCCGAGTCAATATTATTTCCAATAATTAGGCCTAAAACACTACCTAATAAGGGGTAGGGTCGATACGTTTCGATGACCATAATACGGATTTGAGTCATTCGATTACATGAGGTTATCATCTATTACTTATTGTTATTTAACGTGTTAATTACAATTTTATCCTTGTTAAAGACAGTGAGATTAAAAGAGGTTGTCGCCTTAATTATCTTTATTTTTCCAGCAGTTTAAAGGGCCGGATAAGCGCTGATTGTCTTATTTCTCTTCGTAAAATAGGACAAAGTTTTTGCAAATATGATCTTATTTTATGAAGAAAAATAGAAAGCATGCAAAATTTTAAAATTTTATTTCATGTTTTCTTTTTGTTTTATTTTTAACACTGGTCGGAGTGGATGTAATTTAATATCTCACTATTATTTCACACCCCGAAAATAATGATTTTCACCATTCAGGTGACAACGCCTTGCGATCGCGTTGTGATGACGCGACCAAGAGCATCTCATGGCCCCGATACACCGAGGCCGTGAATCGATTGAGAGCGGGCGCATTTGCCTGCTTATGGGCACACCGCAACCGGACACCCTGGAGGTGAAGAGAGCAGGCTATACTCAATGCAGTAGGCCCAACTCATTGGTGAACAAGGACGCAGCGACACTTTCGGCAAAGGGATCATGCTGTCTTGAAAGTAGAGAGAGGGGTTATGGCGGAAGGTACGATCCGACGACTAGACCAACTATTAAAAACGTATGATTGTCATCAAACCTATCAAGTCCGAGTGGAAGACTTAGAAACGGTACTGGCGACGTCACGCCGTAACGTGGCGCTGATCGTGAATCGCCTCGTCGAATGTGACTGGATCGTGTGGCAACCTGCCGTTGGGCGAGGTCAATGCAGCACACTCAAGATCCGTGTCTCCTTGTACGACGCCGTGTATCAGACCATTTTTGATGAATTAAAGGACGAGCGGTTCGAGCTGATTTCAAAGTTGATTGCTCAGTATCGGGATGTGGCCGTTAAAGCCTTGGCCCAAGCCATGGAAGTGGCGTCGATGCAGTATCAATCGGAAGACAAGATCTTGATCACTCAATACCCTTGGGTCGACCAACTGTGTCCAAGGACCACATTTCGTCAATCGGAGCTGCAAATCATCCGCAGTGTCTACGACACCTTGTTTAAAATCGATGCCCAGGGTCAACTGCGTACTCATCTATTAAGAGACTATCGCTTTGAAGGGGGCAAGCTCACCATGTGGCTCAGACCGGATGTCTATCGCCACGATGGTCAATTGTTGACGGTCGAAGATGTCATCTACAGTTTGCGTCAGCTGAAAACCGTGTGTGGCCCAGTGCGTCACTTGTATTCAGACATCCGGTATATTGAAGCGGGGCCAGAGCCCTTTTGTATTGAGTTGGGGTTAGCCACAAACAACCCGTTATTTTTGTATACGTTGTGTACACCGAGTGCTGCCATCACGTGCCGAGATGTGATGGAGTTTGGTCCAAGGCGTGTGGCACCCATCGGGACAGGGCCGTTTTCCATTCACCACTGGGACCGTTCTGGTCTGCAGTTATCCAAACATTTGAGTTATTTTGGCAAGAGCGCGTTGGTGGAATCGGTCGTGCTGCGCCACGATGGCGATATTTTGACGGAAGGCATGAGTTATAACATCGTCGATTCGGACTGTGAAATCCATCAGCTTCAATCCATGTCTTACCTGACCGTACACGAACGTTGTCATGATCGTTTGTCGGGCGAGGACTGGGAAGCATTGCTGACGTATATCGAGGCTGAACGCCAACGTTTGGCTGAATGGCCGATGAATCCCATGAGGTTACCGGGCGCTGAACGATTGTCAGCGCACTCAGCCCCATGCCCGTCGCTTTCAGGGACGTTCACGTTGGCCCACCCAAAATGGACGTTGCCGTATCTGTCGGCGACATGTCGCTGGTTGTGTGAGGTGCTGACGCAGGCTGGGCTTACGGTCAAGACGATTGAGTTGACCGACGTCAGCAGCCCGGAGTCGGTGAGTGACCGGGCAGATTTTCTGTTTTTGGAAGAGGTATTTGAATCCCCGTACCATTATGGGGTCTATGAATGGCTGTTGACCGCCTCAGGGCTGAGGTTTGCGTGGGACGATACGCGTCTGTCTCAGCATGTTGCTGCGGTGCATCAGCGACTCGGCAGTGCCTCGTCTGAGACGATACAGATGTCGTTGCTCGACACTTTGGCGACGCTGCGTAAGCAACGGTCGATTGTACCGTTGTTTTATGGCATTGAAACGGTCAGTGCCGCTCGGCACATTAAGGGCATTCAGGTGAATGCGTCGGGGTACAGTGATTTCTACAAATTGTGGGTGAGCCACTCTCGCTGATGTCAAACCACAAAAAAAAGAGGCCAATCGGCCTCTTTTTTTGTGGTTAAAACCAGCGTTTCGCGTAGTCACCATTGAGCTGCATGATGGTATCAAATTCCGGCGTTTGTCGAAGAAACTGGCTATATAACTCGTCTCGATAGCGTCGCTGCTTGTCCTCATCCATATGATGATAGTGAGTGAGTGCTTCGGCTGCCTGGATTGGGTCGGTGGAATAATTGCGGCTTAAGGCTGCAATCACCGTTTTGGCTTGGTTGGTCTCCAAGCTCAGGTTAAGGCCTTTCGCTTGCTGGACCAGGGTCTTGGCGACCGTTTCTCGCTCTAGCTTATCGATTTTCTCTTGTAGTTCGGCTTTGTCGTAGGTGACGCCCAGTTTGTCGAGCGTTGAAAATAAATCGTGATACATGGGGTGTCCTTCTGGCATGGCTCCTCCACGGCGACGTCGCCTCAGATGAGCGGGGTAGGTTAGGGGGAAGTGACGCAATGTCATCAAGGGCAGTGGCGCTCACTGCATCACTTCCAAGGTGGGCATTACGCTTGGGTTAAGGAGTCCAGCAACGCGTCTGAAATCTGTATGTGTAACGCTTGGTATTCTTGTGTCGTTCTCAGAGCCTGAATCAGTCCCCAAGACTGGTTGATAAAGATGGAGGCAAGCAAGGTGCCAAGGTTGTTTTCATGCGCCTTGCACATGACAGCGGCCGCCATACAAGTGATGACGTTGTCGTCTGTGGTGTTGAGTTCAAGCAGTTTGGCACAGCGTATGACTTCGTGGATACGTTCATTCATCGCTCAGTGTCGCACTCCGGATTTAGGATTATCGGTTGTCGTCAGGCAGATCGGCATCGGGTGTCTCCTCATGAGTTGATCAGGGTGTCGTCATCCCAGAAGAGGACGACAATTTTGTGATCGAGATCGTATATGAAATGCCGTATTTAAATAATGTAAAAAATTGCTACAACTCTTCATATTTATACTTATTTATTCATGTTGGTGATGGTTGATAGCGAGGTGCAGGATGGCATGAGGCCAGCCGTATCGACAAGTCAAGCCAGAAACCATGCACAAAGACGGGTCCCCTTCTGCCTGTTTTACGCCGGATTTTCTCTCTACACTGACGGGTTTGCGCGCACACGGCGTCGGTCGACGCTCATGACGTCTTTCATCCTGCGTTCTTCCGAGCGTTAAGGTGCTCCTCAAAGTGGTCGCCTTGATGGGTGTTGTGCGGTATTTCCAATTGAATTGAGAGCATCATGCCAAATCTATTAAAAGAAAAATTGTCCCCGGAAGGAAAAGTCTTTTACCAAGCCCATTCTGCCCATGCCCACCCTCGCGCCGGTTTAATGGTTCAGCAACCCGTGCCGTTGAGTTTTATCAAGATGTCGCGTTACGATGTTTCCGTATCCGACATTGTGATGACCGGACCTTTGGCCAAGATTGTTGAGACGCTTCACGCCATTTCACTGAGAAGTCAGTCGATATACACCACTGAGCGGCATCAAACGATCAAAGTCTGGTTTAACCGCCATGACAAAAATATCGAGAAAGCGGCGCTGCATCCAATGGCGGAAGCCATGCTTCACAACGTGTCTTTTTTGGCGTTAAAGGGGATAGGCGTCGGTCTCGGCACGACGGTGACTGATCTGTTGAGAGGGGTTGGGGTCGACAATGTGCCGATCCGGATCGGCATTGACAGCGTGCTGGGTGACCATGGCCTTGGGGAGCCGTTTAAGCAAACACTACTTGAGACATCGGTGTTTGAACTCATGAGTCAGCCGATCGATCTGCTGTTTAAGAAGGTGTGGCAGAAGCACCTGAAGTCACAGCACTCCTCTCCGCTCAAGTCGGAGCCGCAAGGTAAAGCGGCCTTACTGAAGCTCAAGGCCGTGCTAGATAAACACATTAAACCCTTACTTAAGCCGCATGCGCTGGACGTTGGGGTCGACGTGAACATCAGCAGCCAACCCTATTGCATGCCGAAAGGCTGGAAAAATACGGCGTTGGCACCGTTGTTTACTCGAGTCAAAGCGCGGGCGTCGTTGCTGACGGCCGATGACTACATTGTGCGGGTGGGCAGCAGTTTCAATGCTCATCATGCTGGATTTGTGGTGGATCTGGATACACACACCATTGATATTGATGAATTGGTGTATTTTCTCTCGTATTACGAAGAGAACAAAGCGTTGGTGAACTGCTTCTTAATGTCGGGACTTGACGAGTTATAACGGTTCGCTGGTGAACGGGTATTTGACAGTGTTGAATTGAGGCTTTAGGTTTTCGTGCAGTGCTGAGCGAGAAACAAGGAGAAGGTTTGTCATGGATTCAGTGACTCAAGCGGCGCTAGGTGCCACGGTCGCAGGGGCTATCGCTGGTAAGCGATGTCGCCCGTCGGTGTTGTTGGTGGGGGCCTTGTTAGGCACCTTACCCGATTTGGATGTGTTACTCGATTATGGTGACGCGGTTCATAATACCATCAAACACCGAGGGTTTAGCCATTCTTTGTTACTGTTGCCTCCGTTGGCACTGATGCTTGCCTGGTGCTACTGTCGCTGGCGACCGGACCGTTACTGGTCGTTATCACGTGTGTTCTTTCTGACGCTGGCTGTCTTGGTGACGCATCCGCTGTTGGATGCGATGACGACGTACGGTACCCAATTGCTCTGGCCATTTGACGGTTACTATGAGTTGCGCAATGTCTTCATCATCGATCCTCTGTACACCCTGCCCTTATTGATAGCGGTGGGCGTGGCACTGTGTTTACCGAGCCACGGCGGACAGTGGTCCCAGCGTATGCTTTTGCTCTCGACGTTGTATCTAGGGTGGGGTTATCTCTCTCAACAGTGGGTCGCGACCCGTGTATCGGACAATTTAGCCCGTCAAGGGTTGCCGAATGAGCACGTTTTGATCACGCCGACGCCGTTCAACACATTGTTGTGGCGTGTGGTGGTGATGGACGAAGATCGATATTGGGAGGGATTTGCGTCTGTGCTGGATCAGGAGGCGCGGGTCGACTTTGTGGCGCGTCCTTTGGGGAAATGGCCGTTGGATGTGAAGCCAGAGACATTGCTGGGTTTGGAGGCCTTTTCCCACCGCTTTCTCAATTATCGTCAGGAGGCTCACCACTTGATTGTGTCCGACTTACGCTTGGGGATCGCGGATCAATTGTCGTTCGAATTTGTCTTCGCAGAGCGGAGCCCACAAGGGGATTGGCAATTGCTTGACACCACGTGGCGTTACCCATCATCCCGCGATTACGCCTTATTGGGTCCTTTGTGGCAACGGTTGCAAGGGGATCAATCCATCCATGTCGACTTGCCATCGTCGACCAATGAAGCGGCGTCGCGATGGCCACGGCTGAGTGAAGATCGAGGCGTCAACTTGTGAATGACGAGTTGGCGGGATCGCTAAGGGGGACGACATTGTTGTGATACCGCTGCGCGAGCTTGGGGGGATATGGCAAGGTTTTGGGCGCACCATCGAATAAGACCACGTAGTATTCATCCCATTTTCTGATACCGACCACGCAGGTGTGGGGACCCCATTGGGTCCATGTGCGTCCATCATCGGCACTAAAACAGGTAAAACCCAACAGTTTAACGCGTTGCATGAAATCGCATTCCCGAGCGTCGATGAAGCCCATGAACGTCGCGAAGTGTTCATTGCCATTGCGCAGCAATGCCGGGATCGCAATCCTTTTTCCTATCTGGTTGAGACCATAGTGGTTGAGTGTGACACCGACGTGACGGCGGACAAAGCGGATTTTTTTCATCACGGGCATCTCTATTAACTGTATATAAAAACAGTATATCAGATGGGCCGCTTATGGCAAAAGTCAGCGAGTGCATGACTGAAAACGCAGCGTTTCAGGGTACTGATCCATCCACAAGACGCGGTCAGCGTCACAGGCTAAGGCTTCTAGGCGGGTTTCAACCTGATGTTTGTACTCGCAGCACATTGCGCTGACCACCGAGGTGTCGGTCAATTGGTCGTTATCGAGAAGCACATAAGGGGTATGAAAATAGCTTTGGAGCGCTGCCAATGGCGAAGAGGCGGTGACTAGGGCGTAGTGGGTCCAGTTGCTCACGCAGTATAAATGTTTGGACATGGGACGATTTGAGTACGTTGAGGTCGGTGGGAAGACTTTAGGGGAGGGCCTGGGATCTTCAATCGAGTGGCGCGGTTTTTTCGGGTGGACTCGCCACATTTGATGAAAACAGGGTTGTTGTCGTATGGGGTGATGCGGCGCAGGTGGTGTTTTACGGAGCAAGGGCAGATAGACGGTGTACGTCAAGGTACACCGTTTTGGATAGACAGACCCTCTACGGGGTGCGGCACGGGTGTAACAGCTTCCACAATACTGTGACGCCAGCGCCAGTGGCGACGATAGAGAAGAGGATCGTCGACACCTCAAAGCCCGGCAACACGCCCTCATGTTGAAGGGGGACGTCGGTGAGTTGCCACACTATCCATACGCTGAGATTGTACACCGCGTGAGCGAAAATGGATGGCCACAAGGAATGTGTTCTGACGTACAGCCAGCCTAACAAAGCGCCAACGAGGTAGGTGGTGGGCAGTTGGATCAAGGTTAGGTGGGCCGCGGCAAACAAGGAGGTGGACAGCAAAATGGCGGTGGACACGGAGTAATGGCGGAGTAAGCCTCTCAGGATGATCCCTCGAAACAAGAGTTCTTCAATAAGAGGGGCCACGATACACACCGCTAACAACGATGGCCACCCACCTGTCAATAAGCGTTGCATCCAGTGCCATTCGTCGGGCGAGATCGGAAACCAGCTCGACATCCACTGCGTTAACTCTGACAGCCACACCACACTGCTGATGGCGATGACCATCAGTGGTAAGGCCACAAGCAGTAACGTGGCTTTGCGGCTGTTTGGGCTGTGATGCAACAGAGAAGACAGCGAGCATTGGCACCCGCGACAGTATAAAGCAATGATCACGGCGCCAGACACAAAGGTCACCAGCCCGGTGAACAAGGGATCGCCTATGTCGACCCGCCAGCCAGCATCATACAGGGCGGCGGAGAGCAGGAACTGGAGAGCGGCATTGCTGAGCAGGATGAAGATGGCGCCCAGTACGCCGGTGATAGGGAGCTGGGGGATCATACAGGCTTTGTCCTCGTTACGGTGGATTGGGGGATTGGAGAGTGCCACCCTAGAGACCACAGTCCGTGGCGAAAAGTGATGTGAAGTATCATTGCGGTCTATCTATGTGATTGGTTTTATTTGTTTTTGTGATTCTTATTCAATCGCTCAATAAATGCAATAAGCCTGAGCGCGTTGAGGCCCTCGGTTCCCCTGAGTGCCGGTTCGGGTTATACCGGGTGTTGTCCTGAATTTCTCTGTTTATTATTAATAAAACTATGATTTGCAATGATTTTTTAGACATTCATGCAATGATTGAATCTAGAAAACAATGCAATTCTTTTTCAATACTTTACCTATATTCCTGAAATTCTCTCCTTACACTTCTCGTTGCCCTCTGACGGCGAGAGAATCGTCCTAAGCGAGGTGGCCAGGCTGTCTTGATTGGCCGCGTCGTCGCATTCTCGTCAGGTTTAAATAACCACTGTCCAGATAAAGGGAAAGGAGAGCTTTAGCGGGGCACAAGTGCCACTCTGTCACCTTTTCCTGATTATTTAAACCCTCGACTCTGTCATGTCGTGCTGTCTCCGTCAGTGGGCGTCTTATACCGATAACAATAACCTTTACGTCATTAGAGGCACATTGATGAATAAAACGTTAATCGCGATAGCGATTTCATCCTTTTTAGTCAACCCGCCCGTCTTCGCGGGCCACAACGACATTCTCAAACCTTCACCGAGTACGAAAGCTGGCCGGGACAAGCCTGGGCAAAGCGCGGACCAGTCCCCGTCGGCATTGCAGACCAACACCGCGGCTGAGATGGCAGCGTTCACGCACGATCCGCGGGCGTTTTTGACCGAACACACGGTGGATGTGATTGAAATCATCAAACATGGGATTTTGCCCAGCGGTCTGAGCCAAGCCCGCCTGGAACCGAGCTTTGGGGGCTTCCAGGTTCGCCTGGCCGAGGTGGCCGCTGCGGATACGGCGCCGGCGTATTTCCTCGGTTTTAATGGACGAACTAACCCGACTCCCGCCTACATTGATATCCCCAAAAATGCGCCGAACGGAACTTTTTTGTTTACCGGTTCGCTCACTGGCTGCTCGGTGATTGTGACCGACTGGAGTGAGACCCACTACCGGGTTTATCACGATGGTCGGGTGGGCAGTTCGGTTTTGTATGACAATGTGGTCATGAAAGTCGATTATGACGATTATCAGGCGTCTGGCGATCAGGGGGGCGTGGCAGGCGCATATCTGCTGGTCAAGGACGGACAATGGCAAATGATGCTTCAGCCCCAGCAGCAAAAGTTGGTGGCGGCGGTCTCCAGCGGCATTAAGTGGCTGAAACGTGAGGGTGCGGCGGGAGACCCGGTGATTTTGCATCCCGAGCCGGTGAGTACTGCACAGCGGGAAACGTCGTTTGCAACCGAACGTCAAGCCAGTCAGCAGCGTCTCATCGAGGCCGCGACCAGTCTGGGGGTCCCGCGGACACACGCTCCGAAGGATGGGCCTATCGATGCCTCCGAGCCGCTGACCGTGACCGACAATTCTGCCTTGGCGCAATGGCAGCAGTTGCGAGAAGCGATGACGGAGGCGATGAACCGAGAGTTGGCCCCGATGCGAGCGCGACGTTCTGCGCTTCACGATCTGATCAGAACCGCTTCTGGCACCAAGAAAGCGCGGTATGAAGCAGAGCAGCAGGCGGTGAGTATCACTGAGCAGTTCTACCGTGAGCGTTATGGAGCTGTGATTGAACGGACGCGCGATCTGGATCGTATGTGGTTGTGGCTGAACAAAAAACACCGCGATGGCTTCGAGAGTGTGATCATGGATGAACCACGCTTACAAGGGGGCGCTGACGTCACGCTCCGAGAGAGTTACAACAAGCGTAAGACAGAACTGGATAAGTCAACGGGCCCTCAAGGCAGGCGATATCGTGAAGGGCTCGCGGCTTGGTCGACCGAAACGGTTCCGGGGCTGACACCGGATATGGATGCCTACCAAATGATGAGGTTGTTGCTTGATCCGCACTCGTCGTTGAACGCGAGACAAAATGGCGCGCTGGTGGGCTTGATTGAAGATCATTACCAGCAGGACGCCTACCGACGGTCGCTGGACAACACGCAGACGATGGTGACGTACATGAACCGTGAAGGGGGCAATACGGTGCAGTTGATGCCTCAGCGTTTCATACTGCTCTCGGCGAACATAGGGCAAGGGCGCTGCTTACCCCTATCTCGACTCATGGCCACCGCCCTGGCGAGCAAAGATGGCGTGAGGGCGTTGGCGGAAGCTATGTACGATGCCGCGGCTCAGCCTGAGCAAGAGACGTCTAAAGCGTTCTTCGCAAACCTGGGCGTCTTCCATGCTGAGCAAAAGCCCATTCCTGGTGTGGAGAGCTCGGTGCCAACGTCGTCGAATTCAGAGAAGAAAACGCTGTCGATCCGCGAACTGACGGCGCACCTTACGCAGGTCGATGTGGGTCAAGCAGGATCGGAAATGCTGCGGATTGACACTAACAACCATACGATGCTGGTGGGCAAGAAGGCCGAACAAGGCCGCAGTACCTACTATTTCTACGATCCCAATTTTGGTTTGTTCTCATTTGACAGTGAGCAAGCCATGAACCGCGGGCTGGAAACCCATTTTGTGAAGCATCACTATGGTGACTTGTACAAAGCGTTTGGTCAACGTCGCAGTGAACCGCGCTTTCAGACGTATCATATCGACATTGAGAAGATGGCAAGCTATCGCCTGAGCACGGGGCGAACGGTGAAAGGGGTGTATCGTCCAGCGAGCGACGCGGACGCCTTGGTGGTGGACACCGCCGCCAGTGCCATCTCGGACACCGGCGCGAGCTTACAGCGGGATTTGCAGCTGCAATCGGCACTCACCTTTTTGGAAGGGGCGAATGTAGCGGACGATTTCTACCTGGCTTCCGAACAGCTTTTTGCGCAAGAGCAGGTTGACCCAGATGCGGCGATCGTGTTTGACAATATTGAAGAGGTGGGAGCGGGGACGTATCGGGTCCCCGTGATTGAACACGGTGAGGGAGCCAATGTGCGTTATCTTATCACAGAAGATCCGCGTATCTGGACATTCGCCACCCATTACAACGACGCACTGGAGAGCATTAAACGCCGTTACCAATATCACGAAGGGACCTTAGTGGCGCGGCATGGCGTGACAGACGTGGAACACGTCGACGGCCTGAACTCCGCGTTTGCTGTGCAGAGTATTCTTTCCTGGTTCAACAACAAAAGTCGCACGCAGGTAGCTGGCCACCGCTTAGCGAAAGGATTGCACACGGCGCTCGAAGTGCACACGTATGTGAATCTGGCGCAGATCGGCCATGGAACGATCATGGACGCGGCGAAAATCGTGCAATTGTACCGAACCGCAATGCGTGAGGGGCAAGTCGCGACCCGTTCGGCGGTGTCGGCGATCGGTCATACGGTCAACGAAGGCGTCGGGGTGGGTTTTAACCTTGCGAGCGTCATTTTAGACAGCTATGAGCTGGCTCATGCGCAAAATGAAGCGCAAAAAGCGGTGTTTGGTACGCAGTTGGCGTTTGACTCGACCAGTTTAGTCACCAGTGCCGCTGGGATAGGGGCTGGCGTGGCGGGCGCGTCGACGGCGGGTGCTGTGCTCGGCGGTGTTGGCGTGATCGCGGGTGGCTTGGCGGTCGGGTTCACCGCATTAGCAGAAGCGTTTGGTAAGGTGACCGAAGATGCCAAGGCCGTGGGTCGTTATTTTGATGCTGTCGATCAGGCGTATCGCCGAGGGGGGTATCAAGCGATTGACAAAACGCTCGACAGTGGTGTGCCTTATCATGCGTTGGAACCGCAAGATGGCGCGGTGATCACCGAAGTGGATCTGCGTCAGGGCCGTGTCCATTTTGATAGCCAGTACCTCTATCGAACGCGCCATGGTAAAACAGGCTCTGGTCGCATCAATTACTTTTTCTGGGCCGGCGACATGCCTCGTATGGTCGAGGACAAGTCGAAGGCGATCAATGTTCGCGAAGGGATTGGGTATGGCGATGACTACGCCGACTTGGCTCCTGGAAACCGGATGTTGATATTGCCAGCGACGCCAAAGTCGTACATCAGTTACCGCTATCAGAACTGGCCTGGCTCGACGACCCGACACGATACGGGATTTGATGTGATCCGAAGACTGGAACAGGATGAGCGTTTTGACTACGACTTCTACACGTTCCCGTCCGAGTATGTGGTGCGAAGCATCACCCAGGAATACGTTCATACAACGATTGACGTGGTGTTGGATGAAACCGAACGACAAATCTTAATGCGCGATTTGGGTGACATGCGCGGCGTACTCAGCGGTAAACTGGATTACCAGCTGCATGGTGGCGGGGCCACGTCTCACATCGGACTGCAAACCGGCGCTTCACTGACGCTGCGCGCTGCGCCAGAGGACGGCCAGTGGATCCTTGATGCCTCAGCCTTGGCGTCGAAGTCCATTACGGTTCGCCGCGATCACTTGTCGGTTGGTGGGGTTCGCATTGGGTTACCAGACAGCACGTACGGTGAGCTGATTGTGGTCGATAACCAGGGAGACATTTTCCGGATTGACCGCGCCGCGGGTGCGGCGACTTTGATAGAAGTGAATGGTGAAGTCTGGCAGGGCTTACCTGCTCAGACCAAATCAGGTCAGTCATTGCGAGAGCATTTACAGTCGCTGGTCGCCAGCCGACCTGACACACATTTCATTGCGGTGGAAGCGTATCAGCCCGACGAGGCGTCTGTCGGACGGGCGTTCTACCAAGTGGATCAGGACCGATTTATCTATACGAACGTGCCGCAAGCTCAGGCCTTTTTGGCCAAAGCCGTTTTGGTGGCGGTCGGTGATGACACGGCGTGGTTTAAGCATGCGGACTCCCCTGAGCTTTGGCAAGTGTCGATTGCAACGGGAGCGGTCCTCAAGCAATACCGGCCGATCCATTTCAGTGAAGAAGCTCAAGGCATTGAAAGCAGTCGAGCCTGGCAAGAAGACCAGCACGTGTATCTTGAGGTCAAACAAACGCTCACTTCAGGGAGCACGACCACGTGGACTTATCGAGTTGAGTCAGATCGCATGAGCCTGATCGCCGTCCAAGGGGATGCGCAGTTGATGGCAGCCATTGAATCTAGCCAACACGGCAATGCGTCTGACACACGAGATTGGTTCCCAGATCGCCGACATTATGCGGCCCCTGCGTATGATCTCAACCCTCAAGATTGGGTCGATGCGGATCTGGCTGAGGTGGTGACTGTGAAGCGCGATGATGGGGAGCAAAACACACGCTACTGGTTGCAAACCGGTTTGTCCGGCGCGTTGGGTGTGGTCAAAGCGAATTTGGACGAAGCGATCCCTAGGGATTTGCTGCTGGCGTCGATCACTCATCAAAGTACGCCATCCAAGCGAGGGTTTTACTTCTACAGTCACGACAAACATCGTCTCTATTTCCAAGCGGATAGGGGGCAAAGTGGAACCATGGCCACTCCGGTGTCGATACCGGATCTGAAAACGGTCTTCTCAGATCAGGGGGGGCTCTACGCGATACAAAACAATGGCGTGTTGTGGGTCATGAACGATGATGGGCAGGCCTCGATGGCAGGTGTGACCCAAGATTGGCTTAAGGGGCAGGGCAGTGACCTCACCCAAGCGCTGACGGCCTTGGTGGACAGCAC
>NZ_CP045358.1:0-95651 GCF_009363455.1 Vibrio sp. THAF64
GTAGGTGCGCAGCTGACACAAACAACGCTTTGGCATGAGCTGGCCCACTCTATTGAGTACGACTATCCCGAAATCTTAGAAATGACTAAGGCGTTTCTCAAAAAGCGTTTGGAAGAATCAAAAGGTATCCGAAGCCTACCAGACATTTATCAGGACATTCACGACAGGCCGCTACCGAAGCGCAAGAACGGTTACAGCGACGACGAACTGGCGATCGATGATGGTGCATTTTCACCGTATGTAACCAAGTTCTATGTGAATCACGGCCAGAACAAACTTGATATTGATAGTGCCGTTGCAACAGAGGTTATTTCTATGGGTATCGAGAGCTTAAACAGTGTGTATGGCCTCGGTCGAATGGTGGTCAACGATCCGGAGCACTTCAAGTTCATTCTTACCGTTATTGAAAAACTGCATGAGCTTGAGAGTAACCGCCGCAAATACAACAAAGTGATGGGGAACAAAGAGTGATAGTTATCGAGCTAACGGATGGTAAGGAACAAGGCAAAGTTTACTTTGAAGAAAGCACCGATATTTACGAGAGAAGTAGTGTTTTCTTTTCCAAAGTGTCTATGAAATTTCCCTATATGGATGTGCCTAATTCGTCCGGCCATTCTTCTTTTGATGAGAGAGAGTCGCCAAGTGATTTTATCTACAAAGCCTATTTGTTTGGCTTCAATGCAAAGGTGATTGAGTAATGCTGAACGTTCAAACTGAAATTACCGGCGCACGCGATATTAACGAGCTTTGTGCCATATTCGAATTGCTCGCCAGTGGAAGCACGCCGATCCATTCCCCAGCTGAACCAACGTTAAAACGACTAGGGCGAACTAGCTACGTAGTAACAGCAAAAGGTGACGAAGTGGAAACCGGCTTTAAGCTGGTGGAAGCTAGCGATCTGATACCGTCAAACACACAAGATGGTCGAATCAATCCAGCGTTCCCGCAAATCCTACAGCCACGCGATCGCACGCGGGTAGCCTCTCAAATGCAGATCTCCAAGATGGCAAAAGAGCTACGCCCACAACAGCTAACTGATAGCGGCCTATCAAGTCATGGTGCGCCTATTGTCGGTCCTGATAACGTTGTCGAGTCTGGCAATGGCCGTTCAATGGCAATCATCAAAGCATACGCAGAGGGTAAGGCTGACAACTACCGTCAATTCCTGACAGACAATGCCAAGCGCTATGATCTCGATGCCGACCAGATTAAACGAATGAAAGCACCGGTACTGGTTCGCGAACGCGTTACCGAAGTGGACCGCGCCAAGTTTGCCCGTGACTCTAACCTATCGGACTTGCAGCAAATGAGTGCCGCAGAAACCGCTTGGGTCGATGCTGAACGCATAGACGATAAGATGATCGCGCTGTTTAATCCAAGCGAAAGCGGAAACCTACTGGCCCAAAGTAACCAAAGCTTTTTGAACAGCTTTTTAACTGAAATTGGGGATAACTCTACAGCTGGCCTACTAACCGAAGATGGCCGCCCAACGCGCCAGTTAATCGAGCGCATGCAAAATGCTGTTTTTGCCAAGGCATACAAAAACGAAAAGCTGGTTAAGCTGGTGGCCGAAGAACCTGATCCGGAAATCCGCAATATCTTAAACGCGCTCAATGGCGCTGCTAGCGCTTTTGTTGAAATGCAGTATCTAGATGGCGAAATCCATAAACAAACGTCTGATATGCTGGCTCAAGCGGTAGAAATCAATAAATCTCAACCTAGCTTGGCACAGAACGCGCTTGATGCTTTGGTGCGTGCAACCGAATTAGTGAGACAAGCGAAAGATACCGGTCAAAACATCGATGAGCTACTTGCTCAATCCGGCCTGTTCGGTGACAACGATCCGGAAGCCGAAGCATTGGCAAGATTCATTGCGGCCAACAACCGAAGCTCTAAGCGCATGGCAATGGCCTTTAAAGCGATGGCCGAAGCAATCAATAGTGAGTTACTTCACCAAGGGCAAGCAATGGGCGATATGTTCGGTGGTGGTAACGCAACGCTCATTGATATTCTTGGCCGTGTAAACCAAGAACTAGAAAATGAGGGTGTACAAACTGGCTTTATGTTCGAGTCAGCCAATATAGACAAGGCAGCAAACCAAGCGGCCACATCACCACTTAACGACTTACCAGAACCAACAGCGGCCCAAAAGAAAGCTGGAAATTACCTTAAAGGCCGAGTGACATTCAACGGCTTTGCAATCGCTATCGAGAACCCAAAAGGAAGCCAGCGAACCGGCACGGATGCTGACGGCAATAAATGGTCCATTGAGCTTAAAAACCATTACGGCGATATTCGCGGCACGACCGGCGCTGACGGTGATCCGGTTGATGTGTTCCTCGGTCCTAATGAGCAGTGCAAGAAAGTATTCATTGTTAACCAAACGGATCAAGATGGCGCATTCGATGAACATAAGGTGATGCTTGGTTTTGATAACGAGGGCGAGGCCGAAGCGGCATACATGGCAAACTATGAGCCTGATTGGAACGGCCTTGGCTCGATCGTCGCTATGAGTATCTTTGATTTTGAATGGTGGCTAAGAACTGGCGATATGACCAAACCAGCTCAAGAGCGTTAGTATTCAAAACGCCAGCTTGCCTATGGTAATCTGGCGTTTTGTTATCAGATCTTATATTCCCCATGCTTACAATCCGTCACCGTTGGAATGCTGGCTCGCTACCGTTGAATGAGGACGGGCTATTGTTTGGTTATTCCGTAATTGGCAACAATATCCCCGCTTTACTAAAAGATGGTGAATTGGCCTATAAGCCATACTTAGGAACGTTGGATAACGTGTACTTGCTCAACGTTAAACGGGTAAAGCTGGTTAACTTGAACGGCTATACGCACGATAAAGATGGTTTGGTCGATTGGCAGCTGATACCAGTAGATCACTATCTAGTTGGTGTATATCGAAACGGCGGTTACTACATTCTGACCAAAGACAGAGAACCAATAATCCATCCACTTTGACAGGCGTTGTTTCTGGCGAACAACCCCCTTGTTTTTCGGTTTTGCTCTGGCGAACAACCCCCTTGTTTTTGGTTTTGCTCTGGCGAACAACCCCCTTGTTTTTGGTTTTGCTCTGGCGAACAACCCCCTTGTTTTTTGGTTTTGCTCTGGCGAACAACCCCCTTGTTTTTGGTTTTGCTCTGGCGAACAACCCCCTTGTTTTTTGGTTTTACTCTGGCGAACAACCCCCTTGTTTTTCCACCAGCCATAAAAAAGCTCACAAGAACATGCACTTGTGAGCTTTTGTAATATGGTGTTCTATCCAGTTTATTTCCCTAAGCGGTCCTTTAGAAGTTGCTCAATATCATCAATGATTGAAGTATCGATGCGGGACAACTCAAACTTAACGGTGCGGCCATTAGGGCTAACGCTCTTTCTTACGTGCTTGTCTTTGGAGTCAAACTTAACTACATCAATAGTCTCCCAACCCGCGCCATTAGAACCGCCTATTTCTTTGGTAAGCTCCGCTAAGATTTTTTCCATTACATACTCTTGAGCGGCCACCACATCCATTGATGAGGCGCTATCTAATTGCTTGCTTATTTTTTTGCAAAATTCACCTAAGTTCATGAAGTTACGGGCCAGCTCTTTTTCAACTTTTGCCAGCTTTCCATAGAACGAGGTAGGCACGCCCTCATAATCGGGAATGAGAGATAACAAGCGAATATCAATCTTGAATGCTTGAATGCACTTACGCATCGTTTCACGGCCAACGCCAAGTAAAGCCGCCAATTCATCAACTTTCAGTGTTGATGGATCTTTGCCTAGTTCCTCGGCTTCACTCCAATACGCCTTACCGCGTTCGCGCCATGAGTGAGGCTTCTTGTCGCCAGCATCGGCCACCAAGCGACGAATATCTTTGTTAGATGCGCTATTCGCGGGTAGAACCCAAATAGGATAGTCTTTGCTTGCTGTTATCGCACAGAATCGGCGCACGCTTCCCTCGATAACCAGAATTGTTTTCTTATCGTCAGACCAAATACCCAAACAATCTGTATCAATACCATTCTCGCGAACGGAATTAAGCGTAGAACCAACAGACACGGCGTTAAGCGCCTCTTGGTTACGTGGGTTTAGCGGGTGAGACTTAGTTTTAGTATCAACCTCGTCAGCACTGATAACCATACGAATCGCATTAACGACTCCGGATTCAAGCTTAAATTCTTTACTTTCACGCTTAACGCCAAGAGAAAGGCCATTACCTTGTGTTTGCTGTCCTTTGTTTTGTTTCCCTAACAAGTCATGCTTAGAAACAACGCTACCGAAACCACTTCCCATAATTATTCCTCTCCCTTAACTGAAATCGCTTTAATCTCACGAATGATCTGCTTGTACGTTTGGTTGATACCTAGAATTGCCTCATCGTATCGAGCGTTAGAACAAGCTCGCTCAGTCTTAGCAACGTCAAGCGCTGTACGGTTCAAGTTACTAGCATAGGAAACTAGCTCAGAGTGTAAGATTTGCGCCGACAGCAAGCGGTCTTGAGCAGTGCGCGTAAGCTTGCCAATGGTATCCAGTTCGGCCTTACTTTTATCGTCGTGGTTAACAACAATAAAGCGACTCCAGATCAGGTTTTCGCCCTTAGATGGTAGGCTTTTGAAACGTGCGCCAGTGGTGATCGCATAGTTAACCGTTGAAGCGTAATCGTACTCGCGAGGTGTTACCGGAATAAGCAAGCAATCAAGAGCCTCATTCACAACCCAAACAAGCGGTGATTCTTGTGGTGGTGTGTCGATAAAAATCAGGTCGTACTTCTCTTTAAGCGCCGGAATGATTACCTTGCTTAGTCGAGTAAGTAGCTTGATTTGCGTTTCGTGGTCAGCTTGCCAGAACATTGATAGGAAACGCTCATCTGTAGAGAAAGCTGGCATAACATCAAGGTTTGGTAAGTGAGTATTAAACGGTGAGTTTTGGATAATTTCATGCTCAGTGTAACCAGCATTAATTAAGCCTTGGAACTCGCTATCATTCTCGAACTCGCCAAGAATTAGATCGACTGGAGTAAGGAACACGGCATCGTCTGAAACGATAGTTTGGTTAATCATGCCTTGGCCGTTAGTACCTTGCGGGTCAAGCTCCATAACCAGAACGCGAGCATTAGTGTTTAGGTCCAAAGCTGTAGCAGTAGCAAGTGTCGTTGTGCTTGTGGACTTACCCGTGCCACCTTTCTGGTTTTCTACCGCAATAGCACGCGGTACATGGTGATCGCGATACTTCTCAAAACCCCAATGCTCCCAAAGAGCCGCAATATCATGACGAGTAAATAGGTGTTGCTTGTTGTGGAATACAGGCTCAGTAATAACGCCGCTATCAATCGCCTCTTGGATGCGATCTTGGAATGTATTTGTACCAAATGGCGTTTGCTTACGTACCGCTGTTTTGTTCAGACAGTGGTTGTAAATCAGGCGAGGCAATTCACCGACGATATCATCAGTTACTTTTACTTTTCTTTCCGTTACTAACAACTCTTTCTTGCTTAGTTGTTCTTTTTGCATGCGCTGGCCGACAGCAATCAAGCGATCTACTTCATTCATGGACGGGGACTCCGGTTGCCTAAATTTTGATGTTTCGAGAATAATAAGTCACTCCGAGAACGAAAACAAATAAAAAATACAATTATTGTTCTTATGTCACGAAATAGGAATTACGACAGCAATAAAAAACCCGCCAAATTGGCGGGTTCTTGTCGAATCTTTCTTACTTACTTTGAACACTTGCTAGCGTCGAACTGGTGGCCGTCTTTTGTGCCGCATGCGTCAGCGAACCATTCAATGCGCACGCCTCGGTTAAGTACCTGTTTACCAGCCTTTCCGTTCCAGCTTTGAGCGTAATCAGCAGCAGTAGGTTGGATGTTGCCGCCGTATGTACCACCAGCTACAGAGCCAAAAGATACTACGCATAGGATAAGAGCAGTTGCTACATTTTTCATTGTATTGTCCTTTTTTCAAAGTTTTAAAATGTCTTGTTCGGAATGGAATATATATAAAACTATTTGAGTGTGCAACTAGATTTATTGAGAAAGAAACAGAATCTATTCCGAATGGTTAATTTTTGTACGGCTTTACACTCTTGTTGACCGCATACGCTTCAAGATCATGATCCTCGATAGAGTATTCGAATGGCTCATCATCGGTGTAAAAGGTATGCAGATTAGCCAGCATGTAACCTTGTTCAATCTGGTGGTTCTGATAGGCCCACGCTGCACACAACAGATATTCAACCTTGTCATAGGCAAAATGCTTGCGGGTCAGTTCTTCGCTATCGATACCAAGATCAAAGCCAGCGGCGGTCAACGCAACCTTGAGCGGCCACCAATACGGACCATAGTTGCGGTACATAAGCGGCTGTTTCTCTAGCACTGCATATACACCAGCAAGGTTATTCTCAATGAACGCTTGGACCGTGCCGCTTTCCTCGATAGCTTGTTCTAGCAATGGCTCTAGTTGGTCCTCGGTAGGCTTTACTACTTGTGTAATCATTTTTATCTCCAGTTAAACAATGCCAGAGCCGGACAATTCCAGCTCCAGCATGCTAGGGCATTATGCCGCTTTGGTTAGGGTGTTATGAATTGTTGCCAATGACTTAGCCAATAGCGACAAATCAGAGGTAGCAGAGATAAACCACCAGCTACCAGTGAATGCCTCGCTCGCATCATTAGCGAACTTAGCACCGTATTGCGCCTTGGTTTCTTTGTCGCCTTTGAACATGACAGCCAATGCGCCATCTTTGCCGTTAAGGTCCATCAAACCGATCATGGAATACGCCGCAATCGAGCCAGTGTACCAACGGCGACCAGCTTTAGATTTCCAGCTCATGTTTTCCGTGACCATTTTAGCCTCAATGCCAAGGCCAGAAAGCGACTCGATCAGCTGATCTACATTCTCAACGTTAATCGCATCGATGTTAGAAAGCTTATCTTGCTGCTTTTCAGTCAGAGTGACTTTGACCGGTTCTGGCTTGGCCGCGTTAATGTGCTTATCAATAAACTCTTGTTTATCGCGGCTATTGAACACGCGAATAAACGTGTAAAGCACATCATCTAGAGAGCGTGATGTTTTGTATAGCATGCCATCACCAGACTCTACATTGCGTAGGCCAGCGGCTTGTTGGTCAGCCATTGCATGAATCATCGCTTGCTGTTTATCGCCGGAATATAGTTCCTCCAACTTCTCACTGAACTTATGTTGAGCTACGTACTTTTTCATCAATTCAGCGATCGCACGTAGGCGAGCAGGGCGATCCGGATCGTTTTCCGCAACCTTAACGAACTGAGCAAAAACAAGATCCTCTTGTTCCGCGTTGTAGTCCTCGGATTTCTCTTTAAGGGCCGAGAAATAACGCGATAGTTGAGTACGCGTCCAAGTGTCGATGATGATGCGGTTAACGTAACCTCGCCAGCTCAACTCTTTGATGTGCGTTTCCACTTCTTGACAGAATGGGATCGAGTTTTGCCAATGAGAGCTTAGGCGCAACAGTGCATCCGTATAGCCAGCTGGGTTCTTGGATTCAAACTCTTTGATTTCCAGAGCGATACGCTCGGCTACGTCTTGCTCGGTCGCTTTGTTGCCTTGCTCTTTTGCTTGTTCTTGCCAGTTACGGCCAAGGAAGAACGACAGGATATTGGTATTCATCGTTGCTTTGCCGTATTGCTCGAAGTCGTTAACCACTTGAGCCATTAGGCCGTTGAATACTGCTTTATCCGTTGGGTCAGGGTAGATCAGTTGCTCATCAGGTTTGAGGTCAAAACCATAAGGCGTTTTGTATTGGCCGTCAGCGGTTAGGACCAATCGAGCGCTTTCAGTACCGTAAGCACGGATCTTCTTGTCGGCCACCAGCTCAAAGTAAGTTTCACGGTCAAACGTGCTTGCTACTTGGTTAAGCGGTACGCCTCGAAGTGCCAGCGTTTCAATTTCTGTGCGCTCTTGGTTAACCGGCGCAAGCTCAATGATTTTAGATACTGGTAAGTCGCTGTAACCACCGTTGTAACTCTCGCCATCACGCTCACGTAAATAACCGTCAACAGTCGCGTCTTGGCGGTTTAGGCGAGTAATGGTCATAACGGCTTTGATGTCGTATTCCTCGGCCCACGAACGCGACTTGATAGCCACCTTGTATGTGTAACCTTGGCGAACAATGATGCCATTCTTAACCATGAACAATTCAGGGTTCGATAGGAAGTCAGGGTAATCTTTTAGAATGCCGCCAGAGATAGCCTTTTCAATCGTTGGGCGCAATTTCTTGAGCGTATCACTCGCTTTCTTGCGGTTAGCTAAAACGCGTTCGATAGCTCGGATCTTGCTTTCACGTTCAAACAAGCGGTTTTTGATGCGCACGAACTCGCGATACTCATAAGAGCTGCGATCCTTATCTTCTGACTTCTCGCGTGCGTCCTCGACCTCTTGGCGAAGTTCATCAATGCCATTGTTCAGCTGTTCTAGTTCTGATTGTGCTTCCTCCACATCAAAGCTTAGTGTGCTGGTGGCGTTAACGTACTTGCTTACACTGATAGACGCTTGGCGTAGTTCCTCTTGCTTGCGCTTGCGTTCAGCTTCACGCTTGGCCGCCTCGATGCGAGCTTTGGCCTGTTCTGGATTGGCCGCTAGCATGATTGCTGTTTCATCTGCGGAATCCGCGTCAGCGTTAGCTAGGAACTTATCATTACCTTTAAACATGGTTTCTACCCATGACGCTTTACGCTGGATCGTCGCTAGTCGGAAGTCGTCAAAAGAGCCTTTCGACGTGTAGTAGTGCACGTTTACTTTCTTCTGCTTCGAACCTACACGCGCACCACGGCCATTTCTCTGCGTAATGCTCATCGGAGTCCACGGTAAGGTTAGGTGATGAATGTCCGTAGTACCTCGATGTAGGTTAATACCGACTTCACCTTTCTTATTGAGGATCATGAACTTGTACTTGCCGGTATTGTAGGCTTTTGCCAACGCTTCAAGTCCAGCTTCTTCTTTGTCCTCACTGACAGACGCGTTTTTCTTTCCGGCTACGGTGTCACTGTTCAAGATACCGATCTCTGACAGCTTACAACCAGTGTGATCCGCAATGATACGAGCTAACTTTTTGTGCTGGCTCTTTTCTTCGGTAAACACCAGTTGCTTACCACCAGCCAAATAGATCTCTTTGGCCTTTTCCAAGAACTTGGCGTACTTAGGCGAGACAGGGTGAGAGTATTTCAGTTTGGCTTTTTCACACGCTGCGCTGAACTCATCATCGAACTCTTGGCGTAGGCGTACTACCGCGTGATTGCCCTCAATAACGATCTCTTTTTCAAGTTTTACCTTTTGGTTGACCATTTTCACCGTGCCATCATCTGACACTTGCTCAACTTGAATAGTCACGGTCGCTGGTAAGGTATCGAGCGCGGCTTGAACCTCTTTCACCTTGCCTTTAGCAAAGCGATAGGTCACTTGGTCATAGTACAAATCAAGGTCCGTACTAATCTTGTCCATCTTACGAATAAGGCCGAACACGGTATCGTCAGGGAATTGCTCGATGATCTCTTGGTTTTCTTCCTTGTCAGGGTTCGAGATAGCATCTGCACGCTGGCGTAATTCCTCGTATAGCGCCTCTTGCTCGCTGTTCATTTGAACTACGGTTTGAGCGGCCACTAGGTCAGGGATATGTACATCTGCACCAACAGACTTAGCATCCTCCATCGTCATGTAGCGGTTAACGATGTTTCGCAGAGCATCTAGGTTTTGGAAGCCTAGTAGCGCCTCGCGGTTTTCCACTTCGCCAGACAGCTTAGTTACCAACGCTTCGCCAGTTTTACCAAACATACGGATAAAGTCGTCGGAGTCGAAGATACCCATTTGCGCGAACGTGTCAGCTGGGACGATGTGAGACAGCATGTTGAACATATCAACAGGGCTGTTAACCGTTGGCGTGGCCGTTAAGAAATAAACGCCGTTACCACCGTTACGGGCCTTAATGACGTTATTCTTAACTTGCATATCGATCGCACGGTCGGCTTGTGCTTGGCTTGGCAAGAATGCAAGGTTGTTACGGTATGAACCGCCTTTGTATGAGTTGCGGAAGTCATGAGCCTCATCGACCATTACCGAATCGAAAAGCAAATCCTCGAAGTAAGGAAGCTCATTGTTTTTCGCTGTGCCATCATCGCTGTACTTGTTCTCGAATCGAGCGTTTTTCTCTTTGTCTCGATGCGATTCAGCCTCTTTAACCAGTTTGTGCGAACCGGCCACCAATCCCGCCTCTTTCATTTCAAGAACGTTGTCGGCAATGGTTTCTGGTTTCATTGGAATGCGGTTGTACACATCCTTTGTCATTACGACGATGCGAGCTTTTGACTGAGTAAGGTCATGCAGTTGTTGAGCGATACGCTTACCGTTGGTGTCAACTTTTAGCTTGGCGCGGAGAATTGGCTCATTTTTCTTATCTAGCTTAGGCTCGCCGTCCTCATCGATTTCCGGTTCGCGGATAATGCGGCCCTTGTCGTCCTTGGCAACCTCCAGACCAATAAACACCTTGTCGCCTAGATTGCCCTCGCCAAAGAACAGATCCGATTCATAGAACCAGTTCTCAAGTACAGACTTAGGAACAACAACAGCAACACGACTTGCGCGTTTGGTGTCTAGGTTGTGTTGGATTAGGCCCAAGCCGGTTAACGTCTTACCTAAGCCTGTACCGAATGCAATGATCCCGTTGCCATCAGCACTATGACGACGAATCGTTGAGTTTTGGTAAGGAAGAAACTCAATAGCGCCTGATACGCCATTTAAGCCAAGTGGTGAGTCGTCAAATTCCGGTTTAATCCAGCTGTTAAACGTATCGTTGTAACGCAGCTCCAATTCATCTGAATAATCGCTAGCTGCAAGCCAGTTACTAAACTCATCATCCAATTGGCTGATACGGCTACGCATTAGTGACTTATCAGCATTGCTGTTACCACCGCGCACTTGGCCGTCATTCACGTATGACTCAATTTGTCGCTCGAATGCCTCATCTGGAGACTTCATTTCGCGACCATCGCGGTAGCGGTAGCCTGAGAAGTCTTTACCGTTCGGATCTTCGGTGAACTCAACTTGTGTGACGTAGCGAATATCGCCCTTGGCCGTAAGCTCAACCTCGCCGGTAGTCGCGTTTAGCTTAGGGATCTTGGTTTTCTTGTAAGTGCCGCGTACAAATTCCGTGTAGCCTTGGTCATGCAAGAACTCAAGCATGATGTGTTTCGGAATCCATTTATCCGTCAACTTCATGCGCACGTCAGAGATAGCGATCTTGTTTCGTTTCTCGTCAATCGTGGCAAGCTGGCGCATCACGTTAGCTTTGATTGGTTCGCTGGTGGCATTCACTAGCTGTTCAGTCAACAGAGCAACACGGCGGCCTACGTGACCAGTACAAGCACGGTGCATAGCTTGGACCGTACCATCTGGATTAACGGCTACCTCATCCATACCCGCTAAGTAATCAAGCAGCTGATCATCAGTCATTGAGTCAGTGATGTGGGCCGTGTAATAAACACGGATTTGGTCGAGCGTTAGCGTCGAATGGCCTAGTTCGCGCTCGCAGAAGTGGAACACATCACCAATCTTGGATGAGTTGTATTGATTGGTGAACTCAACGCGTAATTCGCCTTTAAGTAGGTCCGAAAGCTTACCGTTTTTAGTGACAGCTGATTGGTAGGAACGCCAGTCAGAGATTAGAGATTCATCGAGTACGTTTAACGCCTTGCCCGATACATGCGAGCCACCAAGTAAAGCGTTAAGCTCTAAGATTTGGCCGCCAAGCTTGGTGCGGTATTCTTCCACTTGCAGATCTTCATGACCGGCCTTGGAGAATGCCAGCTCTTTAACTGAGCGACTACGGCTACCAGCAACCATAGTAGAAAGCGTTTTTACTTTCTTACCTAGCAAAATACCTTTGTAAGCGTGCTCTTGCTGACCGGTTGGCAGCTTGGACACTTCACGCATAAGCGCTTTGAACTCATCATGACAAAGGTACTGATAGTCCTCGTAAATCTTGAGCGCTTGGCTGGCCGACAGTGACAGCATTGATTCAGTAGAGTAGGTCACTGGACCAATGTTGGCCGTGTCAGTTACACCATAAACCGATTTATCAACGTTACCTTGCTTCGCGTTGTTTTCGGAAACTTCCCACTCGCCATCAATCATTTCGTATTGAATGCCGTTGCGGTACATAGTGTCACCGTCTGCATACTTGATGCTTTCTGGTAGCTCTACGTTCTCGCCCAACAGTGACCAGTCAATACGACTGTCAAAGCGTCGAGTAAGGGCCGCTTTGATATCGTTGTTAGAACGATTACCGCGATCCACTACCTTGCGTGCGAACTTGCCAACGCCTTTAGTGGTTTGTTCACCGTTGATGAACTTTTTGCCGTCACGCTCGAACCACTTGCCTTTAAGCCATGTATCCCAAAGCACGCCAGCACTGATTAACGTGTCACGGCCTACGCTATCAATTAGCTCTTTGCCGTGTTCGCTATGCTTGCGCCAGATAACAAGGTCGGTAACTACGCCAGTATCAGCGAATGTGCCAGTAGGAAGTCGATGTGCGCCAAGAAATTCAGCTTTAAGGGCCAGACTTACACGCCATTTTTCCAATGACTTACCATCACAAATTCTGGTAGGTAGGACCAACGCGATAAGACCACCGGCCTTAGCTTTATCAATTGAGCGGGTAACGAAATATTGATCAGCATACTGAATATCTTTGTATTCGCCGTCATTCATTGCGCTAGCGTCACGCACGCCATAAGGCGGGTTGCCGATAATCGCATCAAAGCCGCCAATACTCGGATCACTAGCGATAG
Source organism: Vibrio sp. THAF64 (assembly GCF_009363455.1). Lineage (NCBI taxonomy): Bacteria > Pseudomonadati > Pseudomonadota > Gammaproteobacteria > Vibrionales > Vibrionaceae > Vibrio > Vibrio sp. THAF64. The sequence continues at coordinate 12,818 of NZ_CP045358.1, forward strand.
CCTCAAAGGCCGAATTGATTACGTGATCTTCTGGATGGAGTATTTGGTTAATGGCCGCAGAGGTTTGGTCCATTTCTACAGAGGTAGAAAGCGTGCCTTTCGGTTTTGTTTCACTGAATACGCCAACGCCAGCGCTAGGCTCAAGAACAGAACCACCAGTAAAGCCGTAGGAACGTAAAGCATCCCAAGCCGCCTCCGCGATCCATTTAGGTGTGTAGTATTCGTTTGTTGAACCACCGATACCACCAAAGCCGGTATAGTCGCGTAATGCTGCTTTATCTTCTGGTGAAACGTTTGAATAGTCGCCGTTGTACTTGGCTAGAATGTCCTTAGCGAGTTGGTTTGCCTTTAAGCGTTGTTTGCCCTTTGGCGTATCGCTAATGTCGATAGACAGCAATTCCTCAAACTGACGAACTAGCTCGTCAATTGTCTCGGTTTGCTGGATTGCGAGGATAATATCTTTATCCATTGTGCCTCCGAGTTGGAGGCGCTAATTTGCACGGGGAAAGCTCCCCAATGTTACAGTAAGACGGCCCAATAGCATGCTAAAACTTTTGTCCAGACGAAAAAAAAGCCGAGCTATTAACTCGGCTTTTTCTTCCTATTTCCCCGTCCAAAAAAACGCCACTTATAAAAAAATGTATATTCGTTTGGACGTGTCTATTGTTCCGAACCAGCATACTTTAATCCATGCTAAAAATTACCGTTTTCAGTATGTAACGCTTTATCTACGCGTCGTCCCTGTTTGGTCTAATTATTATTTTTAAGCCTTGCCATAAAAGGCTTTTTTCGCATGTTGGTGACTATAGCGCCAATAGTTTATTATCAATTATCCCCCCGTCCATTACTAAGCGCCTCGACCATTCGAGGTTTACTAATGTCGCAAAAGGAAACCGTAGGGTTAGCCGCAGCGCTTAAAGCAGCCTTTCCATTTTTCAATGAGAAAGACGACAAAGACGCGGCCTACGCGTTCGAGTCTGGTGCTGGCTACACTGGTTCGCCGTTCCACAACCGCGATCAGCTGGTGGACGATAAAGGCGGCGCACTTACAAAAGATGGCCGCAAGAACCGTGACCGTTTCTATCTCAAAAAGCTACCGCTTGACCGGTTCATGCTTTACGAAATCTACAAAGAAATGGCTGACGATTCGACCATCGACGCAGCGATCAATTTACATCTAGGTCATGCCTTGTCTGTATCTGATAAAGACGGGTACGCCGTATATCTGCATCCGAAATCGGAAGAACACGCCGAGTACGTTGCACAGCTAAACAAAGAGCTTGCCGGTCCTATTAACGAACAGTTGATGAACTGGGCCTATATCACCGCCGTTTTTGGTGTGAGCTATGTTCGGCCATACGTGGAGTACGGAAAAGGCATCACGCACTTTGAGTTCAATTACTACACGCTACCAAACCAAATTCGCGAGTATGAGCGTTCCGGTGTGTTGTGCGGCTTCACGTCTGAAAACTTGAAAGTACGTAACAACGGCGAGCAAGTCCGTTTGGCCGAGCCTTGGGTTTTGATCCCAATGAAAATGCCAATCTGGCGGCCAAATATGGACGTTGAGCCTATCAACTACGGCGGCCAGCGCTACTCATTGTATGACGATGCTTATTCACGCCAGCCTATCGAGACGCAAAACTACGGCACATCGATTCTGCATACCAGCTTTGAATCATGGACCATGTTACGCCAATCAATTGCAGCGCTTGGTGCTAGCCGTGTTAATGCCTCTCTTATCGATCGCATGGTGGCGGTAAACACTGACGGCCTAGATTCAGCCGGTGCAGCTGAGTATATCAATATGGTGGCTGACCAAATGCAATCGGACCGCCAAACCATTGTTGAAAACAGTCGTAAGCAAGGCTTCATTCCAACAGTTATCAATACGCTGTTACCGCTAATGGGTGGCGCAAAAGGTGGCGTGCAAATCGACACGTTTACCACTGATCCGAATATCTCTCATATCGAAGATATTATGTTCCACCTCAAGCGTATGGCTGGCACGTTAGGCGTAGATCCCGCAATGCTTGGCTTTGGCGACTTGCTCGCTGGTGGCTTGGGTGAGGGTGGCTTTTTCCGTACTTCCATTCAATCAGCTCTAAGAGCTAACCAATTACGCGCAGCTGTAGCCGGTTACTTCCGCAGAGCTATCGATATTCACACCATATACCGTGACAACAAGTATTGGCCGGAGGGTGAAGAACCTTTTGAGATCCGATTCAACTCACTTAACACGGCCATTGAGCAAGAAGAATCCGCAGCCAAGACCGAACAGGCCAACTACGCGACCATGATCGCTACCGTCCTCGACCTCATCGAGCAATCACCTATCGGTAAGAGCGGCAAGCTCAAGAACTACATATACACATCCATTCTGGATATTGAGCCAGAACTAGCCAAAACAATCATTTCTGAGCTAGCCGCCAAGGCAGCGAGCAACGATCAAATGATGGAATCACTCGGTATGACCGACCGACACGAAGCAGAAGCTTTTGTGCGTGACACCATGCTGGACCTAATGGGCCAGCTCCAAGACTTTCAAGGGGAGTAATAATGCGTAAATTGAAAACTTTGAAGCGCGTAAAAGACCGTTTTAGCCTGTTTAATGACGGTCGTAAGATTGGCGCTAACAAACGTAAATACATTGTCCAAGCGGTGCAAAAGATGATCCAGAGCGCCCAAACTCAAGAGCTACTACGAGTAGGTGAGGCATACGGCTATTACGGCCACCAGCCACGCCAACGAGCTAAAAAGCTTGAGCTTGGTGAAACCGAAGTGATCATGATTAATGGCCGACCGGTTGTTGTCGAGAACGTGCCATCAAACCGCACTATTTCTATCTCATGTAGCGACGATGGCATTGTCGAGCATGAGGAAGAATTTTTTGATACTGAGACGGGCCGTATCGCGCTTTCATTGTGGGAATCGGGTGCTGGTGGCTGGAGCTGGGCGACTGGTGGCCGAGACACGCCAAACGCGAGTATCACCAACAGCTATCATGGTATGGACTACGTGAAGCATCCGAACTTCCTATCACTGGACCATCCGGCCATGATGATGGAAAACGCGGGTAGTGATGCCATGTTCCTAGAGTCGCTACAAGGTAACGGTTTTGATGCGAACGAAGCACAGAGCATTCTTGATTCAATGAATCACGCTATGTATGTCGATAACACGGTGGACCTAGAAAACCAGATCATGTACCTAGAAAGCATCAACGACGAGCTACGCCAACAAGTAGATAGCCAAACGCAATCTACTGATATGTTGCTTGAGGCCGTAGAAGCTTTACCAGTGTATATGACTGACGCACAACGCCACGCGTTCACTAATCTCAACACGCCCGAAGCGCTTCAAACAGTTAAGGCATTCTTTGAATCCATTGGTAACAAGCAAGGCCAAACGCTACCTACCGCGATGTTTGAAGCGGCCAAGATTAGCAAGCAAGCCGCTAGACCAGATCGCGGCCTAATGCAACACGCCGTAAATTTCGGATCTCCGTCACTAAAATTCCCAAAATAGATCCTTAATTAGTTAAGCGAGAAAATAGAGACGGGCGCATAATCGCGCCCGTTCTTTATGATCTTGTGTTCGGCCTATTTCATGATAGTAGGCGCGACAGGACGCAAGTACAGTTTATTACCTTTGTAGCGAGTTGGGCGCCAGTCATAGTCCATAATGCTCACGCTCGAACGCGCACCAGCAATGTACGAAATTGATCGTAAAATGTTAATGCCACGTTCAAAATTGACCTTTTCATCTGCAACTAATACCAGTGAACGCTTTTCTTGGCGCAATACTTTAAAGGTACAGCCGCAAATTGTTATTAACAGTTCTGTATTTAGTACAGGAGCGTTTTTACTTGGATACTGTTTGCGTTTAAGCTCTTGTTTTATAAGGCTTACATTGTTTTCAATCTGAGCTTGAATCGAGTTGTTCGGAATCATATATACACACACTTATCAACAGAATCAAAATTGGTTCGGAATGGAATTATAAGAAAACCACTACAAAAAAGCTCTAGATTTGGTAATATTGCCGCCTCACTTTCTAAGTGAGGGGATTGAAGTGCTTGATCAAAAGATCTTGTTGGTCAGCAAGATACGATCAATAATGGATCATGTTTATCTGTCACTTTTGTTTTCGAACCAGACAGCGTGTCTTTTCCGACAGACAGATAAAGAAAAAGCCCATCGTTGGCGCGATGAGCTTTTCCTCGGAAAATGAGCTTAAAGCCTGAGAAACTTTAAGCGCGAGACACAAGGGACAAGCCGTTATGTCATAGAGAATTAAAAGGTTGAGAGCCTTATAAATCTCAAGAGAGTAACCAGTTACAGCTAGTTAGTCTCACTACAATTTGTTTTGCAAGAACCACTTCTTTGCGAACGTAAATACGTAAAACCGTAGGTTGTTTGGTGACAACGGTTTAATTATAACGTTCAAAGAGATCGGTGGCAAACACTTGCGCCCTTTTTTTGGACAAAAAATATGCAAGATGCACCTATTTTGCTGAATCCCCGCTATTTAAAATCGGGATTTAGATCACAATCTAGAAATATCAGACAATCGTTACCGCTTAGACTTCGCAAAATCGCTTGCCTTGCTGAGACTGTATCGGTCCACATTTTAAAACATGGCGCGTTCTGCTATGCCTCATCAACACGCCTAATCAATGTCTACAACGAAACCTGTACTCGCTACGGTTGCCGTCCTATTGCAGAAAGAACACTAAGCACACTACTTGGCAACGCCGAGGAAGCTGGTGTGATCAATCGCCAATACTTCTACAACCAACAGACCGGCCAACGCCAACGCTACATAGAGCTAAACATCAACGGCCTAAAGAGCATGTTCGCTGGAGTGGTCAATTACGCTCGCCAAGCAGCTAATAAGTTTCTTAATCGCCAAAATAAGCCGATCGGGCGGTCTGGAGTGGATAACATCGATGAGCCTTGTAATGACAAGGGTTTTGCTGGCAATGCGGATCATCAAAACGGCGTAAAAAGATCAAATGATCTCTCTAAAGAGAGAAAAAATAAAAATAATGGCTCACGCCGTCTTTCTTATGATGATTTTTTGATTAAGTCATTTGGAGCTGACGCAGACGAGGTTAAGTCTCTGCAAGAAGCAGCTCGCAACAGCAAGCATTCAGACAAGCCTATTACAGCATCAGGCGCTAAAAGACTTATCGAACTGCATAACCAACACGGCTACCCACTAGCACCAAGCTTTACCAAGTTCCTAAACCACATCATTGCTAAAGAGCATCACCGCAATAAGTGGTTACGTGATGTGACGATCGCTACTTACAAGGTCGGTGATATGACGGACCAAGAAGCAATCGAAGCGGCCAACAATGAGTTGCGCTATTGGGAGACTACCTTTGTTGAGCGTGGTTACAGTGAGATCGTGATAGACAAAGCCACCGGTATTGCTCGCGTGCGTAACCTAACGGACAGTGAGGTAAAACGGGCAGCAGCGATCCGCATCGAGCGAGAACAAGCCATTCTCAACGAGCCAGCGCCATTCCGTGACGCATTCAGCGAGGTGTTTGGCTCTGGCCGTAAGCAAACAAGAGAGATCGCCAGTGGCCGCAACGTATTCGAGCGCATTAGCAATACGTGGGGTGAGTAATGGACATTACGCCCAAAAGAGCTATGGCCTATCTGATGGAACGCCAGCGCTTGAAAGGCGAACTGGATAAGGCCCATACCAAGATCGCGAGTCTCAAAGAGGATCTTGAGTACATGAAAGAGATTATCTTGAATGGACCGACAATCCCCGATCATGTTCGCCAGTGGATGAGAGATTATGACTTGGTGAGTTGGGAGCTGTTTAAGTGCCAAGAACATGATGAGTGGTTCACTCAACTAGATCCTTTGTTCCCGAACCATTGGGAGCTATGCCGATGTGAAAAATGTACTTGATAGGTTCAAGGTATGGATAGATTGACGGCCTTTGTGCCGGTATCACTTGAGCGAAAGGAGAGGGCCAATGAGAGAGGTAGTAAGACTCTTGGCTGTAGTTGCTTGGTTAGCGGGGTTTGTGCTCGCTAAGGGCGTTGTAAGTACCATTGCGTGCGTAATACCGTTCTGGTCATGGTATCTGGTTGTTGAAAAGCTCATGGTCAGCTGGGGGATGGCATGATGAAGCGCGGCGAACTGGTGAGCATCAAGGGTCATGATGAATTTGGCCTGTTTGAGTATCAAGGGACAGTGATCGCGCAAGCTGGTGGCGAGGCTGCTTTTTCATTGCTTGCGGAGCTACGGCCAACTGACGAAATAATCATTTCTGGCAAAATGCTAAACGCGACAGATTCGGTTTTGATTGATGCCTCAAAAGTGAAAGTTGCAGTTTCGGAAAGTGAGCATTCCATTCCGAATGTGTAATATTGTGTTTGGTTCGTTGATACTTCGCGAGATATAACAACGGTTAATTGCTGGTTTTTTGCTGTTCCAAGAGTATAAAAAAAGCCTCCAATCTTGGAGGCTTTCTAGTTTGAAATGTTCTTAATTCGACAGGCTGATATTGTCGCCGTCCACCTTAAATAACTTGTCACTAATTGCGGCTAAAAGTCGTGAACTTGTCATTTTAAAGCGCTTACTGATACTTTCTAGGCTGGTATTTCCGCTTTGTACATAGCGGTAAACCATCACGTCTACAACTGAGTTGGTTTGTGTTTCTTGAAACGCCTTTACATCATTCTGAAATTTATCGTGTACGGTTTTAGTTTTGCAATCCGACATTATGCTGTCCTCAAATTGTGGGTTTGTTTGTTTGCTCAAGCGGTAATCTACACCAAAACAATCAAACACTACAATAGTTTTTGCAATTTTTACGATGTTGGGTAATACTGCATATAAATTATTTGTTCGGAATGGATGTTATAATGTGTGACGAGGTAACAGAGAGCAAAAGGCAGCACCTAGCGGCTAGACAGCGCGAAAGGGACGCAGCGAACAGCTCGATACTCGATCACTTTGATGTAGAACTGGATGATGAATCCAAGGACGTGATCGCTCGATGTGCAGACGCGGAAGTAACTTTAAACGACAAGCCAAAGCCTTGTGAGCATTGCAAGGGGCGAGGTTGGGTAAAGCCGCTGTTTGTTAAATATGAGTGTGATGCTTGTTTCGGTACTACTTACGACCTATCAAATCCAATCGCGATCATCAAATGGCAGCGGTTGTGTATGGAGTGGGCTAAGAATGACGTACTTGAGAACCGGAAAGCTCTACTCTACGCCACCACAACCGAACAAGAGCGCCAAGCGGCGACAATAGATGACTTTTACAAAGACTCAAACCGAAAAGACTAAGTTAGCAGCGGAAATTCAATCCGCTGAGTATCGAAAAGCTCGCGGTATCCGCATTAAGCAAGCTAGAAAGCTTACTGGTAGCGCCATTGAAGTATTCGCCGCTTTGATTGGAGTATCGCCGCAGACGCTAACTAAATTGGAAAAAGGCGAAGCAGAACCCAAAGTTAAAACGCTAGAACTTGTCGCACTTTATAGCGGTGAATCAGAGGGATGGTTATTCTTTGGGGATGCAATCAAAATCCGAGATAGGGCAGTAGCAAATGATCGTTAAAAAATACAACGCAGCAACAATTGATTTTGAGTCGTTATCAACAGACACCGACTGTAAGGTATTGAGTTTTGGTTTAGTGCCGTTCAACCGTGGCGAACTCGCAACGTTTGATGAGCTTCGCAAACGTGAGTCTAGCTTGTACATCAAATTTCGTTTAGCTGGTCAGGAAGAACTTGGCCTAGTTGAAGATCAAGGAACTTGGGAATGGTGGGAGCAACAAGGACCAGAAGCACGTTGGGTACTTGAGCCAAGCGAGCATGATGTGTCCGTGGAAGATGCGATGAAGCGCATTGCTGACCACTTGCTTAACTGGTTAGAGCCAATCGACAAGAACGGTGCAGCGATCTATTGCCGTGGTTACGACTTTGATGGCGACATTATCAAGAACCTATTCAAAGTGACTGGTGTTAAGTCACCAATCAAACGTTATAACCGTTTCCGCTGCATTCGCACGGCCATCGATGAGCTAGCGCTACAAATTAACGGCTACCTCGAAGATGAAGCACAACCAACCAACTTTATTCCCCACAATTCATTGCATGATGCCGCCTTTGATACTTCGGTACTGGTGGCCTTGCAAGCTAGACAACGTGAACTTTTACAAGGCAACAATTAATGGCAAGCAGAGGCATTAACAAAGTTATCTTGGTAGGTAATCTCGGAGCAGATCCGGAAATTCGATACCTACCAAACGGCGGTGCGGTCGCGACTATCACGATCGCCACCTCGGAAACATGGCGCGATAAAGCATCGGGTCAAATGCGTGAAAAAACGGAATGGCATCGAGTTTCCCTGTTCGGCAAGCTGGCAGAGGTAGCCGGTGAGTACCTACGCAAAGGCTCACAAGTCTATGTTGAGGGCCAATTGCAAACGCGTAAATGGCAAGACCAATCAGGCAAAGACCAATATTCAACTGGAGTTGTTGTTCAAGGCTTCAATGGTGTTATGCAGATGCTTGGTGGCCGTGCTCAAGGTGGTACAAACAACCAAGCACCACAACAGCAACAGCAGCAATCTGGTGGCCGCCATCAACCGCCACAACAGCAATACAATGAGCCGCCAATGGACTTTGACGACGATATACCGTTCGCTCCAATCGGCTTACAGCACCCAGCTTTAGTACATTGCATGGGGTAAGGTATGGCGAAACCAAATCAACAAGTGTTAAACGGCCATGATGATCTAGTGATTGTTTTGCGCCGCATGACCAATCGAACGCTACGTGAAATGAGCAATGATTTAGGCGGTGAGAGAGACTTCACCGATTCAGCCAGTGCGTTTTACTTTAGCAACCGTACTATTGCCGCAGAGGTTGGCATTAAGTCAAAGGATGTAGCCGAGGTTATCTTAGAAAGCGGTCTAGATTACGTTCACAAGAACGGCGAGATCCTAGTCTGGCTAGATGATTTAGACGAGCGCTTAGAGCATTACGCAAACGTAGCCTAATCCACTTTTCCTATTTCCCCAATTGAGATTATTTAGAACATGAGCACTGATGTTTTCGTCGTAGATCTTCCGTGGTGCATTCCGAACCAAGGACCATTCAAAATACAAGAATTTGAGATTGAGCTAGTAAAGTTTCAACAGTTTATGATTGAAGATTTACAGCGCAAGTTAGAGCGTTTAAATGGTGCGGCCACTGAGGAATTACAACAAAAGTATCAGGAACTTGAGAGCAAGTTCCTAGCATTGCAAGCCGATAGAGATAGACAGTTTGCAGCAGTAGAAACAATGCGCAGTATGCGCAATAAATCAGACGAACGCGCTAATTCAGCAGAGCAAGAAAAGGTAGCGTTACAAGACAAGCTGACCGCATTGACGGCAGAGAACAATAAGACCAAGACGGATCTTAAACACGCTCAAGACGAGCTGGCTGGAGTGCCAAGACTCATCGAGAACAAAGTGAAAGCGGCCCTTAGTAATCATACCGTGTCCACGGTCGAACTGGACCAGCTGGAGCAAAGCAAAAATGATTTAGAAGCCAAGCTCAAAGAGTCGTCCGGTAAGAATAGGGAACTGTCTGATACCGTTGGCAAGCTAACCAAAAAGGCTAATGAAAGCGAGGCTCATATAGAGCTGCTAAGTGAGCTTGTTGCTACTCAAACCAATCAAATCGAGTCAATGGAAGAGGGCGTGCGTAACGCTGACCGCAATTACCATTCAGTTATGCACCACTTGGATGAGCTGATCGGGTATTCCGCTATCGTGAGCGGTGAAAACGTAACGTTACGCAATGACGCTCTATACCTAGAACAGATCCGCGAACTACATAACATGAAACAAGTTTGGGGTGAGGCTGGCTGGCAAGCGTTCTTCTTGGCCCGTTCCGGTATGCTCGATTTAGCCGAGGGGATGCCAGCACCGGATACCAACTTTGGCATTTTATTCTTGGTGAATACAGAAACCGGATGCGGCCATACCGCTTACTTTGACAAGCAAGGCGATGTTTGTTTCTCGGCTGACGTTCACGAATCAGTAAGGCTACCAGAGCACCTTTGGGAAAGCTTTAAAGCTGGCGCTAAACAGCTTCCAATTAAGGAAATGGAACAATCTGTACTAAACGCTACAGAACGCGCTAGAAAGCTGGTGGCCTACGCAAACGTGCTTGATATCCAGTGGAACACGACCGCTAGCCTAGCTGAGATTTGTCGTCGTCTGAATGACTATGTACCAGAACATGAGCTAATGCGTGCGCTAACCAATATTGAGCGAGCAAAAGCGTTAGCACCTAAGAGCCAGTCACTTATCGAGCGCATTAACAAGCGCTTTGATACCGCCTACAAGCTAAGAACAAGCAATACCAGCGCCAAGCCTAAAGTTGGCAAGCCTAAGCGTGACCGTAAGAAACGTAAATAGGGGATAGCATCGTGTGTAAGGGTTCAGTTCCGTTTACTCCAAGTGAAGATGAAGTAATAAAACAGCTGGCCGGAAAAATTACGGCTAAGGAAATTGCAAAGCGCCTTGGCCGCACTTACCGACAAGTTTCTAACCGAGGCTACAAGCTTGGCCTCTCTATGTCATGTAAGAACAAGTTACCAAAAGAAGTCTCAATCAAGGCTAAGAAAAACGGCGTGAGTATGGAGACGGTTAAGTGTCGTTTGGCCGCTGGTTACTCGATAGAAGAAGCCGTGCAGAACAAGGACTATCGTTCAAAGAATGGTGAGCATAAGTACGTATGGAATGGCATTAAAGGCGCACCGGCCATAGCTAAATCGCTCAACGTATCATTGAGCACGTTGTACAACCACATAAGACGCTGTGACGGCTCGATAGAAGATGCACTGGACAGCATGAAGCGTTCACGCCAGCTGCAAGCCAGAAGCGAGTCAAAGCCTAACAAGTTGAAAGTGGTTGAACCAAAACCAAAGCCAATTAAAACCGGCGAAATGGTCCGGCCTAACCTTTCGGCCACAATGGCCCTTGCACTTGGTATAGGTGGATGCAATGGCTAAAGGACCAAGATTTGATTTGGCGTTTCTCGGAAACCAGATGGAGAAGCGCAAGAACTGGAAAAAGCGGGGCGTTAAGGCCGGTCATGGTGGTGACTTCAATATTTGCGATCCACTAGCCGAAATTAACCGCAGTGTGAGTCGTGAGATACAGCCACCAGCACCAGCGACAATAAACGTTGCGCTGGTGGATACCAACGAGATCCCAGCATGGGCGATCCGGATTCTTGAGCGTGATTCAGAGGTGGCCCGTTCGGCCACCAGCAAGAAGCGTGTCGAGCTGGTATCACCACATAAAACACGCATTGCCCAAGGCATTAAGAAACCAAGCGAGCTAAACGATACCAAGTTAGCCGAACACTGGTTGCAAGTTCGAATCTTCTACACGTTAGAGGTTGATTATCCGGATGAGTACGAGTTTGCTTTTGCTGTACCTAATGGCGGCCACCGGTCCAAGCGTTCGGCTAGTCTCATAAGCTATGAGGGCCAGAAAAAAGGCACGCCAGACGTGTTTATACCTATTCCCAAAGGCATATATCACGGCATGTTCTTAGAGGTGAAAACGGAAAAAGGGACGGCCAGCAAGGACCAGAAAAGCAAGGCCGAACTATACCGGCAGATGGGCTACTACGTAGTGATAGCAAAGGGTTATGATGCGTGCATGGCTCAACTTACGCAATACTTTGCATTGCCATCATTCGATAACAAAACTACACTGGCAGCATAGAGGCTCGCAGGGTAGAAAAAATTATGATGGTGGCAGAGGAATTTATGACAGCGGAGCAACCGCCGCTGGATCTTAGTTTGCTCAATCCGACAAAAACGGTACGTAACTTTCTATGTGATTATCTGTACAAGGATGATCTGATTTTAAGTTACGCACCGGCGCATGAATTTGGTAGCGGTCAAGCCTATAAGTGGTTGACTGGCGGCTATGTTTGCGAATACGAGGGCGTGGGTAACACCATTGCACCAAGAGAAAAAGTTAACTTCCGAATCATTCGCATGCTTTGGGATAGTGGCTTGCTTAAAGTGAAACGAAATATCCGAACACCTCACGTTCGTTGTGTAATCTTTGAGTGGACAGAGCATGTAAAAACAAGCCGTAGAGAGATCCTTACCACTAAGATTTTTACAGATCAGATGCGCGTCAATTCGAGCATGGTTAAGGCCATCGCTTCGCAATACGGTTTGCAAGTTCGTTTGATTGAGGCCCGTAGCATTTTTGAAGTGTTAAAGGGCAGTGGTCGAGGTGAAGCTATCCCAGCTGGTAAAGCTAAGACGACTTACATATTTATGACCAGAGACGGCCAGCCAGTAAGCCGTTGGCGTGACCTCAATTTGCTTGGTTGGGAAGATTATCTTTTCGAGATTGCAACCAGAGCGAAGTCACTCAAGAAGCCGTTAAGTGTTCCGGCCAATCAGCAAGGCCATTTGTCAGGGCTGAAACGGGCCTAATACATCGTCACTTCATATCTTCATAAAATACCGCCTTTTACGGCGGTATTTTTTTATGTGTTAATTGCAAAAGTTGTTCGGAATGAGTTTATAATGCTGTAATGACTGATAGAAAACGAAAAGTGCCACCGTTGAGCAGTACCGAACGGGGCAAACGGCACGCTAAAAAGCTCGCTAAGTTTGGCATTAAGCGGATCTATTTCCGAGCAAGTGAAACGCAACGTGAGCTAGTCAAGCAATTACAAATCATTACGAAGTGTTCCAGTAGGGAAGAATTGATATTGGATGCGCTAGTAGCATACGGCCACCAGCACGGCCTAACACTCAAGCAGATGAAAGAGGATTTGGAGTGTCTGAAGATATTACCAGAACAAAAGTCGTAGATATGATTCATGAACGCCTATTTGATAGAAAACGAGGGACAAAGCAAGTCTGCAAGGCAGTTGTTGACGCGTTCTTTGATGAAATCAGAGAGCAAGTAATGGTTAAAGGAAACACCGTAGGTATCACGCGTATTGGTGTGTTTTCTTGCAAGTTGAAGAATAGCCGCATGGCTCAGAATCCAAAGACCAATGAGCCAGCATTGGTGAAGCCAAGAGAACTACTAGCGTTTTCAGCTGCAAGACCGTTCCGTTATGCGTTAGCGGCCCGTGTCCGTCATTTCGACAAATTGGAGGCGGCAAACCGTGAGAATTAATCGACCAGAACTAGAAGAACTGATCGCAAAACGTGTAGGTGAGTTGCTAACTGATGAACATCCCGACACGATACGACTTACGACAGATTCATTGTTTTCTATCCTTTTAGACGAACTGGCAAAGGGTAACGAGCTGACCATTAACAACTTTGGCCGTTTCCGTCGTTCTACGCGTTCCCGTATCAGTCGCAATCCTCAAACCGGCGAAGAACTTGGCTCAAACATCGAGCACTACATAGTGTTTTCACCGTTCAAAGAAATGGTGAAAATCCATGAGCATTAAGATTAAGAATGACTGGACCTTATCGGTCCTAATCGGCAGCCTCAGACTATTGGCCGCCGCCGTTGCTATCCAAGCAGCGATCATGTTGAGCTTTGGCGTGTATTACTTCTATGGGGTGGTGGTACTTCCTAAGATACAACAACAGTCTGTAGCCGTTGAGATTGAGCGAGCAGCTTACCTAAAGGCCGTTGATGATGGCCTGTACCTACCAAGAGGCATTCGCAGTGGCGATATTAGTTCAAAGTAAGACCGTTGAGGGGGTCAAGAACAAGTGGGCGACTCAATGGCCGTGCTTTCTCGATGCCCGTATGCACTTCGAATTGCTTACCAACAAAAAGATAGTGATTGATGTGGCCGCCGAACCGCAAACGGCCAAAGTAAACCGATACCTGTTACCGCCAGAGTGGATCAATGACCATCCAAGCGGCAGCTATGACCTATTGAAGCCAAAGCACGAAATGGCCCGATTGCTAAACCCTAAATGCGTTGGGTTCGATGGCTTGCAGTGTGAGTGGGAAGATGGCTGGTGGTGCAATCCACCGTTCGACCTCAAGCAAGAGTTTATTCAAAAGGCCGTCGAAGAAATGTTTAAGGGCTATGATGGCATCATGCTCTTACCTTATGAGCCTTTGTCTGGCTGGTGGATAGATTACGTCGAGCCATACGCCAAGCTTGTTCTAGAGCCTAACGGTCGATACCCGTTCTATGAGGCTGACGGGGAAACCAAGAAGCACGGCGTTAACTTTGGCAGTGTACTGGTAGTCTTTACCCGCAAGTGCATCGTGTTACCACGACAGCGCATTATTCGTCATAAGTACAAAGACGCAGAAATAGCGCAAATAATCACAGAGCAATTAGCCGCATAAGGCGTTGAAATGTCAATAATCGTTTACGTGTTATTGTCGTCACAAAGTAACGATGTGGAGTTAATTAAAACTTAATTTACTTGATAGTTGTTCGGAATGAGCCTAGAATCACGGCCATACTGATAGAGCAAAGAGCAGGTGTTCTATCGGTTACTCGCAAGGACGCGGGGTACAACCTATCAAGTTACAAACACATTGAGACACTAGCTCCCAATTTTAAGACCAAAGGCCATTCTCGAAAGGGGGTGGCCTTTTTGTTTACAAGAACAAAGAGAACAGGAATATGCTATTCAACTATGCACCTCGACACGTCCTTATAGTCACGTTCACTTGTCGCGGCGTACAGCATCGAATTACGGATGTTCACTCCCAAATCAACGAGAAACTACCACTCAAGCCGCAGCTACCGCCACTATGCGCCAGCGCCGCTGAAATCGAGGATGTTTCTCTAATCAATGATATCCGCGTGATTAAGTACGTGCGCTTACCAAAAGTGAAGCCGCCTAAGCCTCGCAAGTTCCCGCTAAACGGCGAGTGGTGGTTTTGTGCCACTGACAAGATAGGCGAACGCGTGTTGCTATTCCGCAAAGATAATATGTGGGTTAGCGATACGCTGGCGACCGAGGACTTGGCCGCGCACATGAAAGTCAGACCACAAGAGCGCCTATACACCGAGCGCGAAATCAAAGACCTGACATTAGAGCTAACCATTGCCAAGAACATCAACACTAAGCTACGCAAGCGCTTAGAGTTCCATCACCTACCTATCGATAACGCACCAAAGATTACCGGCCATGCTGGCAAGCAAGAGCCTCAATCCCGTTCTTTGGTGGGAAGCAATGGCGAATCACCAGTAGACCATAAGACGCTAGGCCAACGCATGCGCCAGCGTATCGTCAAACTATTCAATTAGGGCCATCACCATGACGTTATTCACAAGCAAAATGACGATCGAAGAACTGAACACACAACAGCTCGAACAACTTGCTGATAGCGATATGAGCAACGCTTTGACGATCCTTGCCTCTCATCCAGAAATAGACGTTGAGCGCATTCGCTTGCTTTGCCAGCTGGGCGAAATGAAAGCCTCCGAACTGGTCATAAGAGACGAGCACCTAGCTATTGCAACCTCTCTCACTTGGACCGAACGCCTAATGAAAGACGACATTAACTGGCTGGTGTTTGAGGCAACCATTAAGGGCCGAGCATTAAAGGTTTGGCAGTCAGTCGGTGGGTACTATCAGGCCGTATTAGTGAGCTTAGATAACTATCACCGTCAATTAGAGCTTGGCCGCATTCAAGACAGACAAGCCGCACAATTGGCCGCAGCCAGAATCGCGTTAAAGATCATTGATGGAGTCGAAGCGTAATGAAACGAATGAATGTAACTATGCAAAATGGGTCAGTCTCGATTGATGGCCGTTCTTTCACTGGCCGTAGCATTTGCATCATTGGTGACAAGGTGATTGTTGATGGCGTAGAGCAAGCCGGTGAGCTGGTAGGCGATATTCAAGTCAAAGTAGACGGTAACGTTGAATCGCTCCAGACGATTAGCGGTGATGTGGTAGCGAACGACATAGGCAGCGTTACAACAACCTCCGGTGATGTGGAATGCCAGAGTATTACTGGCAACGTAAAGACAATATCAGGTGATGTGAGAAGTCGTCAGATAGGCGGCTCAGTAAACACGGTTAGCGGCTCAATTAAACGGTAGGGATAGCGATGTTATTTAAACGAATCTTTGCCGTGTTCGTGCTGGTGGCCTGTTTGTTATTCATCGTGCCACCAATAGCCGAGATTTGCGGATTCATGAACCAAGCAACAGCTAGGGCCACGGTACTAACCGGCTTTTATTGCCTTTACGCGCTGGCCTTTATCTCGCTTATCCGTTCATACAATGGCAAGCGGTAATGGATGAATCAAACGTCATTGAGCTTAGAACGGACCTAGAGACTCCACCTAAGCAAGTATTCATCGAGAACCGGCAAACGCCACGGCATGACGAATGCCAGCATGTAAGGCTATCCATAGACCAAGCAACAGATACCGTTTGGTGCAAAGACTGTAACCAGAAACTTAGTCCTATGTGGGTACTCAACCGGATCGCAGAAAAACACAATCGTCTATACGGGAATTATTCAGAGGTCTACCGGAAAACAACCAAGGCCGTGAACATGAACCGTTGTAAGTGCGAGCATTGCAACAAAATGACTCGCATCATCAAGTCATAAGGGAACAAACATGAAAGTAGAATTTATCGAAGTCGGTGGCAATAACATGAGCTGGACTTCTGAACTTGAAGAACTGGACCACGACTCGCTATACAAGGCCGTCAAATCACGCGGTGCACTAATGAGCGAGGATATTGGCTTTAGATACAATGATAAAACAAAGACCGGTGTAATCGTGGTAGGCATGTTTAGAGCGGCGGGGCAATTCAAGGTAGTGGAGACGGAAGCATGATCATCACAGATAGCGATCAATGTAAGGCGGCCTTTAGCAGATTAAGCCATGCAGCGCTCATCGATGTAAGGGACGATGAAACATGTATCGTCAATGCTAGCGATTTAGTCATGATACTAATGGCCCTCACTTTTGAACGTGGGAACGTGTCAGAGCTACTTAACAAGGTTAGGGCAGCTGGTGGCGAAAGTAGTTAGAGACGCATTCTCTCAAGCAGAGTACGAGAAGAACTTAGCTAGAGGTGCAGAGTGTTGGATTCCAGTGTGTAGCCTAGAACCCTATGATGGCCCGTTCAAAGAGATAGACTTAACGCTGGACTGGTATTGCCCTCGATGCCGTCAAGAGGCATGCAAGCTTATACTGTCCAAAGACAAGGCGAGCTTAGATTGTCCTACCCGTTGGGAAGAATGCGAATACAGCTACAGCAATGCAGCTATACGCGATGCTAGAGAGATTTTTCTATCAAGTGGGTACGAATGGCCGTTAAGTCTAAAAGAGCTGTTAGCGTTCACCATAGGGCGCAAACGACAGTTCATTAAGGCAACCAAGCAACACATTAAGGATCTGCGCTTAGGGATTAAAGATTCAGAGAGTGAGATCATTGCCTTGCAAGCTCGATTCGAGGCCATCGATGGCTAAGGGTATAGGGCGAGGCTTTTGGGCCAGAAAGTATGATCGTATCTTCGATAGTCTAAGTCCCAATATGACTAAGAAAGAGTTTGAGAAACGCTACAGTGCAGTGAGTAGGGCGCTTGATAAGATGATTTGTGAAATACGTTTACAGTCGAAAGCGTCCACCAGCAAAAGAAAGCTTTAGTGTCGTTTCTTAGTATGTATAATCAAAGGGTAGATTCTTTAGAACTTCAATTTCATTTCCCCTAGCTTACTTTTTCGGGCTAGGGGTTTTTTTTGTCTCAAAATTAGGTATTATACGGCTTGTCGGATGTAGACAACCTGTTAATCTGGTCAGGAAAGGCGGTTGAGATACCCATGCTCCACCGCCAATTCTCTCTAGACGCACCAGTTGTAGCGCTGGTCGAGATTCCGAACGCTGATAATCCCAATATTTAGATTCCTAATATCAAAGAGCTAACCTTAACCGGTTGGCTCTTTTTTTTGGTTTGGTTTAATTGAGGATTGTTCGGAATGACAACTCCCGTAAGAGAAGCACAAAAAACCATGCTACCAGAGAAATAAAACCACAGGTAAAGCGCTGGTGGCTTCCACTCTTGAACAGGTATAGCGCGAACGTGTCGAACGGAGTAAATACCGGTACGGCTTGTTTGTTGAATACATCACCTAACCAGTGTGACACTCCACCAGCACCACAGCCGCACAGAATCGCTCCTATAATCGAGCTGGTGGCCGTTAATGGTCCAATAGGTATGATGGCTTTAGATGCGGCGAGCAAGTAGCCGTATATCGCGATAGCGAGCCAAATAGAAAGGGTATGTGTGATGGTCCTATGCGGGATTGTGCCAAACTCCAGCCTATCCGGTAAGTTGCCACAACTTATACAAGCCAAGGCCGCAATGGCCGAGTGTATCGGGCTAACATCGAGCAGCTGGATAGCTGGTAGCGGTGCGAACAGGATAGCACCGTAGGTATGGCCGACCTTATTCACTTGTATCTAAAAAATCACAGTACGCGTTAACGATAGCGCTCATTGCGACCGTTTGGTTGCGGTACTTCTTACTAATCTCATTGAACTGCGTAATGGTGTCAGGCTCTAGCCAAGGGCTGATAGGTCGCGTACCTATTAGGTCGCCCTCGCATACTTCTCGGTGCATCACCGGTAAGCAGTTTAGGTCCGTGTGGTTGATTGCCAGTTCGTAGAACTTGGTCAGTGTAACTCCAGACTCCAAAGCCATCTTGTAAGCCTTGTCATGCGCATAAAGAGAGATGCGCACTTGTAGCGGTAACATTCCCTTTTCCTTTTGTCTTTGGCGGTAACTCGCTTGTCGTCTTTTGCCTTTGGTTAGTTGTCGAAATTTATTTAGGTTCGCTGGATTCAAGGTGATCTTCCTTATCATTCAGCGTTTGTTTGGGTACGGGGTAGGAAGTCGCCAGCGGGGGTGTGGGTAACATATCGTGTCAAATCAATGTTAAAAGAAATCCACAGCGTTACTCGCTGGCGACGATGGAAATCATACACCGATTTTTTGAGCTGTAAATATGTTTAATGTCGCATTAGTGAAATGATTACTTTGCGCTCTATAGTGCGAATATCGCCGTTAAATAGTGCGTATTGGTGGCTTGTTTGGGTCATTGGTTAGCCGCTATCATTCCGAACGAGTTTTAAAATGTGGAGTGTGGTTAGTGGCTAAAATCGACTACGAACACCACCAACGAGAGTATGCGAAGCGGTTAGAGGAAAACCCAAAGCTCAAGGTGGCAGAGTATTGTGATGAGGTCGGTTTGAACTACGGCACGGCCAAGCGTTACATCAGCAAGAAAGCAGCAAAGGCCAAGGTTAGTTCAAAGATTGATTCAGCATCGAGCGCAAGAAAAAGCAAAGGAACGCGCCATGATTGGCATGCGCTTTTAAAAGAGTTTTTGGTGCGTGCTACGCAGAATCCGACTCTTTCAATGGTTGAGTATGCCGACGAAAAAGGCGTGAACAATGCGACATTGCGCCGCCAGTTTAAGGGCATGCGCGAATTACCCGAATTTGATCAGTTGTTTGATCTTTATGACGAACAAAAAGCGAAATATTCGCTAGTTGCGAACGACAAAAAATCAAAAAAGACAGGTGAAACAATACCGAGCGCGGCGGGGAGGAAAGCGCGAGCAGAGGTGCGATTAAATGAGATCGCGAAAAAAAGGGAAAATTCTGGTGCGAAAAATCGCAGTAGTGAGCAAACGGACCTAACCGAACCGCAGCATAGTTCCAAGGTAGGCCGACCGGTGATTCATGGCGGCTATATGGGTGCAGCTGGACTCACTAATGAATTGCTCAACATTCTTTCTGAGATAGATCCTCTCTCTATCAACAATGAATTGCTTTTGGCCCGTGCAAACTACATCACCATGCAAGGCAACATTCATGACCGCATCAACCGTTTACATGAAATGAAAGTAACCGGTGAGCCGCTTATGGATGGTGACGAAGAACTGGACATAGACAAGGCCATAGATCGATTGATGTATGGCTATGCGCCACGCTTACGCGAACTGGAAATGAGCATTACCCAATTTACCAAGGCCGAGAACAAGCGCTATATCGACCTACGTAAGCAAGAACAAGCTGAACTATTGATGCCTCATGTATTACCGGCAGAGCAGCAACGCATCATCATGCAAATGACTGAGCTAAGAACGCGCAATAACTGGACCGCTTTAGAGACGTGTCAAAACATCGAGGCGTTGGGTGCAGTACCGCCACCAGCTCTATTGCATGAAATGAAAGTTGAGATCGCCAATATTGAGCCAGAGATTGATGATGATGGCGTAGACGATAGCGAACTGGATGCCCTATTTGATGATTACGAAGTAGAGCCAGAGCAGCAACAAAGCTGGATTGATGATCGTCGCGAGGAAGTCGCAACGGCCATTCAACTAGCGGAAGATGCCGAGAACGGTGTCAACCAAGAACAAAACCTATCCCCCGTAGAAATCCAAAAAGAAGCCACGAAGCAACAAGCCTACGACGATCTCGATGAGACGGTCGCTGGCTTTGACGATATAGATAGCTTCGAGGTCTTAGGTGGCGAGAAAGATTAAGAGCATCACACAAGATGCTCGATATAAAGCCTTTGTAAAACGCTATCGATTCAATTGGGCCAAGCTGGCCGTTGAGTTGGTAGGGAAAAAGCCAAGCTGGCAACAGAGACAAATCATTGATAGTGCGCAGCGTATAGGCTCGCACACTTCTGTTAGTAGTGGTCACGGTACTGGTAAGTCAGATATGACCAGTATCATGATCCTTTGTTACATGCTGACCTTTCCAAAGGCCCGTGTTGTGTTGGTGGCGAACAACGCAAGACAGGTCCAGATTGGTGTCTGGAAATACTTAAAGGATAACTGGACCGAGATCATTAAACGCAAGCCGTGGCTTGATAAGTATTTCACACTGACAGAGACGGCCTTTTTTGAAAACTCCAAGAAAGGTATATGGCAAACCAGCGCGAAGTCGTGCCGTATTGGTAACGAGGAAGCACTTGCGGGGGAGCACGCTCGCCACTTGTTTATCATTGTGGATGAGGCATCAGGTGTTAGTGATAAAGCGTTTGGTGTCCTTACTGGTGCACTGACAGAGACAGATAACCGCATTCTATTGCTATCGCAGCCAACTAGACCGGCTGGTTTCTTCTATGATACGCACCACTCATTATGTGAGCCTCGCGGTGAATGGCGAGCCATTAAGCTTAACTCGGAAGAATCACCGTGGGTAACGGTCAAATTCATTCTATCCAAGCGCTTGCAATATGGTGGCCGTGAGTCGCCCGAATACCTCATTAAAGTACGTGGTGAGTTCCCCGCAACCGTGGCCGGTATGTTACTTGGCCGTGATGCGTTGGACCGTGCAGCCAAGCTCGATCTTGAAATGCCCGATGGTTGGGGCTGGGTGGCCCTTGTGGACGTTGGTAATGGTCGAGACAGATCCATACTCAATATCTGTAAGGTATGGGGTCAACGAATGGAGCGGGTCGTTAAGTGCGTTAAGTTGCTGGAGCAGCCAAGCACGGTTGATCCGGTCCGGTTCGCTGACATTATCCATGCAGAGTGTCGCAATGAGCTGTACCCAAACATAACAATCGCGGTCGATAGTGACGGCGTGGGTTATGACACGGCCACTTGTCTTGAGCGTTACGGCCATCGTGTCCAGCGCATCAGGTGGGGTAAGAAAATGCACTCCACCAGCGATAAGCAAAGATTCTTTAACCAACGCGCCTATGCAAACGTAATGAGTCGTGATGCTATCAACCAAGGCCGTATGCAGATAGACAGGAACATCAAAACCGCCGAACAGGGCAGTAAGATACCTTGTGCTATCAACGAAGTGGGCCAGTGGGTGATGATGCCTAAGCCGATGATGAAAGAGAAACTGAACATCGCATCACCGGACCGCTGGGATACGTTCTGTTTCTCTCAGCTGGTGGACTACATACCGCATGAAATGGAAATCACAACCGATATGCTTGAGCAACATAGTGCAATGGAACAATGGGTGAAAGAGGCGCTAGATAGTGATGATGCTTAATCGTTGGTGACAACTTTTAAGAGAAAAGGTAAAGAATGGTTTTTATGATGAATAATAATTAAAAAACCAACAGGCAAATAAATGCCCGAACCAACAGGAACGGGCATTTATTTTTTCAAGTTATTACATGGTGATATAACGCCCTGCTAAGGTGTGAGCAACGCAATACGATGCCGCCGTATTGCACCTTAATCACATTCTTTCTGGCATTAGCGCATACTAAAAATGCCACGCGTTTCGTATCACTCTTAAACACTTTGTTAGTGTTTTATATTTATTATTTAGTTAACTAAACCGTCGAACTGCGAACGGGGTTTGTTAATGTTATCGCTCTTTAACTTCTTACGGGCTTCTCTAACGAGTTCTAGTTCTGCATCGTCATAGATTTGGGCCTTTATATCTAGGATGGTTTGTAGCGGTACAACCTCATCGTAGATAGAGCGAGAATCAGCGCCAGTGTTATCAATGATATTAATATCCGAATCTAAACATGAACGGTGTCTAATGATAATCAAACCGCCGGAGTTAACATGCGTCTTGGCCGCTGGTAGTGTTCTTGACGGGTTCGCTGGGTCGCGGTGACGGCATATCGCGATCACATCACGATGCTCAAATGAACGGCGCTTAAACTTCTTATCAGGGTTGTTGTCGTAGTAGTCCAGCTCAACTTGACCATTAACGATTAGATCTTCAAGTCGGCTTCTTTCTTCTTCTGGTAGGTCGTATCGGAGTTGAGATTCAATGTTCCTCATCCTCGCCCTTACCATTTTAGCGATCTGCTTTCCTGTAACGGTGCGTGTGCTTGCTGTTTTGTTTATCGTCAGTGTTATCTTTCTCGCGTCATAAATGATGGTCGGTTCTCTAAAGATTAGTGAGCTAGAATCGAAGTATTGCGGCGCTCTCTCTAAGAGTTCCTTATTGGCTTTCTTAACATCATCTATGTAGTTGATTAGGCGGGTTGTCGTATTCCCGCGTTTGGCTATACATACTATTCGTTGCAGTGTTTCGCCATTTTCATCTTTTTGCTGTAGATCCTCCGTAAAAGTAGCGCGATGTAGCAAGGCTTTTTTCAACCTATCGTCAGCAATTTGCTTTGCCGCCAACAGGCCATTAAGCGTGTCTATATCGATCGCTGGAGGTGTCGTCTTTTCATTTTGCATTTATAAACTCCAGTCATGGTCAAAGGTATTTTTAAAGGTTAGTTTTCATGACAGAAAAGTAACGTTTAAAGTCTTAATTACCTTTGTTCTATAAGGATACTTGCTTTTTGTTCGGAATTGAATATTCCGAAAGAATAATCTTTAACTAATACTTGAGTATTTGTTTCGGTTATGTCGTGGGGGATCTCAAAAATGAAATAAGGGATATAAAAATGCCGCTATGAAAGCGGCAAATGTGCAAAGGTTTTACTAAAGAGAAAGCTGGATATGCTCAGTGATTGCGTCCAGCGAAAAGTGTAGGGCATGCTCCTTGTGTTCGTTCCATAGATAAAGCCAGCAAGCCTGTGTCAATCCATTTGTTTGGTAATCGTGCTGCTCCAAGATGCGATCTAACACATCAGCTGGTAGCAACTCATTAAGCCTTATGTTTTTAGTCATTTATCCAGCCTATTTATTTGGGTGGTATCCATAATGTGACTAGAACCACCATTGAAAGCGCGGTTATTATTATTTGTCTCAGTAACCGTTTGCAATAGAGTCACTGAAATTTGTAAATCCCCTCAAATTGATAAAATTGGTTAGCGCACTCGTTTGCTGTGCAATTATATCTTTCACGTATCGCTTTCTAAACGTGACGATGTAACAAGTAACGCTAAGGCGGCATTCTAGGGCTGTTCTACTTGGAAAATCAAGAAAAGTGTGTTTTAGTTTCCGTTCTACCTAGAACGGAAACTAAATATACTGTCAAATCATAGTAAATTCCTGTTCAGTTTCCGGTTAAGTGATTGAAAAATAAGGAAAAGGTATTTTCAAGCCTATTAGTGCTGTTAACGGGTCAAAAATGAGGTATTCCGTTGGAATATGGGTCAATTTTGTCTGGTCGGTGGATCGACCACATATAGGCCCGTGCTACAGCATCGCGTAACAATATATTTACGCATTTTGTAAACATATTAATACAAAAGCACTTTTTCTTATTTCGTGTCATTTTTGTGATCTTGGTACAAATGAAATAAAAAGCAGGTTTACCTTTTGGCTGTAATTTGTTGAACGGCCCTTGAAGTGATTGACGGTTTTAGTTCCGAAACTCTTGCCAGTTCACACACTGATAGCATATTATTCATTCCGAACAAACAAACAAAACAATCGGAAATGGAATCAGCAATATGACTATAGACTTACTGGAGGCGGCTAACCGTCGTGCTCTAGCAAGGCAGAGGATAGGGGATGATTATCTCAGGCTGGCTACAGAATCGCTCCATGAGTTGATTATTGAATGTGGCGGCCAGAGCCAAGCGGCACAATTAATCTCCCTGTTCTATGGCCGTTCGACTGTCCAAGGGACGGTGAGTAAAGCACTTCAAGGTAAACCGGTAAAGATTCGCGACCAGCTGCGCTTTGCCATTCATCAGTTAACGTGCATGGACCAATCCACCAGCGCTTTAAGAGCATTGATTAATGAATTGGGCGTGCTACCTGTCTATCACGACATAATGCTGGTCGATGGCGAATACGCGTTTTACGTTGGCGTAAACATGGTGGCTGGAAAGGTGAGAGTTGAAGCTATCCAGAACCAGAAACTTATTAGCACTACATTAGACAAAGTGGAGTTTATCTAATGGCATCATTACCTGTTCGCAATATGCAGGAACTACAGACCATCTTGAGCATGATGGATCAAAAGAACCCGCTAATCTCTATGATGTTAGAGTTCGAAGTCCGTACCGGTTTGCGTAACTGTGACGTTGGCGCAATCACGTTCCCGCAAGTCATGATTAATGGCGTTGTGAAGTCGTCATTTACTGTGGTCCAGTCGAAAGGCTACCGCATGCGCACTAACCGCGTGAAAAATCCAATGTCAGAAAAGGCCGCCAAACAGGCGAGCCAACTAACTATTACCATTAACGAAGAACTGGCCGATCTGATTAAACAGATCCACCACGTTAACGGTAAGCACAAACTCATGTTCCAATCTACACACCATCACGCCAAAGTTGGCCGACCAATCACGCGTCAGTACATCAACCGTGTGTTGAAAGAGATTGCAACCACTCTCCAGCTGCCTTACCAGCTTTCTACTCACTCTCTACGCAAAACATTTGCAATGATGCTCCGCAAGAACGGCGCTGATATGAAGCACTTGAAAGAGGCGTTAGGCCATAGCTCCGTAGCTATCACCGACCGCTATATTGCGACCTTTGATGATGAGACAAGTAAGTTTGTAATAGGCATTTCATTGCCTTTGGCCGGTGAGCTAACAGAGGATAATCAATAATGAACCGCTCCCTATTTTCCCTAAATCTACGCAAGAACGAGTTCAAGCTACGCCAGAGAGAGGCGAGCTACGTGGACCTTACCACCAGCCAAAAGAAAGACGTTCAACGTCTATTGGCTGCTGGGTTCAGCAAGAAAGCGATTCGAGGTGTTTTTGGTTGCTCTTACGAAGCGCTGAAAAGCGTTAACTTGGGTTGTTAGTCATGGCGAACCGAGAAACCAAAAATGCTTACGCTTACTTTGTCTCTAACACTGGATACCGGTTCATTAGCGAAGCCAAGCGCGGAAACACGCTCAAGGTGACGATCCCAATGCCGGAGGGCGGCTATTTCTACGCGTCCGTTGGCTATAAGCGGATCGGTAAGCGTCGAGGAATACGAAAGGCCGTTAATGTTAGAAACAAAGCTGGCAAGAAACTATGGGGCAAGCATTGGAATCGCGTTCGCCGTGAATTTAACTTGCTGTCGCGTTTGCCTCGAAACCTAGAGCCGGTTTTCTGGACCGACAATACAGGCCGTAGGTATTACATTTCGAGTTACTGCACTTATGAATCTATTTATGACCGCAAGCAAGAAAAGCATTCATTAAAGGCGAGTATAGATAAGCATGGCCGCATGGGCGCTTATGCCATCGTAAAACGTGCCTTGCTGGAGGCGTACAAAGACAACTTAGAGCTTATGTCGTACATGAATCGTAATTTGGGGGCAATGTTCTTATAATTGGTGGCGGTCTGAGATATGGCCGCCGTTTATACTCATTCCGAACAACCTTTGCATTTCACCTATTTAAAGTGGTAGTATTCCCGCAAATATCCTATTTACCACCAGCAAAAGGACGATTTGCAAATGTCCAAGACTTTAAAACCTCTCTTATTAGGCGAGTTTAAGCGCCTTATCGAACATGGCCGAGACTTCAATATCACGGCCCAAGAAACCAAGAACAACAAGTACGCGCTCATCGCGATCGACAATACAGAAGCTAACAACGTGAAAGCCTATTTCGTGCGCCACAACCGCACCAATAAGGAGCGCATCTGGCGCTTAGATACGTTAGGCAACCTGTTAAAAGAATGCGGTATCCGTAAGTTCGAGGTTCGCCCTGTATGTGCATAGCTGGCCTGTTCTCTGACGAAATGGACCGCGTAAGGACTTACCACGATATTAAAAAGCTGGTGGACCACGCGACCGATGAATCATTCCCGCTTTCGTTTATTCATGGCTATTTGTGCAACTGGCGCACAACGATGGGCTTTTATGACGACGAGAAGCAAGCCGCCACCAGCTTACAAGAGAGCCTACACGCTGAGTTATTTCATACATACGTCAGCATGGTTGACACGTTCGCCTCGCTCTATCGTGACGAAGTAGTTGCCGAACTGGAAAAGATGGCCGAGCTAGTGTGCCGCATCGATGTTCTAGAGGATGAGGACGACGACCACGAATGCGACGACGACGAAACAGACTGTTATCACAGCGAGTACATAGCTGAACGCAATAGAGCCAATAAGGCCACTAGACAAGTGGAGCAGCTATCCGCAGAGAATGACCAGCTACGGGCCAAGCTAGAGGCCGCCACTAAGCGAGAAAGCGAACTTATCGCACTACTCGAAGCAGCAAACATCGAGTACCAGTAATCACTATTGAGGCTAGGAACATGAGCAAACCTTTTGCCAAACAACTTGAGTTCATCCATACCGTGTATGAGGTCAAAACAGATCTTTTGGTCCATCAACCTATCAACAAACTACCGTTAGAAACATCGCTGTATCGCATCGCCAAGGCATTAAAGCCTAAAGTTGGCGTGTGCTACTACAACATGGCAATGCTGGTCTTAGAACTGCGCTCACGCAATATTGAGGCGACTTACGTGTTAGGTGTTTCAGATCTCGGTGTTGGCTTTCTTAGCGGCCATGCGTGGATCGAATTTGACGGTAAGCATTACGACCCAACACTAGAGCTTGGTAACAGTCAATTCGGGTTAGCAGAGCACTATTTTGAAGTGAAGCGTTATAGCGCATCTGAGATTTGGGATTTCGTCTGCGAACACGACAACCTACCGCCAGTATTCCCTGATTCTCTCGATGAGTCTTACTACGACCGCGAATACCAAACAGAGATCCGCAAAAGGCTGAAAGAATTAAACACGTATGCGGCCTAGTGTCGTATTTCATTTATTGCTTATTTTAACTGCTTACTTTTTGAGTGTCGCGTTATGGCTCTTTATTGCGTTACCGCGTCACTCTTTCAATCTTGAGAAACAATCATGAGACTTACTAACAAAACAAAAATTGCTCTTACTGCGCTGGTGGCCGTTCAAAGAATGGGCGAGGGTTCGCCGGTTCGCTTGGCTGATATTGCACAAAGTATGGGTGTGTCTCTTTCTTACTTAGAACAGATCTTTGCCAGATTTAGACAGGCAGGGATCATTAAAACTTTCAAAGGACCAAACGGCGGCGCAACGGTCAATGGTGAGGTCACGGTTACTGCGGTTGTTAATGCAGTTACCGAACCACGCAAAGAAGATAATTGCGAAGTATGGGAACGCGTATCGAGCGTTGTTATCGGCCAGCTAGACAACATGACCATTCAATCATTGGCGGCCAAGGGCTAAATCAATGCGTTGGTTCGTTGTTTGGCTTCCTTTTATGCTCTTTGTCACTGCAATTGTCGTGGCGTTGGTTAAAGCTGCGTGCACGCCAATCATAAGCAAGGCGCAACGTATCGCGCTCAATAACGAGATCATCTATTGCCTCGATGGTTTGGTTAGTGAATCCCAAAAGTACGTAATGGAGCGCAACTGCAACCGCTTAAACCGTAAAGGTGAGCTTATTGCGGATCACTTCGGCTTTACTGCTAAGAGCAAGAACTAGCAAAGTTTTAGGTTGTAACTATGGAAGTTCGTTTTAAAAAAACTGTTCGTTTATTGCCATTCGTTCGTTTGAACTTTGGCAAGACTGGATTCAATAGCGTGTCTATTGGAGGTCGCCTAATTCGGCTCAATATAGGCCGTGGGGGCGTTTATTTGTCCGGTTCGCTGACTGGTACTGGACTGAGCTTTAGAAAGCGTCTGAATAAGCCAGCGGCCAAGGAGAAAGGAAAATAACCGGTGGATGAGATAAGTTACAGTAGTTATCAAGCTTGGAATGATCTTGTTTATGCCCGTTGCGCTATCTCTGCGCGTGTTCCAGAAGTAATGATGGTATCCACGCCAAGCAGTAAGCCAGAAATTGAATGGTTGAATCGGGCCAATGAGGCCAAGCGATACGCTAAGTTCTATATTGGCGCCGATATCAAACCGATAGGCCACATTAAGCCGCCTTTACCCGTCACTGAGCAAGAACTAGGTATCACGATTAGCCATAATCCGTTCTACTCATCACCTTTTAGCAAAAGCATTGTGACGACTGCGGTAAGCGCCGTGCTCAATACAGGCCGACAGCACCACCAGCGCAAGGCCGAGTACATTGCGGCCCGTTCTGGTAAGTATTGTAGTCATGAGGTAATCAAACGCTACATAGGCTGGAGGAATGGGTATTTTTCGCTTCCCGACTTCATTCAGTTAACGACAGAGTATGAACTAACCGAGTATCAACGCGATATGCTGGACGTTCTAGTGTATGGGACAAAGCGCAAACGCGCATAGACGACAAAGGCCACCGGTTTGCAGCTGGTGGCCTTTCCATATTGGAGGACTAGAGGACCACCACAAGGACGGTCCAATAGCTGACTAGCTCATCAACTTAGTGATGATAAAGCCAATGTCGAGGCCGTGAACCAGTTCGACAAATCCCCAAGCCAGCATGAAGCGGGTAGCTTTGCTGATTAGCTGGGAACAGCTTTTAATGAACTCGGCGGCGGCCTTTAGGTTTGTTTCATTTTCTTTCTTTGCCAATTTATTGATCGCGATGGCGAGTGCGATTACTACACATATTTTTGGGAGCATATTGCTTTTTTTTAAAACTTAGAAATTAGCGATGCTCAAGTCAAATTTATTTCGAAAAAAATAAGGCCACCTTGCTGGTGGCCCGTAATTCATAGTTTTATGGTCTTAACATGGCGTATCACTTCAAGACAGAAAGGACAGGTTATCCCGCCTCTCTTAACGGTCTTGTAGTCGGCCTCGATCACGTTGTCAGTGTCGATGGCATCACCACACAAAGTACGCTCGGTATCTGCTGTGTACATGGCGCACCAAGTCTGGTCCTCGGCTGGTATTACGCCTCGCGACTCACAATGCTTGAGTCTGACTAGCTTGTTCATGGCTACTTCCCTGTAAATTCCTTGCACTGGTTACAATAGCCTTGTTGTGCATCAAATGGACTCCAAGACTCCGTGTGGCACTTAGGGCATACAAAGTCGGGTATAGACTCGCAACGGTCCGGATTTAAGCGTCTGCGTAGCGCTCGCACGCTCGTTAACTCGTCTTGGTGTTCGGTGATGGTGAATCCCATCTTAGCGATCAATGTATCTAGCACGTTCTGGAACAGCTGTACTTGTGGTGGCGTAACCATTCGGCCATCAAGCTCATAATCTCGCATTTCCGGAAACTGGATCTTTGCCGTTCGTAGTAGCTCGTCTAGGTACTCACGGCGAAAGCTGGTTACTTCGGCTATCTTGCTGTTAATGAATGACTCATAGTTACGGGCTTGCATTACTAGCGTTTGAATTTCTGTATCTGTGCTCATGTTTCTATTTGCTCTTATAGGTAATGGTCGCGAACTACTTTGCGGCCTAAGTCAGTAGCGGTGTATGTGTTATCAGTGAACTGCATTAAGCCTCGTTCCACCAGCAAGTTAAGGTGTCCTTGTGCTGGTGGAGATACAAATAAGGCTTTTGGTGTATGCCAGCCATGCTCGCGATAAATGATACCGCCGTCAATCTCGCATGCTGCAAGGGCTTGAGCAAGGGCTATCGTTATATCGAGCTTTTCGGCTAAGTCTCTCACTCGTTTGGTCTGGAGGTTACGGGCCTTAACTTCGGACGTATGACGGATAAGCGCCGACACGGTTTCCGGTGATGCTTCTTTAGGTGTGTTGACTTGTATCAGTAGGCGGTTGAACTCATGCTCATAGTTCTCTATGTCATGTGGGCGGCCTTGTTTGGTCAGATTGGCATAGATCACTGCATCCAGATCCCCATTTTTGCCGGTGATGCTGGCTTTACGTGTCCAGCTGCGAACCTCGGCCAGTTCAACGTTCATGCGAAACGGTGTTTCTTGCACTGCAAAGCGGCCACGCAAGCCGGTGTCTGGATCAATGTCGAGTAGTTCGTAAGGCTTAGTGGTATCGATAAACTTAGGCTCTGGTGTGAACACCTTAGAACCGGCCTCGATGAACTCAACGATGCAAGAGCCGATAGTGTAGTTTCCCTCTTTACCAACTTCCTTAGCGTAGCGGGTGAGGTCCGTTGAAAAAGTGTAGTTTCCTACCTTGTATTCAATCATTGCTATGTCCATTAAATGTTTGTTTGTTCTGACTGTTTACTATATGCGAATCGCATTAGTTCAATCAAGTTATTCCGAACATATTAACGAATTGATGAGCAAAAATGAAAAAAGCCACCGGATTTGGTGGCTTTAAGTGGAGCTTTTGGGTTGCTGGTGGCTTTTTAGTGCCAACAACCTTGACCGTTGAAGTAAGACGGGTCACGGGGTAGCTTGCGTAATGTGTACTCATCACGTAAGTAGCGTTTCTCAAACTCGCGTCTTTTCGCTCCCCAAGCTGGCAGTTCTCGCAATACAGAAACAACGCCTTGGATCTCTGGCGACTCGAAACGATAACCGCGCTCTAAGAGGTCTTGGAGGACAGGGTATAGATCTTTATAAACTCGGTTTGCATCAGCTTGAGAGTCTAACTGGCCTTTCATCTTCATGAGAAGTGAACCAAGCGGTGATGCTTTACCAAGCTGGCTAAGAAGTGCGTTCATTAGATATTACCTTGGCTATGTATGTGTTTAGTATCAGCTGGACGAAAAACACAAAGTAGTAGTCTGTTGGTAGCGTCTGATCGCTATACAGGACCATTGGATAAACACTTTCAACGATCGTCATAATCACAAAGCTAACGCCGATACGCGTTCTTGCCTTGATGCTAATCGCATCGATGTTTAGATACGTAAGAAACAAGCACACAATCACTGCGTAGGTGATAAGCGCAGAAATGAAAGCAATGATCTGTTCGCCAACGCTTGCAACCATACCGTAGGCATTAACAAACGCCGAGCCGATGGTCAGCAAGGCAAACAAAGCCGCTGCTTGCTTCTGATAGTTCTTGTTTTTCAAAACCTAATTCCGTTTTATGAAATACATCAGCAATATACGGCCTGTTCGAAAAATAGGAAGCTGATTGAATAGCTATAATTCCGTATTGTGGCTGGGAGTCACACCGATATTTATCGTTAGTAATAAAACGCTCGTTAGTGTTCTAGGCCAACGCTTGTTAACCAGTCTCGCCAGTAGTTTAAGCGGCCTATGCGGCTGGTAAAGTTGCGCGTTCTTGGGGAATGCAGTTGCCACCGTTCGGATCGGGCCTTGGCTGCGGCCACATCAAAACCGGCGTATTCATCCGTAACGAATAACCACTTGTGATGATAGATAAGGGGGTTTGTGTTGCTGGTGGTGCGCTTACCGCTGGATAGGTTGAGAGTTTCAACAATGACCGGTTCGTGCTGGCCGTCGAAGTCCTCGCACCGGATCAGTGCTATGTCTCTTGTTGTGAGGTCCAGTCGTACAACATCATATTGAAAATCCACCAGCTCAAGAGCATTTAGCTCATGGGTGGTCAAATGCTCGCTTGCGTAGGTCCGGTGTACCCAAATATTCGAGCTGATACGCTTACCAACGCCGTTATATCTCTTTGTGCTTGTCATGTTCCACCTAAACGAAAAAGGCCGCCAGAATCGCTCTGACGGCCCTATATTAAGTGGGTTTTGGCTATACGTCTCGCAACCAGCGCATTGTCACAGCGTAGCATTGCATGAACTTGACGAACTCGGCACGGGCCGGATCTGCGAACCATTGGCCCGTACAATCATAATCGTAGTGATTCTTAGCGCCGTGTACGTTCACGCCGTAGCTAGCGACTCGATTAATTGCTTCTTCTTCTGATTCCGCAGTGACAAACCATGTTACGACTTCGCTATCTTGCTCTTGCTGAGTTACCGAACCTTTGTAGTGTTCATCTGTTTTGTTTGGCATCCCGCCTTTACTCTGGATGTTCTCAAGAGCATAGCGAACTAGAGTGATCGTCGCGTCCTTTGCTTGTCCAGCCAGCACGCGGCTAATAGTTCCCTGATTAATACCGTGGCCCGTTTCTTCTTTGACGGCCTTTGCAACGCCTGATTGGTCAAGGTCAAGGTCACTCATCAATAGAGCAATTGTTCTGATATCTTCGTTATACATTGTTGTGCCTCAAAACTTGTGTAGTTGTTTGCCAGTGTCTAGGCTGCGAACGCGTCGAACTAAGCGCCATGATGCGTTAATGCGGTCTTGGAGATCATCAAAAACGCTCGCTAGATATTCGCCGCTACGTTTGGAGTAGTCGCGTTCCAGTTCGGTGCGGCTGTTATAGCTTGATTGCCATTCAAGTATCAGTTCACCATCAAGCTCAATCTGGTGAGTGTTGTTAGCGCATATACCGGCCCATTTAGCGGCGGCCTTAGCTTCTCGCTCGGCTCTTGCTGCTGCTTTGGCTTCATCTTGCTTTGCTCTGGCCGCTTTCTTTTGCTCCGCTGCTGCTTCTCGCTGGTGGCGAAGTTCCATATCTTCTGCGATAACGTCGATTTCCATTAACGGCATTGGTTTCCACTTCATGATGCGTTGAGCTAATAGCTCGGTCATGAACTCCAGTCCATTTAGCGATCGCTCGTAGTCGCGTTTTTGCTTGGCCGTAATATTGGCCGACTTTGCTAGTTCCTTTGTCTTAATCGCCATATCTTCAAGCGTTGCTTTGTAAGATTGCATAAAAGGGACAGCATCATCATGGCCGTAGTGAGGCTTGTTTGTGCCGTGGCATTCGCCAGACTG
This sequence comes from Vibrio sp. THAF64, assembly GCF_009363455.1. Taxonomy (NCBI): domain Bacteria; kingdom Pseudomonadati; phylum Pseudomonadota; class Gammaproteobacteria; order Vibrionales; family Vibrionaceae; genus Vibrio; species Vibrio sp. THAF64. The sequence continues at coordinate 46,288 of NZ_CP045358.1, forward strand.
AAAACCGTGGGCGAGTGTGTATCCATGCGCGACCATGCGACCGTTTTTAGTAGCAAAAGACTTGCCGCAAACTGGACAGATACCGCGTAGTTGGATTCTTGTTTTAGTCATTATCGAAACTCTCAAAGCTGGTGGACGTGGCCGCCATCATGACGGCCAACATTGAACGATTAGGACCAGATAGGTGCGGCGTACTTTACGACTTCTTTTAAGCATCCAAGCGATACCCATACCGTTTCACCATCATCTAGTTTGACGCAGATTTCATCTGGCTGGCCGTGGCCGTAACGATCGTCAAAACCGCCTTTAGAAAAATTCACCACGCGTAGCGGTGTATTGTTTGGGGCTTTACGCGAACGCGTAAGAGTGACAGTGCAATCGATGAAAGTTGAATGACCATCGCGCATCGATGTGTCCTTGCAGTTATCGATATACCATTGCGCCGCCGTTTCGATTTGCTCTTGAGTGGCGTTAACTTCTGCGGCATTGAACGCAACATTGTTGTAGCCATTAGAGTAGTTTTCTTGACGAATACTGCTACCGGTCCAGATCACTGCAATTGAATAAGCGCCGTCATTGTCGTTGTAACGGTGATCTACCCACACTACGCATTCGCCATCTTTTAGAAATTCGTTAACCATTTTAGAGCCTCGAATATTGCTGATTGAAAAGGTTTGTTTGTTTGCTTGAGAGTAATATATGCGATTCGCATATCTTTGAAAAGGGCTTTGCGCACATTTTTTCATAACAACAAGGTTGATTGACGTTTGTAAGGTTACGAACTGGCAAAGAAAAAGGCCGCCAGAATGGATCTGACGGCCTTTGTTATCTTGTGGTGCTGGTGGCTGTTATAGCCACGTCTCAACGATTACTGCGCTATCTCTTGGGTCACGCGGTAACGGAGTACAGGAAGATGGCGCGTATTCGCGAATGCCCTCTAGCGTGTCAGCAAGCACGATATGAGGTGTGTGCATCGTCTGACCAGCTAAGATCGTTAATAGCCTTGCTACATACTTATCGCCAAAATCTAGCGTGTTGTGGGTAACAACAAACATCGGAAGCATGCCGACCACGATCGCGGATTGGTACTGCTGCCAGAATGTCGCTGCTGACTCATGAATGACGTTTTCCATTTATTCGACTTCTCCATCATTGAAACGGCCAACCTCAATTTGATGGATTATCGTATCGAGTAGCTTTAGTTCACCAGTGCATTTGATAGCGGTTTCAAAATCTTCTTCACCAATAGCGGATACCTTGATCGCCTGTTTTAGCTCAATCGTCTCGCGTAGGTACTCAAGCAACATTGGCTTGCTCATCGTCGGAAAATTTTTAACCTGTTCGGTCTTGGCCTTTCTGGCTGCAATTCTCTCATTTCTTAGCTTGATAGCTTGGTCGTTCCGGTCCTTGGCCTCGGCTTCACTCTCTAGATAAGCAATGTAATCAGGGTTCTCTAAGTCACTCTGACGAACCGTTGTAGGTAGGTCCACAAACGCGGGGCTATCTTGGCCGTTTAAGAGCGCGTAAAACAGCTTGTAGATCTCCAATTTCTGAATGTTTTCTGGAGTAGGGTTCTTATTGGCCGTGTCGATAAGGTCCACCAGCTCAAAGCCGCTCTTGATGGCGTTGGCCTGTTCGTGGCCGCCGTCGATAATTTGCAACCAGCGATCATCAATCCAGCTGCACTCTGCCGCAAATGCTTTCTTGCTCGGCCACACTAGAGCATTGATACGGTTTGGATTATTGGTGTCTGCTGTAACAGCGATTACCTTTGCCATGTTTAACAGTCCTTATGATGAGTAATGGCCTGATAGTAAGATGGAATAACGATCGGGCTTTTGGAGCGGTCATATTGGTTGATGGCCCATACAATAGCACGACAACACCATTTGTAGTTGTAGCTAAGACGTTTTCCGCTTAACCACTCATAATCCCAATCATTGCCCTCATAGCCATGCAAACTAAGGTTAGGGAATATCTCTGATTCCCATTCGTCTATCGTACCAGCATGACGGTATTCGCATAATTCAGCGTTTTCAAAGTGCTCGATAGCATCATTTTTGAATGCTTCGGTTATCGCTTCAATGGTTGGGTACTCGTCTTTTATGTCTAAGCTTAAATGCACGTAATACTCAGGAATGTATTCTTCTGCTAGGTAGTTAATGCGCTCTTTGATGGATTCGAGCACATAGTGGCTGTCAAACACCTCGTATCCAGCGAACCGGCTAACGGATTGCAGTTTCTCTCCCCAATAGCCGTAGTTAACACGTAGCTTGCTATCACGGAAAAACTCGAACATATCGAATAGACGGCTGAAAACAAACGTACCCATATCGCCGCTAATGCACAAATGACCGTTCCAAGTGGTAATGTCGAAATAGCGGTTGCTGGTGTTTGGTTGCTTAAAGCGTAGGTAACGACACACACCGCCATCATCATTGATGATCGTCATTTGGTGGTTACGAACGTCTTTTAGGAAGTCTTTTTGTGTCACTGAACGGCTCATCGTGTCTGCTCTCTTTCAATTTCAGCTAAGATCTCTTTTGCGGTCTGCTCATTTAAGCTAGGTTCGCGTTCTTTGCTGCATTTAGAGCAAAGGCATTCGCCGCCGCTCTGAATGATATGAGTCAGATTATCTAGCAGTGAGCGTGTTTCGATAGCGCTAGGCGCGTTGCTGGTGGCATTGTTAACGCCAATAGCAAGGAAGTGACGCCCTGAACGGGCCAGCTGAACTATGTCCATATCATGAACCTTGGCGAGTTTAAGTAAGGCCGTGGTTAGTGCACCAACCATAAGGTGCTCTTTTTGAATATGAATACCGGACCTTTCTGCCATCATCGGTGCTACCAGTTCTAGGGAAGCCAAAATAGAACTAGCCATCTTGTTTGTTGTTACTTGGAACGCTTCATCTACAGGCTGATCGTTAATGCTCATGTTTTTAGTCCTTGATTAATGGGTAACGGTAGGTAATTCGGTTGTTAATGCTGGCTGTTCGAATCTCGGATTGAATCCCGCCTCGAAAGGTAACTTGCCTTGTTCGTCAGGGAAGAACAGTTGCACAAAGCTGATCTCATTTTTCACGTACTGCGGGTTGTACTTGTAGAAGTCCATCGTTTGTACTGCGATTTCATCCACCAGCTGTTTAGTCATTGGTATGGCGGCAACATAAACGGGCATGGATTCGCCCTTTGGTGACTGTATCAAAGAAGTATTTCGGCCCAGCTCTACGCCGTGCTCATTCCAATGCTCAACCAATAGGTTAATGAGCGTTACAGCGGTGGCGTACTTGCCACTCATTACAACCACATCGGGCCAACCTTTTTTAGCCAGACCAATGCTGTAACTAAACGCACTGGTGCATTGGATAAATGATTCGTAGCGCTCGATACAATCACTCATTTCTTGGTGTTTTTCTTGCCGTGTTAGTAGTGCCATAAGGGGAAATGCTCAGTTAAATAGGTTTTGTTGGTCGCCGCCGTCTTTCTTTGGATACCAAAGCGTGTAACAGCTGCGGTCGCCGCTTGCATAAACGCCATTACGCTGCATTCGATAGACTGAATCTCGTTCAACGCCGTGAATATTGGCGAAGTCAGCGGGGTCTTTGAAATACTCAGCAATAAAGGCTTTTAGTGGCTGGATTTGCATTAGTTAGAACTCGTTTGCGTAGGCCGTAGCGAGCGATAACTTGTGATGAATGTTTCGCTCGGTCGTATCGGCCTCAATGAACTGATCATCATCGAGGATGAGAGTATTTAGCGTGGTGTCATGAGCTATCTTGTGTTTCTCGATGAGGTAAACCGCATCACAAAGGTTCGTCATAAACGACACTTGGTTGCTGTCGCGTTCATACATGGCCGCTGCGTTCGTAACGGTTTCATCAAAGAAGCAAGAGAGGCTAGGCCAGCTGTGTTCCTCGGTGGTGGCGTGCTCTTTAAGAGCGAATAGGTGGCCCACGGTAAAGGCGGGTTCGTTAATCAGTAGCTTTAGCTGGTGGGCCAAAGAGCCACGTTGAATAACGGCCATATCAGGGGTTAATTGCTGGTTATTGCTTAAAAAGCGTTGAATTAGATTCATGCTTAATGTGCTCAGATTTGTTTGTTTGTGGCGGCCAAGATAATGCTTTTTTTGTCGGATGGCAATTAAAACCATTCCGAACAATAAATTTAATTGTTGCGTTTCAGCTTTGTTCTAGTTGATTAAATTATCTGTTGCATTGTTTTTAGATGCTGTGATAGATTCCGCACCATTCCGAACAAGCTATCGAGTAGCATAGAAACATGGCTTATAGAAAAATCCCTACCAGCAAAGGCGATACGGTCATTTTGAGAAATGACGGTGTATTAATCGTGCTTGGTATAGACAAGGCGATCGGTCCTGTTGGGAATATCTGTGTGTCGTGGAACGTTGAAAGCATCGAAATTGCAGAGGCATTTGTAAATGACGCAAACGCCGAAAGAATACGCAAAGAGCTGTCTCGTTTTTCGTTTTGCGCTCAATTTGTAAACCAATTAAGTGAGGCTTTGAAGAATGCCAATACCCAAAAAGCAACTCAGCTTGCTGGTGGAGTTAATGGAGGCGCTACCGCTCGACGGTACGGCCTACGAAACACCGCCTCAAATCGAGTATATCCCGCACGATGAGATCTACATTGGGTACTTTGACACAACCGTAATCGACAAGATGCAAGCGCTTGGAATTATCCAACTACTCGCAGTACAGGACGATGAAAGGCAAGTGTTGAAGATCATCGAGCGCGAGGACTTCTTAGCAAGTTGGGCCGCTGGTGTTAATGAGGCGCGTAATGGTGCAGATCTCCATTATGCAGACTACAGCAACAACCAGTACGCGTTTAGCGCCGGTTACGAACACTGGCATAACCGCAATAAAAAGGCGTTGAAAGGGAAATTAACGCACTACTCAAGTGATATTGAGTACGTCTGTCACGGGTTCAAGGACCAATCAACCAGCGACATTTGGCAACAAATCTAAATTAGGAACATGAGCAATGAATCACTTACAAGTAGCGCTACTACAAGACATTTTACTATCGCCTAAAACTGGTTATGAACTAACTAAGTCTATGAAGCATGAGTGTGTTTGGCGTGCCAGCCACCAGCAAATCTATCGTGAGTGTAATCGTATGGATAAAGAGTCTTTCCTATACGCGGAACACAAGCCAAACGAGGGTAAGCCAGACGCGAAGATCTACCACGTAACCGAACAGGGCCAAGAAAAGCTCAACGAATTGAAGAACGAGACTCCATACAAGCTTGAAACGTTCAGACACCAAGCTGTAGTGATGCAATTCATTGGGGGCTGTGAAGCTTACTTTGAACAGGGCCGAGAAGTATTAGGTAAGGAAATCGAGCGACTAGAAAATCAGATTGAGAAAGCAGCTGGCACGCAGTTAGCGGCCCGTCTAACGTTCGAGCTTAATATCCGTAAAGTTGAGCTTGAGTTTGTGATTAGCAATCTTGAGGAAGATGAGGTATGCGCGAAGTAACAAAGCGTTTTTATGATATGCCGACCATTCGCCGGTTCGCCACGGCTATCAAGAACAATCAAACGGTCACACTTAAATCGGATGTGTTAGAGCCAATATCCCACAAAGTGTTTCCCGATAGCGTTGAGTTTATTTGTCGAGTAGTAGGGCATGCGTCTGAACTTTCTCGACCGGTATCAGCAAGGCTTGAACGCTCTAAGATTATTTCTCGATAGTCCAGATACAACAAAACCGCCACTAGGGCGGTTTTCTTGCGGCTGGCGAAACAAACAAAACAAACTCTGAACAGCAATATTCAGACAGCGCCAGCCTTTAATGTTCCCATTGAACAAGCAATAGAAACATGAGCAACACGAATACTAGGGGGTTTTGATGGCTTTGACAATAGCGCAGAGGCAAGAAAGGCAAAGAGTTAAGCAAAAAGAGGCCATGCAACGAGCTAGAGACAAGCAAATTGCCAAAATGAAAGATCCAGCTGAAAAGGCCAAGCGACTCGCTAAGGCCAAGAAGAAGCAGGATCAGCGTATAGCTAAGATTTGTTCGCCAGAGTACCAAGAGCAGCAACGGAAAAAGGCGCTAGAGAGGGCCGAACGGGCAAAGGCCAAGCAAGCAGCAAAGCCACCAGCCAAGCGAAAAGCTACCAAGGGGTTAAAAGGCCGCACGGCCCTAGCAGAAGAACAACGGGTGATGGACAAGATCGGTACGCTTCCATGTATTGCCTGTTTACTGCATGGCCGAGACAATCCGATCGTCTCATTGCATCATGTGTTTGGCCGTACTCGCATTGACGCGCACAAGTTCGTTTTGCCGCTTTGTTGCTGGCATCATGACACTTTGCCGGAAAAGGAGCAGCGCGAGCAGTACCCTGATCTATTACCGGTCCACGCTAAGGGCAAATATGGTGGTAAAAAGCAATTCAGTGAGCACAATGGAACAGAGCTGGAGTTACTGGTTAAAGTGTACGAAATGCTCGGTTTATCGCTCGAACCATTGAGCCAGTTCGATATAATTATTCCGAACTAATATACATAACACTAAGCTTTTAGTGATAAGCTAATATTCCCCGTCTAAAAAAGCGCTTCAAGGGTCAATCAATGGCAAAGAAGCGCATAGCAATACTCACGTTATCCTCCGGTGAACCTCGATTGATGCTGGCTGGTGTGGATAACGGCCAACTATTCATTATCCAGTGTGACCGCTTAGAACGCTCCATGATGAGCTTGAAACTCACGCTACCAGACAAGCTCAAGAAGCTAAAAGACAAAGGCTTTGTTGTGCTGGTGGATGAGATTTTGCCGTATTTCTACAAGTACGGTCGAGCGGTCCGACTTTCTGATCTCGATGCCAGTGGCCGTCCTATCATCGTTGCGGCGATGGAGGCATACAACAACCTACACGCGCTGGGTGGTATCACGTACCCGCGTGATGCTGGTGGCCGCTTCGAAGTATCACCGTCAGTCGTTGACGAGGTAAGAGGTACGGACGGTAAGACCGTATATAACATCGACTGGAACGAGTTACAGCCTGACACGTTCGCTCTCATGTTTGCGGTCTACGCGGCCACGCAAGACAACCTACTGGACCGGTCCTCTCTAAAGCAATTCTTCGCTCAACTAAACAAACCGAAAGAACCAGAAAAGCCGATCCAACGCCTACAGCGTGTTTTCACGCGCAAGGACGAAATGATCGCTGATGGCAAATACAGACACGGGGGCGAAATGGAATGAGTAACTTATCTCGACTCTCTGACCAGAACATTGCCGATCCGGTCCTACGTGCACACTACTATCGCAACGTTATTGATTATGTGAACACCGTAGACAGTGACTTAAAAGACTATGAAATCAAACTTGATGAATCGTACCGGCCTGATTTGGTCGCTTTCCGTGCTTTGGGTGATGCTCAATTGGCGTGGCTTGTATTGCTTGTCTGTGAAGTGGACGACAGCGCCGAGTCATTACCAGTGGGTGAGACGATAAAGCTACCTAAAGCAACTTGGGTGCGCCGTTCTATGCGTGAATTTATGGATACATACGGGTTGTAGCCATGCCTAAAAAGTTCACGCCAGAAAAGACAGACAACGGCTCTTATATTTCAGCTGGCCTCAATGCCAAGCAGTTTAACCAACTGTTTAACAAGATTGAGCAAGCGCAGAAGAAGAACCGCCGTAATGCCAAGCGCACGCTAAAACCAAGCACGCTTACTAATCCCACCAGCAAGGCGTTAAAGGCGCTCGGTGAAAAGGCCAAAGGGCAGCGGTTTACCAAAGACGACTTAATCAAGTTCGATAAGGCCAGACAGCGACACAAGGAAAAGTACGACAGTCGAACAGCTGGCGTTACGTATCACTTTCTGGTGAAGAACTCGCGAGAAATCGACGTTAAGCGTGCCAATAACCGTGTTGATGATGGTTCGGGTATCACTAGCGCGAACCTGTACGCCATCAAGAACAACGTTGCACTGGTAAACGTTAAGGCTTCGAGTGTTTCCAAGCACCAACATCACCGCGTTAAGGTCCGTTTCGAGCAGTGGGATGAGTTACTACAAGAGCCGCCTAATGGTGATTACAACAAGGCGGTACAGCTGGCATGCGCTGGCCGTATCTCTTTTGATTGCGACTGTGGCCGTCACCAATATTGGTATCGCTATTTAGCGACGATGGGGAACTACTGTTTAGCTCCACCGAAAGAGTTTGCGTTCCCTAAGATTAAAAACCCTGAGTTATCGGGCGTTGCGTGTAAGCACGTTCTTAAAGCCACAACAATGCTCCAGTCATTAGCATGGCAACGCATTTTAGCCACGCAGATGAAGCAGCAAGCTAAACGCGTGAGCTATGGCAGCGATAACAAGGCGTACTTCCTCAACGAACAAGAACGCAAAGCAGCGGCCAAGAACCGCAAAACCAAAGTAGACCAAGACGCGGCCCGTCGAGAACATGACAAGTACATGCGCTCTCAAAAGGCCATGCAACGCAAGCTGGACCAACAAAAACGCGAAAGCGAACGCACTAAGCGCCAAGCGAGAAAGATCCGCAAGCAAAGCAACAAGATTAAAGAGCTAAACGACATGCTGAAAATGGGCTTCCAGAACTTCCATGACGGTTACAAGCTCCAAGGCAAATCTAAGCAAGAAGCGATAACAGACTTTGCCAAAATGATGAACGTTACACCGAGCAAGTTAGAGAGGATCGTTAAGTGAGTGAAGTAGTACAGCCAGCGATTAGAAAGCCTCGCTTCCAAGGCCATGAGCCATTCAATAGCGTTCTAAGAGACGATTGGATAAAGGCTATCAAGTTATCACCTGATCACTTTGATGCGTCCTTATATCGTCCTGTAGGTCCAGAATCGACACAAACCGAGGACGGCTACGAGAAAGAGAACGTGTTAGAGCTGGACACTAACCAAGATAACCTAACTTATGGTGATAGTGAGCTGGTGGCCGTGCTCGATTGTCCGGATGAGCAAGAGTCGTTTTTCATGATGAATGATGGCGATGCCAATCTAGGCGAATCTATCGAACCTCTTATGCTTCGGATCGGTGCGCACAACATACCGGTAGGCAGTGTGCTGGAGTGGGACGAAGAAACGGCCAGCGGCATAAGAACCGTATGGTGGTACGTACATAAACAGATTGGTTATGGCACTGCTAACGTAGGCGTGATTTATATCTGTATTCCTATGCGCGACTTTAATCAGCCACCAGAGCTAGGAGAGGGCGAAAGTCCGGACCTAGAGCCAGAGTCCGAACCAGTGGAAGATTCTTTACCAGAACCGCAAGAAAACTTACCAGAATCAGGAATTATTGAGCTGTGAAACGAGTTATTTATATCGCAGGGCCAATGACCGGTATTGAGCACTTCAACCGGCCAGCTTTCCACGCCAAGGCTCAAGAACTGGAGAAACAAGGCTGGATAGTCATTAATCCGGCTACATTGCCGCTAGGACTACGACAAGAGCAGTATATGGATATTTGCCTCGCGATGGTTCGAAGCGCTGATTACGTTGTGATGCTCGATGGCTGGGAACAGTCAACCGGTGCAAATGCGGAATATGCGCTAGCCATATCGCTAGGACACACAATTTACGATGAAAGCATGCGGTTGCTATTGCCGTATCAGGTCCAAGTAATAGCCGCCTAATTTCCTACCTATCCCCGTCATAAAGCGCCACTCCAATTAGGAGTGGAAATGACATTGAACACTAGCCGTAAACAAGTACCAGCAAGTGCAAAGGTACTTCACAAACTCGCGCCTAACTGGCGTTACGCAAACCATATTCTTAATTTTGGTTGTGGTCGATTCCCTGACTTAACCAAGGAATATCTGACCAATTACCACAATCAGATCATGAGCGTGACCAATTACGATCCTAATTCCAAGGATGAGGACGTAATCAAGGACATTAACGCCATCGATGCCAGCCAAAAGCGTTTCTGTGTGGTCCTTTGCGCGAACGTGCTCAACGTATGCAAGGATCTGGATTCTGCATTGGACGACTTAGCCAAGCTCGATTTTGATTGTGCCGTTATTCAGATCTATGAGGGCAACCAAACCGGTAATGGCCGTAAAACTCGCGATGGATATCAGCGTAATGAGCGCGTAGCTGCTTACATGCCACCGGTACTAAACCGCTTTGGCAAGTTCGACGTTACGTTACACCGCAGCTTCAAGGTGATCACTATCATCAAGGGCCGCAAATTCTATGAACAAGAAGCGGAAGCGCTGGAGGGCTAACCATGCAATACGGCGAACCGATCATTGAATTTCCATTTGATTATGATGAGTTTGACGGCGCGGTTGAACATACCGAGCTGACCGATATAGATCGGGCGGTCGGTTCGTTCTTCCAGATGATCTTAGATTCGCTGGTGGTAGTGGATGGCAATCGTAAGGAAAACGAAGAATTTGCCCGTTTCGTGTCGCGTGAGAGACAAACCAAGCTATACGCGGGTGAGTTTCTAACACCGCAAGACTTCTTAACCAAGCTAACGGCCAAGACCGGCGAACAGGTGAAGTCCAAACGCAATGAGTTGCTACCAGTGGCCTATATCACTCGCGATCCTGTTGTTGGTTTTTCTGAGGGTAGCGAGTACATCGATGTTACCGCCGCCGCCATGCTTACCAACGCCGCAACCGGTGAGAAGTACGCACAAGTAAACAAGTCCTTTGTGCGCCTAACGTACATCATCACAACGCTAGCTTGGAGCAAATCAACGCTTTCACGTATGGCGCTGGGCCTCATGATGTGGACACGACATAAGAAGCGTGGCCGCAAACATGTATTCCAAGCAGAAACACAATTGGCCGGTTCGCCAGTTCAAGTAAACATCGAGCTAACGGGCATGTTAGACACGATGGCCGAACCAGCAGAGATCGACCATGAAAGCACGCGTTTATACGCATCAACACTTCGCTTTGAGGTTATCAGTGAGATTTACGAGGCCGAATCAATGAGCGTTAAGCAAGGCCGCGTAGAGGTTGGCGAGGGCAAGCTGTATGAGTAAGGAATATTTTCTAGTCCAAAAAGTTGTCACCAACGGAGAGGAAATCAATATCGAGCATGTTCACATGTTCGCTTATATCGAATCCGGCTCAATGGACGGAAATAAACTCATCATGGACGTGATGGACCAAGCCGCTATCTATCGTGACAATTTCAAGATCCAGAAAGGCTCAATCTTAAACGTCACACTGGCTGATACTACCAACCGAGGGGATCAAGTTTGGATTGAAAACTTTGTGGTAGGTAAGGCCACCAGCGAAAACGGCGAGCTAAAAATTGAAGCATTCCACCAAGATGCGCACTTGCTTAAAGAACAGGTGATTAAGCCTCGATTCTTTGTGAACAAGCAGCCTAGAGAGATTCTGGCCGAGCTGTTGCCGCATTTGAAGTTAGAGTGCGATATGTTCGACAAAGGCGCGACTTACCATCTTAATGCTGGTGGCACTAAATCACGCCTTATTCGCATTATGGCCCGTGACTATGGCGCTATGGCCTTTATCAATCGTGGCACGATGTATTTTAAGTCTATTAAGAACATCGCCATGACTGAGCAATTTAAACTTGAGTATTCGAACCCTGACAAGGCCGATTATTCGATCGCTCGATACTCAATCATTGGCGAAGAAGCGCTTTTTGAGAGAGTATTGAACCGTAACTATATCGCTTGGGATACCGTTCAAGGTATGCAGAGCGCTGGCAATGGTCCAGCTGTTGTGATCAGCGTAAACCAAGCCAAGGCGCTCAAGAACCAGCGAGTTTCTATTATCCCCGTCCTCGATGTAGAGCTGACCGGTAACACGCAATTTAAGCCTATGTGTGTTTGTTCAGTCCTATTTCATAAGCAATTACCTGTTAATGAGCTTGATGAATCCTTGCCAGAAAAGCAGATCATCAACCAAGTGGTGCACTACCAATCAGGGAATCGCTATCAATGCCGCTTAGAACTTGGAGTGAAAAACCTATGACCGAGTTTAGCGATAACAGAAAGCGAACCAATGTATCTAATCGGCTCTATGGCCGTTATCAGGCTCAAGTAGTGAACGTGGTACATCCAGAAAAGTTATACATGGTCAGCGTGCGATTGCTGGCCCTTTGGGATGCAATACCAGATGAAGATCTTCCGTATGCAGAGTTCATGTTACCTTTGGGCGCAAAACCAGAGCACGGCCATGCTGTACCGGTCGAAAAGGGCGATCTGGTTTGGGTCGAGTTCCCGCGCAATGGCGATACTCGATACCCGCTCATCACTGGTAGCGTTTACCATGCGCCTAACTATCAATCGAACTTACCTAAAGAGGTTAACGGCATTGCTTACGAGCCTAAGCGCTCCAGCGGCGAGCCAACGCCACCAGCCTATGACCGCAAAGATGATCTCTATGAGCGCTTTGGCCTACGAGAAATGAAAACGCATGCTGGTGGCTGGTCCATTACGCACGTTAAGAGCGGCACGGCCATCGAGATACTACCTGACGGCCAGTGTGTCATTCATACCGAGGGCAAGCAGTATCGAAGCGCTACGGACAATCTAAACGAACGATTCGACAAAGACGTGATTATCAACGTTGGCGGCGGTCGCACGCTACAGATTGGCAAGGATCTACGCATCAACGCTAAGAACATCATCGAGAACGCGGATTTAATCACGTTCAATGGTGGTACAGGAGTAGTAACAGGTGAGTGCATTTGTGCGTTTACCGGCTTACCTCATGGCGATATTTCATCTTGTGTAAAGGCTGGTAAGTAATGGCACTGAGTAAAAGCAGCTTAGAGGCGCGTATAGAGGCCGTGTTTAAGCGTTACGGGTTTAAGACGCATGGTACTAATGCTTTCGCCTTTGTCGTCAGCAAGGCGATTGCAGAGGCCGTGGTAGACGAAATTCAGCAAAATGCGCAAGTACCGGTAACGGGTGGCTCATCAGCCGGCACATACAAAGTGAAATAGTCTATCGGTAATTATTTCTGTATGATTGCACGCTATTTTAGGAATACAATAAATAGCGAAAAATGACAGAAACAATTTTACTTCCTATTCCCTTGCTGGCCGCTATTGTCGCCTTAGTGATTGTTTGCATAGTCCGAATCCATCGGTACAAAGCAGAGCTTAGACGTTCTAAGTTCTTTGCTATTCAGCCGATAAGCTCAATGCCAGAGCACCGCATGTTTAGCAATGGTACGTTAAGTATCATCGTTGATAGTGTGAAGTACAACGGTTGTCAGTTCTACCTAATGGACGGCGAACTGGTAAAGGCGAGCTTTGTTATGGAGACGGGAAAACACGCGTCTCTATTCCGTTATCTAAGGAGTAGCGGGGTGAGGGTGGAGCAAGTATCATCAAGAGAACTAGGTAAGGCCAGCTAATAGCTGGCCTTTTTTTATTTGGGCCAAAAAAAAACCGCCGTGATCATGAGATCCGGCGGAATGGGGAAAGAGAGTCCGTATCCCCACATATCAACGTCAGTTGGCTAGTTAACAAAACATCGCTGCCTTGTCGGGGTGGAGTATAAAACCCATTCCGAACCAGATCAACAAAACAATCAAACAAATTAACTCTCTTTCGTATGGAGGTACGTATGAAAACTGTTTGTATCGTTATTGGTCACAGCCCTAGTGATGGTGGATGTTATAACGAAACTCTCGGAATGAATGAGTATGATTTTAACGTGGTGATGGCCGGTCAGATTGCTGAAAAGCTTCACCGCCGCAACGTTAAGCCGGTCGTTCTATACCGTGATACTTACAACGGCATGATTGAGGACGTGAACAAGACGGGTGCAGACTTCGCGCTCGAATTACACTGTAACGGTGTATCGGATAAAGGCGTTAAAGGTTCAGAGACGCTTTACTGGTCCAAGTCAGTACCAAGCAAGCGACTTGCTGAACGTCTGCAAAAACCGATCGCTGCCTTAATCAACCAGAACAACCGAGGCATTAAGCCTATTGAACAAGGTGGCCGTGGCTGGCGCTTCTTGCGTTATACCAATATGCCATCAGTGATCTTAGAGCCGTTCTTTATCTCTAATGACGACTCATTGGAAATGGCATTAACACTACGCGAGCAGCTAGCGAATACCATTGCTACTGCGCTGGTGGAGCACGTAAAAGGTAGCTAATCATGGCACTACTTGATTTATTCACACCAACCAAGCCAAACAAGCTGATCAAAGAAATTGGCGATATGGGCGACAAGTTATTCACTTCGGATGAAGAACGTAAAGAGTTCTACTTGAAGATGGAACAACTATCGTCAGCGAGCAATAACGTGATCGCGAGAACTGGCCGTGCAGCGCTTATGTGGGCCTTGGCAATGGTGGCGGTGTACAACTGGATTGTGCGTGATGCTATTGGCATTTTCATGCACGTTAACTTACCACCAGCGGCGCTTGATGCTGGCGACCTGTTAAAGCATATCGTCGGAATTATTGCCGGAACGCTATAAACCCGAAAAATATTTAAAATTTTTTTTCGGCCTATTTCCCCACTTCCCCTATAGCGTTAATTACACAGACTTCAACGGCCTAAACGCTCTAAATCGTCACTACCTTAACTAACGCCTATATTTAGTTAAAAATCCTTTCAAATACATATAGTTATACTCACTTTTCACCCTGTTTTTTTCGTCAAAGATCTTAATTAATATCCGAAATTGAACATTTTTTACCGCTCTAATGCGGCGAATTTCATTCCGAACATGTTCTTATAAACAGTAAGGTTTTTGACACATGGCAGATAAGAAGCAAAAATTTAACGAGCGCATTAGCAGCATTGCAGTTCAAGCACAAGCGATGCGCAATCTATGTATCGGCTCTCAGTTTGACGCTACCACTGGTGAGTTTCTAACTGACGATGCGGGTCGCCAGAATGCGATTTTAGCGGCGATTGGTAACGAACCTATGTTCGAATCCCTAAGCCAAGAAACAGCTTTTGGCATGGTTAGCGGCATGCAATCAGCAATCCGTGAATTTGAACAGATTCATGGCGAGCTACCGCGTGACGAAGTTCTAGCGTCTGCATACCAGACTATGAACAACATGATGATGCTTGAGGGCAAATCAGCAGAGGGTTCGACTGGCGCAATGATGCTTGAGTCAATCGGCCAATCGCTATCTAACTCTCAAGGCGTAGAAATCCGCGCAAAAATGGTTGGTCTGGTTCTTCCAGTTCTACTAGATACAGCAACACTAGACGCTGTAACGATGATGCCAGCTGGTGCGAACGAAGTTGAGATCTTCAAAGTTTACCGCCGTACCGGTTCAAACTTTGGTGACTTCGCAGCGGGTACTGAAATCGACCAAGCAACGGTAGGTCAGTACACAGCAATGCGCCAACGCTACGAGTTCGCAGCGGCTCAACGTCCAGACGGTACTAAGAAAGCATTCGTTTTCAATACCGCTACGGATATGAAACACACCAAGTTCGCTATCCCGTTCACTAAGACCTCAGTATCGCTATTTGTGGACCGTAAACGCGTTTGTCGTGATATGGATTCTACAGGCGGCATGATGAGCGGCAAGTTTGCGCTAAACGCAGATACGCAAATCATCATCAACTGTCAGATTGATTACGCGGCGGGTAAGATCGAAGTTACTACAGCGTCAGAAACACCGCTACCAGCTGGCATCGAGCTACATGCTGAATTTGAAGTAGACATCGAGAAGAAACCAGAGCTGATCCCAACTATCGATCACGATATGGATTCTGTAACGATTCGTCCACGTCAACGCGCAGTAGCAGCAGACGCAACGATCCAAGCAATGTTCACAATGCAACGTGAGTTCGGCACTGATCTGAAATCAATGCAAATGAGCCACATGCGCAACACGCTAGCAGCAGAGAAAGCAACTGGTCACTTGGTTGATATGAACTTTGCTTGTCGTCGTGAGACAACTTTCAACGTGTACGTGCAAGCTGGTGAAGATTGGAAACTACATCGTGAACGTCTAAACGAAGTTCTACTTCGCGTATCAACTGAAATCCTACAAGCAACTAAGACAACGGGCCTAACTGGTATCTACGCGGGTACACAGGCTTGTAACCTACTTAAATCGCTAGGTTCACCAGCGTTTGTTGCTCCAGCTAACTACCGTCAGAAAAACTCTATTCACTACGCTGGCCGTCTATTCGGTATGTGGAAAGTGTTTGAAGCACCAGTGGTACTAGGTACTAACGAAATGCTTTGTTACGGTCGCGGTTCTTCTCACTCAGAAGCGGGTTACGTAGCTGGTGATGCTATTGCAGCAACTATGTACACGCATCCGATCGGTAAAGGTCTAGTAGCGTCTAACACGCTATACGAACTGTCCTACGGCGAGATCCACCCATACAACGGCGAGGATTACTTCTACCGCGTCAAACTTATTGACGAAGCACCTCAACAACCAGCAGCGGAAACCAAAGCCGCTTAATGGCGAAGTGAGCGGGTAACTACGGTTGCCCGTTCCCTTGGGGGTACTCGATGAAAGAAGTAACTGTATTCGTAACCAACCGAACACCTATCACGGTAACGATCCAAGGTCGCGTCATTGCGGCCCGTGCGATCGCACAGCCTATCCAAGTATTCAACGTAGACCGCTTTTGTCACGAAGTTGAGGCCGCTTATCCAGACGGTCAAATCGTCGTGTCTTTCGAGCAAGCAAAAGACCAAGAAGCAACACAGCAAACGTCCACCAGCGATGCACCGGCAGAACTGGCGAGCCTTGGCCTGTCCTCAAACGTTGAAAAAGCACTGGTTAAGCACGGTGTAAAGACGGTTCAACAACTCACAGAAATGACGGCGCAAAACGTTATTGACGTGAAAGGCATTGCTGACGCTGGCTTGCAAGAAATTGCCAAGCAGCTTGAAGCAAATGGTTTAACGCTAAAAGAGGCAAATGATGGCGAATAAGATTGAATTTGCAATGGATAACGTCTCACAAGTTGCCGTGTCACCGATCAATGCAGACGCGACAACTAAGCAAGGCACTGGCTCAAACAAGCTTGTCTTTGCTGGTGTAGTTATCTCCCAAAAAGGTAAGCCATACGAAGTATTGCGCGTTAACGCTGACAACTACCAAGATGTGCTAGGTAAGCCTTATCACTCAAGCCTTGGCAAAAACGCTGATCCAATGCGTTCACTGGCCGAAGCAGTAAGCGGCGGTGAGGGTCTGGTTGTTCGTGTTGTCCCAGCAGCGGCAACATACCCAGCAATCAAACTAACCAAACCAGCTGAAACGGTAGTTATCACTAACGAAGCTCTAAGCTACAAAGCCGATCTAGCTCTTGAAGATGGCGAGTTCCTAGCGCTAGCGATTAAAGACGGTGCACCGTCAGAAAACCGCAGCATTACGCTAGAAGCAGCTGACGCGGCCCTATACGGCGCCAACATGTTCGTGCTTACTCTAAGCGAAGAACTGGCAGCTGGTGGCGATGAAACGCTAGAAGAATGGATCGTATCACTCGATCCAGCGGGTACGGACCAAATGGGCGCTCCGGCGTACATCGAGACTGTACTTGAAGAACGTTCAGCGTACCTAAAATGTGTGTGTGATGCGGAAGCGACCAAGCGTAACTTAACAAGCATTGCAGCGACTAAGTTTACTGGTGCAAGCAATGGCGACATTAGCACAATCACCACTGACGACTACGCAGACGCAATCAAAGCGCTACGCACAACGGTTCTCTACTTCAACTACGTTTGCGGCCTAAGCTGTTACGACGAATCGGTACAGTCTGACCTAATGAAGATCTGTAACGACCGCCGTATTTCTGGCTACTTCGATATTGATCCACGCCTAACGCATGACGCAGCGCTAACCGCTAAACAGGGCATGAACCTAAACAACCATCGTGCATCATTCGTGCACTTGCCATACATGGCTAAGTGTCCAGTGTACAAAAATATGTGTGTTTGGGGCGCGTCTGGTATTGGCTTTGCGGCTAAAGCTAAAGGTGTTGCTAAGTCCTCTCCAGTAGGCGGTTGGCACTACACACCAGCTGGCGTTGAGCGTGCGGTTATCTCGCGTTCTGGTCTAACACCGATCAAAGGTGTTGGTGAGCCAAACTTCCAAGAAATGTACAAGGCCCGTCTAAACAAGCTGGCGACAGACGAAAACGGCGCACTGTTCATTGACGACTCTCTAACTTCTTCAACAGCTGAAAACTACTTACGTTTCGAGCAAGTGGTATCTATCGCTGACGCAATCTCGCGTGACTTCTACGCGCTTGCAAATCGCCTTAAACACCAACCTGACGGTACGACTCGCAAAGAGATTACCGATGGCATGGCAGCGATCTTAGAGGGTTACGAAGCGGTAGGCGCTCTAGTGCCTCCACGTAATCCAGAAAGTGACGGCAAAGAAGCATGGCGCTTAGAAGTGAAGCAAGTCGAGATCGATTACTGGAAAGTAACTTGGGCTATCTGTCCAACCGGCTCAGGCCGTCGATTCCTTGGTGAACCAATCCTAATCCGCTAATCAACAAAGGTAAGAACAGAATGACAACGATGTTTAAAGCTGGTTCTGTTCTTGCCCGTCCTTTCCAAATGAAAGAGGCGGTGCAAGAGCCGGACCTAACAGAGACAGCATTTTTTGAGTCAGTAGACGACCAGATGATGCTTGAAGCTATCCAAAAGGCAGCTGTAGTAGGCGAGCGCATGAGTGCGGCAGCGGCTTGTGTTCAGTGGGCGCACGGTGGCGAATCAAGCCTAGATTCACTTGATGCAATGCTATTCGGTTTGGCTGGTGGCGATGCTGACGGCGAACTTGAGCTAACTGACGGCCAAGCGGCTATGTACGAATCTCTACAAGCGCATGCTGGTGAGTTCATTGCGTCAATTTCTGACGCGCAAGAATCGGATCTTCTTGAGCTACAAGAGGGTGATTCAGAAGTGGCAGATCGCATTTTTGAATCGCTTGAAAACGGCCTAGAAAACGTCGATTCCGACGAAGCTATCGCAGAGTTTGCGGTCCGTGAATCAATGATTATGGAAGCCAAGAAAGCCGTTATTCGTGACGGTAAAAAGGTTTACATCAACACACGTAAACGCAAACGCCGCATGAGTGCAGCACAGAAAGCAGCTCTTAAAAAGGCACGCTCTAAAGCTCATTCAGCAGCAGCACGCGCATCACGTAAAAAGTCCAACCGTATTGCTGACGCAAACGGCATGCGCAAGTAAGGGTAGGCAATGGCTGTAATTGTTGGTGTGCCGTCTGACGATGGCATCAGTAACTACAACAAGTGTTACATCACCGGCCACGTTGGCGGGGTAGAGGTTACGGTCATTGGCTACATGACGGATGAGTGTCAACTATCGTTCAGAGCGCTTTGGGAGTCTCCATTTGAGGGCGACACAGTGGGTAACGCTGGCGTACTCGATAAGACAGCCTCAATCACTCAAACAATAGGTGAGCGCACCAGTAAGACGCTGTTTAACAGTGAGCAAGTTTGGCAGGGCAACGAGCCGCCAGAAGTGACGATCACTTTACGGTTTGTTGCCTATACCAATGCTAAATCCGAAGTCGATGATCCGATTAAGTACCTTTGCCAGTTCGCCTCTCCAGAGCTTCAAAATGAAGCACCGATCAGTGTGAACAATGGCAGCGTTCAGCTAGGTGGCCGGATTCCAGCGGAAGCGACATTTAACATTGGCCGCAAAGTGGTAATGCCTATGCGTATAAGCGAGGTTAACTACGATGTGAACGCGCCAAAGACCAAGAACGGTAACTTTGCTTACAACACAGTATCGATCACTGCATCACCTAAACAGATGGTCAACCAGTCAGTCATTCCGAACTATCTACAATAGAGTAAGAGTATTTATTATGGCAGCAGGTCCATTTAACGCTAAAGGCGATATTAACTTTCTAAAGCAAAAGTTCACTAAGAACTTAAACGCTGGTGAAAAGATGATGGGTACTGAGTTCGAGATGAAAATTCTTGAGTACCCTGATTTAACTGTTCTTGTTCGTTCAACGCAATTCCCAGCAATGGGTCGCGCTGACGTGGAAGATTTCGGTCAAATGGGTATGGGTATCATCCAAAACGGCCCATTAGAAAACAAAGGCGAGATCGCGGTAGTAGTGGTAGAGACGATCACTGGTCCAGTTCTTAAAGCGCTACGCAAGATCGTGCGCAATAAAGAAATGGTGACAGTGAGCATTGAGTCTACGCCAGAATCTACAAGCGGTACGGGCGCTGAATCTCACTCATTCAAGCTTGAGCACGTTAAGGTGCGTTCAGATGCGATCGACCTTTCAACTGAAGATACAGCAGCGCTAGTTAAGCCATCTATCACGCTTCAATACAACTGGTGTGACTTCTAAGTACCAAAGTCCTAGTAAGCAAAAAGCCGCTAATCAGCGGCTTTTTTTATCGGGGTATTGCTCACAATCAAGCTAGGGCATAGCCACCAGCTAACATCGAGCTTTCAATCTTTACAAGTGGTGTGATTGCTTTTTTCGCTACTTCGAACGTGTTTTTACTGTCCCATACATCAACCGCGTGCTGAATATTAAGCCAAAATTCAGGCGTATTACCAAGCGCCGCAGCTAGCTTGTTTGCTAGATCAGATGTTAAAGCAGTTTTGCCGTTAATCAGGTTGCTAATAGTGTTTCTATGTACACCAATAGCGCTCGCTAAATCGCTATTACTGATTGCTAATGGCTCTAGAAACTCAAGTTTTAGCATTTCACCGACTGTTACCGGTTTGCGTTTTGTGTTTCTCATTATTTGAATCCTAAGTATCCTGTTGATTGATTCAAAACTATCGCCAGTTTCAAGAACTGGCGACAGTGACTACTAACGGTAAGAGTGAGGGTCTAAGTACGTATCAACGACTTCTCCATCTACAAATTTAAAGATTAACCGATACTGTCTGTTCACTCTTATACAACTGTATCCGGCCAACTTACCATTTAGATGCTCAAATTGATTGTTTGGTGGTATCAGCAAGTCTCTATAGTCGGTTGCTGCATCAAGCATTTGAAGCTTTCTAAACAGGACGTTTTCTAAATTGCTTGGGATTTTTCTATGCGCAACGTCATTTTCATAGAAATCCTCTAGGTATGAGTCTCGAAACTCCATCGTTAAAACTCCGATTCATTTGATATTATAATTGCACAACGAGATTGTGCACGCAAGCACTTTTTGCACAACTTGATTGTGCAGCCATTTTTGATGTGTTCGAGCCTATCGCGCCCTTGGGATTCTTGAGTTAAGATTTAGCTGACCTATTCCCCGTCTTTGAAAATGCCGCTCAACTTGGAGCGGCCATGACACCCAATCAACTTCTCGAAGAAGTGAAAGCACGATTCCCTATCTTGCTTCACGATGATGAGAAAGCACTACTAAGCCTATTGAGAAAGGCGCTCGCCAAGTATCAAGAACTGGCTGGATTCAATGAAAAGCATCGAGTTAACGAGTCTGACTTAGACGAGTACGGCGCTTGTGATTTGCCGCCTTTGTTTGCGGCTCGCCTTGTCGTCAAAGATAAATCTGGCCGGTACGTTAAATCCGAGCATTGGCTAGGCAAGCTTGAGCTGACATTAAAAGGTACTGAGGTATTCCCAATCACGATCCTGTATCTACAAGACGTGATGAATGCCGATCTCGATACGTTCCAGCTACCAGCCACCAGCATTAGCTTGCTTGGTGATTACCTAGAGCTACTTATCAGCATTCCAAACGCCGAGCGTCAACGTCGAATCGCGACCGCTGGCAAGCTCGATACAACCGATATTCCAGCCGAACCAGACCTAGCTATGCGCAAGACAGAGCTTGAAACGTCTATGCGTGCCAACCGAGCTATCGTGCCGCCTATCAGCTTGCTAGGGGGCTAAATGAACCCATATATGCAGCTCGCTAAAAAGGCGACTAGAGACTTTATGAATAAGCCTTGGCAACAGGGCTGGCAGTGGGCCATCGAGATTGAATCCAATGATGCTCCAACGGACTTCGATATTTACGTGAAAGACTTGGATTACGGCGAGGGGTCAATTGATGCTGACACGTTCCAAGTGGGATCGGGTGAGATCGCGATCCCGACTCGCTCCACCGCTGGCGAGATCACTATGACGGTGCGCGACGATCAGAGCGGCACTATCCGCAAGTGGTTCGAGGGCCGACTAGCTAAGGTCAAAAACAAAGACGGCACGCTAAATATTCCAGTTGAGTACGTGTTCAAAATCAAGGTGTTCGATCTTGATGATGATGGCAATCGCAAGCTACGAAACACGTACCAAGTATTTCCCACCAAGAAAGGCAACGTGACGTTTTCTCGCGAGAACGGCAACTCTATTCAATCTTTCCCGCTCATCTTCCAGAAGTTTATGAGCGTGGGTAACAAGGTGTTGTAATGCAAATCCCAGCTTTCCCATTACCAAGCAACATGACGAAAACCGTCAACTTCCGAGTGCCTACCGTCGAGGATGGCATGATGTTTTGCGAGCTTGACGAATCCAACGAAGAAGCGAGCACAACGCAATTCCTAAACCACTTGCAAGACGGGGCAAAAGGCGACTTTAGCGATAGTGGCGCATGGACCGGAGAGGACCGCCGAACGGCGCTATGGTGGATCTTTATGTCTACTAGCGAACTAGGCACGATCCCTTTTAGCTATGACTGTTCCCATTGCGGAAAAACTCATTACTTGGACTTACACATGGCCGAGTTAATGGAAACCGCTAAGGCCGTGCCATCACTACCAAAGACAGAGATCGAGTTTACGGTTAAAGGCCAGCCACATAAGGCCACCGTGCAGCCAATGAACGGCTACGCAGCCGAGCACATCGAGGGCTTACGCAATACCCGTGACCAGTTCGAACCGGAATCAGGCGATTGGAAGAAAGCCGCAAACGAAATGGCCCTAAACGAGCTAGCGCATTGCCTTACTTTCAACGGCCAGCCAGAGGACACCAACGAGGCACTAGATTGGAAACTTGAGCTTATCAAGTCGATGCACCTACGTACCGAGTTTGTGAAAGTATCCGCGCTGGTGGAACAGGCATTGCGCGAAGCAAGACACGGCCTACTTACCAAGTACCATGAGGGCCGCTACTACCTAGTGACCACTATTCCAGAGTGTGATGAATACGTGAAGAAAGGAGGTCCAGCAGCTAGAACGCTGCTATTGCCCTTTCGGAATCTCGACTTCATTACAACGTTTTGATGTCGTCGGTTGGAACGTTCTGATTGAAAACCTAACCATATACGGCGGCCAGCCAGTCGATGCGTTATTCGCAACGCCTCAAGACTTGGCGATCCGTCTTGATAAAGCACTACAAGACAAGGTGAAGAATGGACACTAAACAAGAAGTAGTTGATCTCTCTCTTGTGGTCGAAACTGTCCGAACAGCCAGCGACAAAGAGCTAAGAAAATTAGCCGAAATCAGCAAGAAATTGGACGGAAACCAGCAGGGCCGAGCAAAGCCAAAACCGGTTGTTGTGGCAGTGGATACCAAGCCAATTGAAAAGGCGGTTACAAGTGGCATCGAGAATGCTCAGTTAACAGTTAGCAAGCCAGCGCCAAAGAAACGCAGCGCTACCGCTAGCAAGACTAATCGAAGCGGCGAAATTGAGCTGTCATTTGGCGCACCTAAAGAAAAAGGGGAGCAGCCAGCGGCAGAGTCTACCGCTACCGAGCAAAAGCCAATTCAAGCCGGTATCACGTCTATTGCTGACAAGCTGGAACAAGAGCAAGAGCCACTAGCGAGCGAACCAAAACCAAAAAACAAGGGGGTTGTTCGCCAGACTCAGAAACAGAAAAGCCAGCCAGTAATCGTCAACGTTGAGCAATCAGAAACGACCGCAGAGGCCGTTGATACCTCATCACTTGATGATATGCCGGATAAAGTCGAAAAGGCCGTTAGAGACGGTTTAAGCGATTTTGATGGCTACTGGAAAGATGCGAACGGAAAGCTACGCAGAAGTGATGGCCGTTACGCCAGCAAGAAAGAACAGGCCGCATACAAAACCGCAGAGCAAACCAACAAGGAACGTGAAACCGAGCGCCTTGCTGACGAAACCAGCGAGCAAACCAGTGTGTTTGCAAAGCTTGGTTCTAGCTTAAAACAGCTGGTGGTTGATAAGGCCACGGCAGCACTGAAAGACGAGAACGACGCGACCGATGCAGCAGGGGCGGCAGCTGGTGGCTCATTCTTCTATTCAGCAAAAGAGCTGTATCACTTAACCGAGGAAACAGCCGCCAACTTTGAGCAAAGCAAAGAGCGCTTTGAATCATTCAAGGGTTCAAAGCTAGGCAAGCTATTTGGCTTTAAGCCTAGCGAAACTGATACCGGCGAACCGGCCAATGATTCGCAGGACCAACAATCTGTAACGGCAACTCAAGGGGTAACGCATGAATCAATTTCAGCGACAAAGGATTCAGCAGCGGAAGTTGAGGACCGAACTTTACCAACAGCTAGTGAGCGCAACGGTTCTAATCGTCGCGACGATCGCGCTGGTATCGCTGGTGGCAATAATGCTCCAGTAGCTAAGGAAACTAACCGTGAAAAACAATCGCAAAGAGCTAGCGTTTCTAGCCTTTTCACTACCGCTAATAGCACTGTATCTCGCGATCGTGTTGAGCGCGTTAATAACACCGTTCGTCAAACCGCTAATCATGTTTCTACATCAAGCAATACTCACGGCAGCGGGTTAATTTCCAAGACTAAGCAGCAGAGCTACCAAGCTAATACGCTCGAAGTCCTAAAAGAAAACAGCGTTGCTCAAGACAAGAACAACGATGCACTACTAGACAAGCTCGATGAACTCTTAACCGCAACCAAGGCGAACGCGCCAGAGGGTGCGGGTGGCGGCTTAATGGATCTTGCTGGTGACT
This sequence comes from Vibrio sp. THAF64, assembly GCF_009363455.1. Taxonomy (NCBI): domain Bacteria; kingdom Pseudomonadati; phylum Pseudomonadota; class Gammaproteobacteria; order Vibrionales; family Vibrionaceae; genus Vibrio; species Vibrio sp. THAF64. The sequence continues at coordinate 71,101 of NZ_CP045358.1, forward strand.
TGTTCGACCGCAAAGGACGTAAGGGCCGCAGAGGTGGCCGCATGCGTAAAGCTGGCCGTGGTCGCTTTAAGTCGGTTTTGTCTGGTGCGGGTGATGCCATCAAAGGTGTTGGCTCAAAAGGCTTATCAATGGCTGGTGGCGCATTCCGTGGGCTATCAAAGGTTGGCTCAATTGCTGGTAAAGCAGTTCCATTCCTTGCACCGGCACTAATGGCCTATGACGCAATCAGTGGCTTTACGGATACCGAAAAGCAGAAAGAGGTATTCAACCTCAAAGACGGCCAAGAGGCGACGACTGGACAAAAAAGCTCGATGGCCCTTGCCAATGTTCTTGATCTTGGTGGCTTGGTAAGTGGTGGTGCGGGTCTGCTTGGTTCGGCCTTGGGTGCATTTGGTTTTGATGGTGCAAAAGAAGCATTGAGCTTTGATTCGGGTGATATGGCTAAGGGTATCTATGGCCTATTTGGTGGTGACACTAAATCGACTAAGGAAACCGAAAGCCAGAACGACTCGAAGTACGAGAAAAACGCCGAGGCATACCACACGGCCAAAGAGACTAACGACACTCAAACCATGCGTGAACTGGATTCTAAGAACTCAGATCGCGTGAACATGGATGAGGTCGAGAAGTTAGCTAGCGAGAAAAACACCAGCTTTGCTAGCGCCTACGCACGCGTGGATCGCAAGAACGAGCGAACCAATGCAGAGCGTGAGCGTGTAGCGAATGAGCTAGGTATGGATACGTCAGGCATGATTCAGCATCCAGAACTAGGTCAGGTGTACTCGCCAGACAAAAAAGCCGACCAGATCGCTGCTATCGATAAAGAGATCGCCAGCCGCAAAGCCGCAGAGCAAGTGACTGTTACAAACGCTCGATTTGTAGATACGCATTCCGCTGATTTGGCCCGTTCTACTGCTACCACCAGCGAAAAAACCACTAAGCAAGAAACTAACTCGAACCATAAGGATCTTGCCTCTCAGATCGCCTCCGAACAGATCAAACAAAACGAGAAGCACACCAGCGTAGCCAAGAACGCAACCAAGGTTACATCCAATGAACGCGTTAGTGATATTGCCTCGCAGAAAACCGCAGCAGAGCTACGCGCCAGCGACACACCTCAAACCGTGAAACTCGATAAAGAGTCCATCGAAGCTATCAAGCAATCCGGCAGTGATAGCCGTTCAACAACAACCGTTATTCAAAGAGCTTCACGCCCAGCTAGCCAAAGCACACCAGCAGCAGCGGCCAAGTCTAGCGGCAGCATCCCGAATAACTTCAATGACCGTTCGCTGCAACGTCAAAGTGCAGATCTGGAGTAAGTGAATGAGCCAAGAAATTGATTACCTCTTAGGGGTCGATATTAACGGCGTGAAAGTCTCGGATGAGTCCGAGTCTATCCCTATGCGAGTGGCCGAGTGGCTAGATACGCCACAAGGTCAAATTTGGGGCGCTCCGCATTGGGGTAATCGCCTAATGCCTTACAAGCACGAACCAATCAACAGCGATACCGCCGCCGCTATGGAGAACTCGATCGTGATGAGTCTACCGGTGGACGTTAAAGGCGCGGTTATTACTGAAATCCTCATTGAGCCTAAAGACTTCGATATGTACCACATCGTGATCGGTCTTTTGGGCGCTCAAAACTACATTCAAAAGGAAGTTAAGCTGTGAACTATGTCGATCAGATCCGAAAAGACTTTGAAAATCTTCTCAAACAATCAAAGTGGTGGAGTCGTTCTATCGGCTCGCAATTCGTCGCCTACATTTCGTTATTCATTGCTCAAACCGTTGAGCGTGTTCAACGCGTAGCAGACCGCGCCTTACAAGAGTCGTTTCTATCACTGGCAACGAATCGCACATCCATTTTAGCCGGTGCGGAAAGCGTAGGTTATGTGGGCCTCAAAATCTCGCCGTCCATTGGTATCGTAACCATTACCAATAAGGGCGATAAACGGGTGACGCTACCAGCACTAACGCAATGTGTGGCCGCGAACCAATTACGCTATACGATCATGGAAAGCGTGGACCTACAGGCCGGTGAGTCTAAGGACTACCAGATCCAACAGTTCGAAGTGGCCGTAATGGAGCACATTGTTTCGGACCGTCAGAACTGGCTAGCTATTGCCTTTCCTAAAGAGCTGACAAAGCGTATCCATAAGGTGTTAGTACGCGTCAACGGTGAGCTTTGGGAGCATGCGTTTAAGTTCCGCAATACAAACAGCTACTCCAAAGCCTACATGGAGTATTACAAATCGACGGACCAGCTAGGTATTCGATTTGGTAATGATATTTGTGGCCGTGCGCCGATCTCTGGTGACTTGATTCAGTTGGAAGTTTGGCTAACCGAGGGTGATACAACACTACTCGACGGCCAGAAACTAGAGCTTATTGATAGTACCGATTTTACCGGCACAACGATCCCCGTCGAACTGGTGACTAAGACAACGGTAACAGGTGGCGCAGAGGGCGAGGATATTGAATCAATTCGTAATGGCGCGTTGTATTCAACCGTCTATGACCACCAGCTAGCGTGGGACGGTGACTATCAGGCATTCATTCGAAACAATATTTCCGGCATCGTTTGGCTGTCAGTTTGGGGCGAACAAGAGCAAGAAAAGCTTATCGGTAAGCAGGACGTAAAAAACATTAACCGTATTTTTATTTCCGCTTTCTCTAACATCAAAGACGAGAACGTGATTGAGGGTGAGATTGTTACCCTATTTTCCGGTAAAAACGGATACAATGAAGTTTACGAATATGTGCCGCGTAAAGACGCACCATTTACGGTTAACGTGACTGGTTACGTTGTCGCTAACTCTAGTCCTAAAGACGCAGAGGAAGCCGTCAAAGCACAATTGGAATATTTGTTTGGCAAGAACACGAAAGACAAAGGCTCAATCTACGTTAAGGACGTATGGCGAGCAATCGAGGCGATGGCCGTTTCACTTGGTATTGATGAATACGAGGTAGACTGTGTTAATCTTCTCGAAGAAGTGCCGATCGACACTTACTTGTTTTTGGACGTTGTAAGCTCATCATTTAAGTTTACTCATCGTCCAGTTTAATTCCCCTTCCTAAATCCCCGTTCAGACGAAAACGCTACTTTTCCACACTTGAGATAGAGCATGGAAAAGGTATCGAATAACGTTGTCGTCATTGACGAATTACCGCTAGTTACTGACATTCAGTACCTAGAGGCATTCACATCAAAAAGCCTTAACCGCAAGTTTAGCGGCATGGTTCATAAAGGTGTTTTTCGTGGCTTTGAATGTGAAGCTGTAGCCGGAAAACATATCTTAGTTACTTCTAAAGACATTACCGGTGTTGCACTGGTAGAACGCGACGACTACGTGCTAACGGTTCGCCAGCAAGATGATGTTCTTGTGGATATGGCAGAGATCCGCGATGGCTATGTGGTCCTAGAGGCGTTCTATCAATTTGGCGTACCTACCAAGCAAGTAGATAACACCTCATCCATTGACGCGGCCAGCATCAAGTTCGTAGCTGTAGGCCAAACGCAAAGCCATCATACGATCCTTTGTCGAGTGACATTGGTTGATGGTGCACCGGATGTTACGCCAGCTGATATTAGCTACATCGAGCGTGACTATGGCGGCGCCGATATTGCGCAGCACGTCAACACTCCAGATCCACACAAACAATATCTGTTACGCGAAGAAGCGGCCACAACAGAAGAAATCAACAACAAATCAAACCTAGAGAAGTACCTAGAGTTACCTAAGTTATGGACCGCGTTAGACAACGCACTAAAGGCCGTAACAATCACCACGTCTGCACCATTACAGGCCACCGGTAACGCACTAAATGGTATTACTTTAGGCATTCAGTTAGCGACTCTTGAGCGCCAAGGTGTTGTTACTCTATCCGGTAATTATGCGACCGCCTCAGACGAACTAGCAGCGACTACCGCAGCGGTTCAAAGAGCGGTAAACCACGTCATTGATACGTGTCTAGATAAAGGCGCTACAGCAGTTGCGGCCAAGAAGATTGAAACGGCTTTTAACCTTGCACTAGCGGGTAACGTGACCGGTTCGGTTAGTCTCGATGGCTCGCAAGACGTGACCTTAAACGTAACGGTCAAGAAAGACTCACACCGTCACACGATCGGTTACATCGACGGCCTACAAGACGCGCTCGATAGCAAATCACCAACAACGCACCTACACGACGATCGTTATATCCGCAGCTTTACGCTAATGGATGAGGACAACGCCCGTCACGAAGTGGAACAAGGTAAGTTCGTTCGCTTTGCTTCAAACCCAAACATTTCATTGAAGTGGGCCGCAGCTGGTGACGGCTCGGAGCAATCGCCTTATGTGCTTGAAGCGTCCGTGCCTGATGCTTCCACATCAAGCAAAGGTGTATCGCAACTATCTAGCTCGACTACATCCACCAGCGAAACTCAAGCCGCAACGCCTAAAGGTGTCAAGACAGCCAAAGAACAGGCCATTAGTACCGCTAACACCAACGCGACCAATTACACAAACCAAGAAATAGCCAAGCTAAAAGGCGAAGCCGGTGCGCATGCTAGCCTCAAAGAAGTTAGTGATGCGGTAGTCAGCAATGACGGTGATATCGCGCAAATCAACAAAACGCTACCGACAAAAGCCAACAATGCAACCTTGCTAAATACTACCGGAGCGATCACCGGTGGCGGTCAGATTGGTGATGAACTAACGATCGGTATCAAGGACGCGACGACAGCTCAAAAAGGTGCGGTACAGCTTTCTAGTTCCGTTACCTCAACAAGCGAAACGCTAGGCTCAACGGCCAAAGCAACTAAGACAGCGCATGATCGTGCAGTTTCGGCAGAACAAGCAGCCAAAGCCTACACTGACCAGCTCATTTCTCAGTTACTTGGTGACGCTCCAGCTGAACACCTAAACACGCTTAAAGAGCTTGGTGATGCGCTGGTGGATAATGACAGCGACATTGCGGCCATTAACGCAGAACTCGCCAAGAAAGCAAACAAGGCGATCCAGATTGTTGTCAGCGGTGCACTAACTGGCGGCGGCGATCTTACCGGTAATGTTCAACTAGGTATCAATGACGCATCAACAGCTCAAAAAGGTGCGGTCCAACTATCCAGTGCGGTTAACTCAACCAGTGAAGTTCTAGCGGCCACGCCTAAAGCAGTAAAAACCGCCTATGACCTAGCAGCAAGCAAGTGGGCCTATACGGTAGCGACAACAGCGAAAGCCGGTGCGGTCCAATTATCAAGCGCGATTAACTCCACCAGCGAAGCACAAGCGGCCACGCCTAAAGCAGTGAAACTCGCTTATGACTTGGCGGCGGGTAAGTGGACGTATCGAGTAGCAACAACGGCCCAAACTGGTGCGGTTCAGTTGTCCAGTGCGATCAACTCTACTAGCGAAGCATACGCGGCTACGCCTAAAGCGGTTAAGTCTGCATACGACTTAGCAGCAAGCAAAATGACTCAAGCCACTGGTGACGGTCGATACCTAATGCGCAGCGCAAAAGCAACGCTAACCGACAATGACGGCCACGGCCAAGCAAGCGTTGTAATGAACCATAAAGGCGGCATTCCTCAAGTTGCTGGTTCGTCTTACCGTATTGACGGTAGCACTGACTCAGTAACGGCCACACTGACGATCGCACTTGCAGATAACGTGAAAGCGGGAACAGAAGTTAGCCTTAAACAGATCGCGGTCGCGACGACTGGTGTTTTCGACTTCCTGATTGAATTGCGCGAAAAGGGCCAGCGAGTATTTAGTCCAAACAACCGCAATATTTCGGACGTGGTTAACTCGGCAAGCTCTACGGTTTATGCAAGTTCCAAGGCAGCAAAAACCGCTTACGACAAAGCTGTTTCAGCACTAGGCGTAGCAAACGGCAAGTGGACCTATCGAGTGGCAGACCTAACCGCCGCCGGTGCGGTCCAGCTATCAAGCGCAACGAACTCGACAAGTGAAGCACTAGCGGCCACGCCAAAAGCAGTAAAGATCGCTTATGACTTGGCAGCAAGTAAATGGGTACATCGAGCAGCGAGCACAACACAGACCGGTACTGTCCAGCTAACCAACGCGGTTAACTCAACCAGTGAAACACTGGCCGCGTCTGCAAAAGCAGTGAAAACCGCTTATGACAAAGCGAACCACTCGCACCCATACGCACCGGCGAGCCACCGTCACAACTTCTCGCAAATTGATGCGGGTACGTCTACCGGTGTATTTATCGCTGGTGACTTTAAAGGTACTTCGGACCGCCGCTTAAAATCGAACATCGAGCAGCTACCAGAGGGCGTATTAGACAAGCTATTGAAGCTTGGCATTTACAGCTATGTGAAACATGGCGTTGAGGAAATCGGCGTTATTGCTCAAGAGCTACAAGAGCAGATCCCAACACTGGTTAGCGAGGGCGAGGACGGTTACTTATCTGTTTCTCACTTTGGTTTGAACGCATGCTCAATCAAAGCGATTCAAGAACAGCAAGTGATCATTGACCAACAGGCTCAACTTATCGAGCAGTTGGCTGAACGCCTAAGCAAATTAGAGGACCGCCTATGAGTAACTTGCAAAGCTGGCTGAAAAGCCAGCTTACCCGAACCAAGCAAAATACCGAGGCATGGACTGACTTTGCTCATGCCCTTGGCTCGCTTTTGGAATCACACGTCGAGAACTACCTAGAGCGGATTAAAACCCGTAACTCTCTCTTTGATATGCAGCCTCAAGATCTGCAAGTTGAGGTTAGGGAACTAGGCGACTTTTTCGCGTTCGGTGATGTGGCTGAAACTGACCTACCAATGACAGTTATGCAGCGCCAAGACCAGATCCACCTAAAGAAAACCGTTTACCCACTAGAGGCAACGTTACGCCGTGAGTTTGCGGGTATGGAGGTGACTTGGCAGCCGTTATACGCGCCTACGGACCTAGTTAAATATCCTTATGGCACTGTACTGGTGACAGCTGACGATTTGGATATGCAGGAAAACAAAGACTGGTTCATGACCAGCCGAGGCGTGATCCAAGTGCCACTCAACGAGGTTCGCGTTAACGACGAAGAATCTTTGCGTGAGTTTGAAGAAAAGCTCCGCCGCGTTGTTTACCCGCTAGTGCCTTTGCGTATCGTTATGCAGGGTACTAGCTACTATCTGAAATTCGAGCTTTGGGATGTGATTGAATGGGTAGTGCAGGGTATCTCACAAGTTGACACTACGATCCGTATTGAAGATCTCGATGATGTGCCTAAGTTCATCCAGAAAATCACGCTAGATTGGTTTGATGAGGACAAGCCAAGAGCAATCCCAACGCGACAGGCCCGAACACGTCTAGATGCTTACGCGAGCGACACATTCCGCGTCGATAAAAATTTCTTTGTCTATGAAAAGGTATGGCGCACATTCCTAACAAATGCGCTAGAATCCTCAGAAAATGGGTTTAATAAAACCCGTCAAACGGTCAATTTGGCCGAAAAAGAGGAACAAAGTAAATATACGCTGGCGGTAGAAGCTGGTAAATTTACTACTGTAGATGAACCTCAACCTATTCCCCAAAAACAAGCCAGAACGCGCCTCGATTGTGTTTCTTCCGACACGGTGAGGCTCGATAAAAACTTCTTTATCTACGAGAAGCTTTGGCGTGTTGTCCTATCTGAAAAACGCCCACAAATAGAAAATAGTTACGCACAAGTAGCCACTAAAATGCGTGTATCTGACGCAATTGAAAGCGCAGATAACTCGATCGAAATACAGGCCCGTTTTGAGCCTAAAGAGGTCGGCCTACGCAAACCAGCTGGTGTCACAAGTGTTCGTTTGGATGAATCGCCCGTCGATTCAGTACGTTTAGATCGTTACGTCTAAGCAATTTATCTAATTAGTTCCGAACAAACATCCTAAAGGGGCGTATTTGTGGCAGAAGAAATTCAAGCAAGTGAGGGCGTAGCACCTCAACCGAAAGTTGTCTTAGAAGATTCATTACTACTGGATCGCTACTATGAGCAACGTGCTTTGTCCATGCTTCCAATCGGTAGCGAGCCGTATTTCCAGCTTGCTGATATTGATTGGGGATATGGTTTCATTGAGGACGTTGGCGGCAAGCCAAGTGTTGCGCCTATCCCGTCAGAGGTTGAGTCTCTAGAACGCGTATTTGCAACTAACCGTCCAGTTTACAACTTCATCAACGGCCAGATCGTTATTACGTGTAACTTGCCAGCGGGTAGCATTCCAGCAGATCAAAGCGAGCAATTCAGCTGTATCGGCGTTAAAGACAAAGATAACAAGTACGTAATTATCGCTGTTACTCAGCCAATTTGGGTTTACTCAGATCGCGGTATCTCTTGTGAAATCGTAATCAACACAAACCTTGGTGAAGCTGCAAACATGATGGTGAGCGGTCGATAGTATGAGTGGGCAACGACGACATGAGGAGGCGGTTTTAATACCGCCTACCATTAACGAGATCGAGAGTTTGCCTCTTATTGCAGATACGCAATACCTAGAGCCAAACAGCTCGGAAAGTTTGAACCGTAAGCTTTGCGGCATTGTAGAAGCTGGTGTGTACCGTGGCTTTAATGTGGCGGTGATTGGTAACACCATGACCGTTAACGTTACGTCCGGCCAACAATACGGCGTTGCAATGGTTGAACGTGACGGCTACTTGCTGACAGTTCGCCAACAGCATGATGTTGTGTTGACCGTGCCAATTGGCCGTAGCTATGCAGTTATCGAGGCGATCTACCAACACGGCCTTATCACGAAGCAAATTGATATTCGATCAGCTTACGATGCGGCTTCATTGAAGATCGTTCAAGAGGGCAAGCTGCAAGCGCACCATGTAATTCTTGCTTCCTTTGACGTGCCAGCTGGAACGCTAGTCCTAGATGAATCATACATGAGCTTTAATCAGCGCATGGATGGTGGTTTGGACCTAGCGCGACACATTGCGGCTCATGATCCACATAAACAATATATGCGTGTCGATTCGGCAGCTACAGACGCAGATATTGATAACAAAAGTAAATCCCCTAAGCCGGTTCTATTGCCTCAGTTATGGCGTGGTATTGAGCTAGGCGCTCGCGAATCACTAGGTAAAATTCAAGTCGGCGTGTCCGAGGGTTTGACTGGTGGCGGTGCATTGGCTGACGGTTTGATGCTTGGTTTGGCCCAAGCAACGACCACTAAGCTAGGTGGTGTTCGCCTAACAAGTGAATTGGACTCTGACAGTACCGAATTGGCGGCAGCAGCAGCAGCGCTAAAAGCGTTGAAAGCATTTGCCCTACAAGTAGGTGTGGACGCGGCCAAGTACACGGATAACTCCATTCAGACGCTTTTAGGCGGTACTGATCCGGAAATGCTGAAAAACCTAGAGGCTCTAATCAAAGAGCTTGAGGCCAATGAAAGCATTCTAGATTCAATCACCGGCGAACTGGCTAAGAAACTGGAGAAAACCGCGCTCATCAATACCAGCGGCGCATTGACTGGTGGCGGCCAGCTTGGCAGCGCACTAACGCTTTCTGTTTTGGCGGCTACGCTTCAACGCGCCGGTGTTGTTCAGCTATCAAGTGCGATTGACTCGACCAGCGAAGAAAAAGCGGCCACGCCTAAAGCGGTCAAAGATGCTGTAGCCGTAGCTGATACCAAGATGCCTAAAGCTGGTGGTCGATTCACTGGCAGCACGGCACTAAACGACAACGTGAAATTGTTGCTTGGTAACGACAACGATCTAGGTTTGTACTTCAATGGTACGTCTGCTTTTCTCGATGCTTTGTCTGGCTTCAAGCTAAACATGCGCAAGGGTTCAGCGGATCGCTTTGTCTTTGACTTTGAAACCGGCAACTTAACGCTGTCTGGTGACTTGCAAGGTCTATCTGATAAGCGAATCAAAAAGAACTTCCAGCCACTAACGGACGCAATCAACAAGATCATGCAGCTGAACGGTTACGACTACCAGCTAAAGCAAGATGATAGTTGGCATACGGGCGTAATCGCGCAGGAAGTCGCGGCAGTGCTACCTAATGTGGTGAAAGCAGGACCAGACGGCAAGCTATCAGTCGCATACGGCAATATGGTTGCTCTACTCATCGAGGGTATTAAGCAGCAACAGAACACAATTAGCCGTCTTGAGGACCGATTGAGCTTTGTTGAGGCAGCCGTAAAAGAACTGCTACAGGCCCGTGCTTAATGGTTAAGTTGTGGATCTTCACTGGTTGCCCTAATAGGGCGCAAGCGATCGCTAAAATCATTGATGCGAACGCGCCAAGTGAGCCGGATATTTACCAGCCGTTTTTTAGCGTCTGGTTTGCTTCCGACATTGGCGTTTGTGCTTGTGGAATGGGCCGACCATCAATTGACTATGCCGTGCGACAACTCAAAGGGATTTATCCAGTTGAGCGAGCTATTCGCATCGGTACGGCAGGAACACAAGATGAATCATTGCTTGGTTCGCTGGTGGCCGTGTCCCGTGCATGCAGCCGTGAAGATTCACACACTTACCCGTCCTTTCTATTTCCCAACTTACCGTTAACAGGGTGTGTCACAACAGATTTGCTTTACACCAAGAGCAAGCCGGTTGACGGCTTCCCTGTAGAAGATATGGAAACCTCCCAGCTATTGCGGCTAGGCCAAGAACTAGGCTTTGAGGCTGGAGCGATCCTATTTGTGGCTAACCGTATAGGCGAGAGCGCTATTGTTCATCGGCCTTATGCGGTTTTCGATATGGTTCAAGCGGCTATCAGCACGCTTAGGGGGTAGTAATGCCATTACCAAGTAGCGGCGCATTGTCGCTATTGCAGATCCGCGACTACTACGGCCAGACGGGCGCACTTGCTTTGTCTCAGCTCTATCGTGGTGGCGGTATCATTCCGGATATTCCGGAGAATGCCAAAGTACCTACAACGGGTGCAATCAAGTTGTCGGACTTCTACGGCGCGTGTCGTTTGAGTCTGAAAACAACGTATTGGTCCACCAGCAAAACAACCTCAAAAACAACCAGTATCACTACCTCTTGGGTCGGTGATGCTAGTACGTCTTGGGTATCGACTTTTGCAACGTCTGTAACATGCAGTAAGACAACGGCGGGAACGACAAGCTGGAACACCACTAAAACCGCGTCAAAGAGCACCAGCCAATTAACCAGCGGTACTACGTCGAAAACAACCACGCGTACAACGTCAAAAGGTACAGCGGTTACTACGACTTGGACGGCCAGCAAGACCACGACGAAATCTACGACGAAATCAACCAGCCGTTCTACAGCTGGCACAACGACTTGGACTACAAGTTGGACCTCGCCTCGTAACACGTCTAAGAGCACGAACAAGACAACTTCTTGGAACACCACACGAAGCACAACTTATTCGTACTCCAAAACGACCACCAAGACGACGACTTGGGCGACCGGTCCATACGCGAGTAAGGGTTACACCACTTCTCGTACTACAAGCTATACAACGGCTTGGACGGCAGCGGTTAACACCAGCTTTGGTACTTCCAAAACTACGGCTAAGACAACAACTTGGTCTACGAACGTGCCAAACAGTAAATCAACCAGCAAGGCCACAACGAAATCAACCTCGTTTGGTACAGCGGTTGGCACTAGCTACACAACTTCTTGGAAAGCTTCACAAAGCACCACTAAGACGACTAGCTGGAGCACTGGCGGCGTATCAACTAGCTGGACCACAGCTGGCAAGACAACGACTTGGACAACAACTTGGAGCTATTCAGCTGCAACGTCTAAGGCAACAGATAAAACAACGTCTTGGGTTGGTTCACGAAATACTACGGTCACAACTTCGAAAACGACTAAGAAGAATTTCAGCAAATCGACAACGATTAGTACCAGCTTCACGACAACTTACACAACCAGTAAAACGACACTTGTTGTCGTATAACCAACTAAGGAAAAATCATGCAAAACCAAGTACACACTACAAGCCGAACTACAGTAACAATGACCTCGCGTACAACAATGGGTTTTGGTTCTGACGGCCATGTAACGGCGAAAACGACTAGCTACATGACGGCGAAAACTACATCGTGGGTTACTCAATCAGCTCGCTCGTAGGCATAATGCCAATCGTTCAAAAATGATGTAAATTATAGGCTGTTCATTCCGAACGGCCTTTTTTAATGCACTAGGAAAATTAAAGATGAGTGAAACACAATTAGACTTACGCGTTCGCGAGCTTGAAGAAAAACTTAAAGAAGTAACGACCATCGCGAATAACGCCAATGAGGCGGTGAAATCCGTTCTTGCTTCTAATGCAGAGCTAAAAACGATCGTTGAGGCGACCATTGAGCACGCAAAACAAAACGCAGAAGTAATCGTTGAGCACATCGCTCAGTTAGATAACGATAAAGATGCCATCGTCGCTGAATACGAACAGGCGCTAGAGCAAGTCAAAACATCAATTATCGACTCTATCAAGATGCGTGTTGACGGCCATCTAAACCGTGTTGCTCCAGTCGAGGCGTAATCATGAAATCAGAGATTGTTGATAACCGTTCAGCGTTTGCACGTACTGGTACGGTCCTACCAACTAGCCAAGGTAACACCAGCCGACAGCTGGCCGAGTATGCCTTAATCAAGTTACGTGGTATGGGCTATAACGTTGACTTCGATATTTGCCACAACAACGGCGAGGGTTCATTCGCGATCCATGAGTTTTGTGGTGCGCTTGGTGGCGTGTCGATTCGCTACATGCACTACGACACTCACATGACCGTTCTACGCGCAGCAATGCAGCACAAGCCAGCAAACCTGATTGATTACTGCGAACAGATCCGCTCATCTGTCACTCCAGACAAATACAAGCTACGCCGCTCAATGAAACATCCGGAAGTAGTAGCGTTCTTGGCCGGTTCTAACTGTATGCGTATTGCTATCGACTTCTTGAAAGTGAATGAATGCGTATTTCAAGAGGGCGGCATGGTCAAGCCTCATCCAGTCACACATGAGCGCCACATGGCCGAACTTGAAGCGGAATATCCAAACCATGTATTTGCGGCCCGTGTCGCTGGTGGCTCGCTAATTCCATCACTGAAAAAGGCTTACATCCCGAACACCAGCGAGCTGAACTTTATTGCGATCGCTAATGGTGTGTCAGTGGTAGACATTACCAATCACAAAGACTGGAGCGACTACCAATCATGTTATGCAAGCTACGTTGATTTGTTGCTTGATGGCGGCGTATTGCCACCACAGCAAGCGCTTAACCGCATGTTTAGCTCGGACCTGTCCGGCCTGTTCTTCTCTAAAGAGGACATTGACAAAAACATCATGAAATACGTTGAAGCAGTGGAGAATGTGACCGGTGAAAGTCTACGTAAGATTGTTGAATAAGGACTGGCTTAACCAGTTCTACATTATGGCGGTGAGCTTTCTAAAGCATCATCCAGAAAATGAGCTTCACGTATTAACAGATCTTGAAATCAAAGAGATCCCGCGCCTAGTGAAGCATGAGTATTACGCCGATATTGAAGCAGACTCAGAGCGTTTGTGCAGCCTTGCTCCTACGCTGTTTTTCCGTGGTTCAATTCAGCCGGTGTTTGATAAAACCGAGTCATTCAAAGGTTCATGTTTCATGAGCCAACAGAAAGGCACGAAACAAGATCTTGTGATTTACACGAAGTCGGACCGAACCGAAGTGCAAGGTGAAGATTTGCGCTTTAACTTCTCGATTCCTGACTTTAACGATCTAGGCGGTATTACTCAGACGTTTGGCCGAATGAGTGAAGCGACCGTGATCAATACCCGCTTATACAAGCCGTGGGAACAACAACGCGAGTCTGGCCGCATGCTGGCCTTTGGTTGGGAACAATATCTAGAAGCGATCGGTGATGCACGCGATTACTTAGATGATGAGTTCGTGGCCGCCATTGAAGCAAACGCAAAACGTCACTGCTTTATGTCTCGCTATCACAAAAATGTAGGGGGTTTATGTGAGCTACTTGATTCGCTTAACAAGTGATTCGCCTTATCTCGATGAGGTATGCGCGAAGATCGATGAATGGCGTAAAAAACCGGCGAACCGGCAATTGCTATCACTGGCTGACGACTTCCCAAATTTACTGTTTGCGCCTAGTCGTGCTGACAATATTTCCGAACTAATCGGCCAGCCTTTCTACTATCCGGAATACGAGCCAGAGGTACGCCCGATTGATTACATTTGTCTCGATGCTGACGGCAATGTTGGCGGCTACCTAACGTTCTTAGAGTCTGTCTATAACGGCAATGTGTTACGTGCTACCGGTATTCGTACCTACCGCTTTGATAACTGCACGCCTTATCGCTTTGGTAAGGCCCAGCGTGAGTTTTACGACCAGCTTTATGATCGCTATGACCTCATCAATATGCTGTTTATCGCTAACGGTGATTTTTCACTAGGTAAGGTGAATATTGACTCAAGCGAGGTCCAAACGGCCACGCTCCAACAAGTGATGGAAAAACGCCGTATCGAGTTAGGCTTTAGTCAGCCTCAAGCGTTCAAGCACTTTGGAGAGCGTTACAACGCCGTTTATCGCGCTTATACGCACTACGGCTTCGACCTAGACAACAACGTGCGTTTCTTCTGTTCGCTGGACTGGTTAGGCAAGACTGGCGTTGCAAAGGGATTACCTCGCCCATCGGCTAAAGTGGACCGTTCGTCCGATATGGTAGCCATGATGGAAACTTACGGCATTAAGGGATACTAAGTTATGTTCGATCGCATATCGTTTCTTCCAAAGGTTAATAACGCGTGCTTTCTTGATTGTGATTACTGCATGACAGATAGCGAAATGGAGCGTATGAAAAAAGGCGATCTACCAATCGCAACTATGATGCCTCCAGAGCGCTACGCTGAAATGTGTGACAAGTCGCTAGGGTTCAATAAGTGGTTCTTCTCATTCCTTGGTGGTGAGCCATTGATGAACGGTAAAGAGTATTTCCGCGAAGTATTTGAGATCATCAAAGCTCGCTCAGAGAAATACTACATTCCTTATACTTGGCGCATTACTACCAATGGCTTGCTACTTGATGATGAGTGGATCGAGCTATTGGAGGAATACAATTGCAAGCTGATACTAAGCTACGATGGCCTTGGTAATGGTAAGAAAGGTTCGCTAAAGGGCCATGAACTTATGAAGCGCTACGCAAAGCATATTCATGTTGTTCAAATGGTGGTGAGTGAATCAAATCATCATACGCTGGTGGACGTTTACAAAGAGTTGGAAGCGGCAGGGATCAAACGATTCTCAACGCAGTTCGACATTTACGCGAACACGGAAATGATGAAGCAATTCGGCCATTCTACCGTTGAGCTTTTCAAGTACATCGAGAGCTTGGATAAAGTGAAAACCAGCTACTTTGTGTATAACGATGCTAAAGCGCTGAAAAAAGGCAAAATGGGTAGTCTCAATTCTGGTGACTTCCTTAATAACCAGCTGGTGAATGATTATGTGATCGACTATGACGGTACGATTCGCAACGCACTTAACGCCCGTAAAGGTGATTACGCGGTCTACGGTAACTTGAGCGATTACAAGCACATTAACGAGCTGCTATTCACTGATACCATGAAACAGGTACTACGTGACTACGTGACGGCCATTCACGCGATCGGTGAGTTAGAGCAAGTTAGCCTCATGACGCGTGGCGGTGGTTATACCGGTGACAAATTTGGTATCTATCCACCAGCTGCACCGCACTATCCAAAACTGGCCTGTTACAAAATCCTCTTAGACAACGTTTAGTCGTCCAAACCTTAGTATGCTGGTGTAAATCCAGCATACTAACCGCCTCTTTTAGTCCTATTTATATGCCTTTATAAATCAAGTAACGCCCATCTATTGAGCGGCATAAGCCATTCCGAATACACTTTGCAAGACAAGCAAAAAAGGGGGAGTGCATGCCGATTATCTTGTTCGGTGAGAGCTTTACATTCAGTGTACTAGCTCTATCCGCGCTCAGTGGTATTGGTTCTTACCTACAAGGCCGCCGCGAGGCGCGTTTGAAAGGTGGTTTCATGGACCTTATCACTGAAATTACGCTAGCGCTTGTCGTTGGCTTAATTGTCGCCTATGTGCTTGAAAGTCACGGAATGGAACGCGGTTACACATGCGCTCTAGTTCTAGTGGCTTCCAACAACGGGGCTGACTCACTCGCCGCTATACGGCAGCTGGCAATCAAAGGTTTAGCGAAATTTTTTAATAGTGGAGGAACTAGCAAATGATGGAATTAGCAATTGTCGGTCTAGCTATTGCTGATCGCTTTTTGCTGAAACGAAACAAGGTCACTATCGACTATACACGTCAGATAGATGATCCTTTGGCGATTCGATTTGTACTTAGTTTTAGTTCAAAGCGAGCGATCCGTACCGGTATGCTCACGTATTCGCTACGTAGCAAAAAACGACCGTCAGCAGTTATCACCAGAACGCGCAAACTAGACTTTTCAACAGCCGGTAACAACAGTGAGTACCTTATTTTCGATAAGGCCGCACTGGAGAAAGAAGCTGGCGAAAAGTTACTTGGGGATTGGATTCTCGACGTTAAGATTGAGCGATCGTGTTCTTTCTTGAATCCGCTATACAAAATCTTTCCGACAACCACTCGACACACGGAGGAATTTGAAATTAGCTAAATTCAGCTTAAAATTCCGTTTGGATTCCCCGTCCTCTTAAACGTCACTCTCTCAAGGAGTGGCAACTTGCGTAATACCAGCCGTTTTGCCAAAGACCAAAGCCATAACTACGTTGTGGTGGACTTTGACAACGTAACCGAAAAAGGGCTTAAAAAGCTCATCACCGCTTTAAAAAATGCCGGTTCTAACGTCATTGATATTGAAGCGCCAAACAAGAAAATGCGCCGTGATGGCGAAGTTGTGAAAAAAGCGAAGCTATTCTTTGAAAACGGCCAAGCCATGACTTTGTTTATCGGTGATGAGGGCGACATTTATCAAATGACGCTCAACAACACTAAGCAACCTATTCCTAGCGTCAGCAATGAGCGAGAACTAGCTAAAGCTATGACTCAGCTTATGGACCGCAACCAAACCAAATTCGAAAAGGCCGCAGCTCGCAAAGCTGCTAAAGCCGTCAAAGACACGTCTAGCACTAAGCCAGCGTCTCGATCCATTTCCCAGCGCTTAGACGAAGCGAAAACCGCACTTTCTACAGCGGAATCAAACCACACTAATGCTCAATCAGCTCGCGATAAAGCGCAAAGTCAACTTGATGCTGAATCCACAAAACTAAGCGAACTTGAGGCAGAGCTTGAGCGTGAAAAACAAGAAACGAAAGAACTGGAAGAACAAGTGGAGGCGGCGAAATGATGTTTACCAGCACAGAACAAATCAAAGTGGTGGACCGAATCGACCACTTGGCGAAAACTCTAACACCAGAGCAAATTGAGGCTCTATACCAAGCGGAAAACGGCGAGCTTTTGCTTGAGTCGGTAACGCTTGAGGACTTGGAAAACACATTGCTTTTTCAGTGCGAGCCAGTAGCTCAGATGATGCTGGAGGCGTTCAAATCGAAAGCGTCAATGCTGGCTCAACGTGTTAAAAAGTTCGGCAACCAACTAGAACGCCAAACACCAAACCTAACTTGTGGTGAAATTGAAATCGGCAAACCTCGCAAGTCTGGCGCGGTAGCCGTGCAAGTCGCGAAAATTCCACTATCTGACGGCCAGAGTGTTTCTATCGCTTTTCATGCTCCAGACAACGATCCGCTAAAAATCAATGCTGACGATACGCTGATCGCTTTCCGTTTCATGATGAACTCTCGCGATGTTACTCACGTTGTTGCGCCTAAAGGCAATATGGACCTTTCTTTAAAAGAAGTGACCACAAAGCTAGGTACTCTTTTAGAGAACAACAGTGAGAAGTTCCAAGCGGCTCAATCCAAGAAAGACGCAGACGCTAAAGAACTTGCTGAAACTCAAGACAAGGCCCAACAGCTTGAAGAAGAAACAGCGCAGTTAAATGATCAGGTTGACTCGCTAGAGGAACAAATCGAAACGACCAAGAAAAAGCAAAGCCGCATTCAAAGTCAGATCGATAACCATAACGATATTCAAGAAGAACTACGCAAGCAGCTCGGCGTTAAGCAAACCGGCACTGGTGAAGCTGGTGGCGCGGAATCTGGAACAGAACAAGCAACGGGTGAAACATACCCGCCAATGACCAGAACGCTCGATCCTAATTACGAGTTAAAACGTGGCGACAAACTCGATCTAGGCAATGGTTACACACTGACTGTTAACGGTGATAACTACAACCACGATCTAGAGAACGAATACAGCGTCGAAGTTAAGCACGACAACAAAGTGATGTTGTTCATGGTTAACCGCGCCATCATGCAACCGCGTAAAAAGCCTACCAATCCAAAGCCTATGACTTTGAGTGCCATCTACTACGCGATGGACCAACGCATCAATGAATATAATCAGGATGCGGAAGAAAAGGCCGCTAAAGAAGCAGAGCAAGCCGGTGTTGATGAGACGCAAGGCAACGATGAGCTAGGCCGTCTATTCAGCGATCCAGAAGTAAAAGCAGCTGGTAACAAGGTTCTAGCTATTGGTTCAGTGGGCCGTAGCATTTTCTCAAGCCTTAGCACTATCGCTGACATTGATATTAATGGTTCGGGAGGTTACGACCGCTCACTATTCGTTAAGAGCTTAACGGGCCGTATCGAGACACTAGCGAAGCAAGGCAACCAACAAGCCGTTAACGATGCTCTAGCGCTGATTAAGGCATACAACAACGTAGCCAACAAACCAGCGGTAACGTCACGTAATGGCGTTTGGAAACTTGGCACGGCCAACGAACCAGTGCCTAAGTCTTGGGCTTCAATGAACGCCAATGCTAAACGCACTATGGTTGAGCTAAACGCGTTTGGTGGAGACTTCGACGGCGTTGTTAATGACCTAGTTGAACAGCACGGCGCAGCGATCAGAGCCGCTGGTGTAAGCGATGTTAAAAAGCTAGTTACTGGCTACGCGAATGATTACATCAATGATGCAATCGCCACACTAGACGCGGAGCAAATGGAACTAAGCGAACTTAGTGTAGACGACACAAAATCAACGCTAGCAAGCAATATCGAAAACGACTATCCAGAGCTAAGTGAGGACGACGTAAACCGTCAACTGAAACAGATCTTACTAGACGTTATCGGTCGCAAGAATATTGCAGCGAACTGGACCATTGATAAAGGCGAAGATAACGAGCCGCGTGTTTACTTCTACGCGCCAGACCGCGATGCAGATACCGTGTTCGGTGAATACATGGTCTACGCGAAAGAAGATGCAACGTTGAATGTTGCATACAGTGAGGGTTCACCGGTTGACGGCGGCGATGGCCTAACAACTTGGGATGAGGTGAAAGCGGTAATCCTTGCTGACTACGAAAAAGAGAAAGCAGAGAGAGACGCGGCCACCGAAGAACAGGACCAAGGCGAGCAACCAGACACTAACGACGATGGCACGGCTAACCTATTTTGGTACGGCCTACGCGCTCGCCCTTATGGCATCGGCACGACTCCAGCAGATCACCAAGTAGTTCAATTCTTGGATACGGAACAGGCTAAAGAGAAATTCCCTGATGCGGGTAACTCTATTCGTCATGGTGCGATTGGTTACGATAAACAGCTACCAGCTGACCAAGTAAGCGCATTCGAGTTAGCGCCGCTTTTCGGCACTGGCGCTGGCGATGAAAAACTAGCGTACAAGATCGTTGATACGGCCCTATCTGATTGGCTAGATAGCAAGGACTTGGACGAACTAACTCAAGACCAACTGAATACGTTGAAAATGGGTAACTTCAAATCTGTTTTTGGCAACGTACTACGCGAACAAGTCGAATATCAAGAACGCAAGATTAACCCTACGGCCTACAAGAACTGGAACGCATCAATTGATCTGGTTACTCCAGAGCTGATCCAGAAAGTTGCCGAGGACGAATATCACCTAGCCGAAGAACAAGGACCAGACGCAAACGAGCAGCAACAAAAGACACAAGCTCGAATGAAGTTCATTGATTCGGCCACCGATCGCTTGAAGAACATTGAAACGCTTCCACCTAAAGAGCGCAAACGTGCTGTTATGCTCGCGTCTCGCTCACTTGGCGGTATCACTAAATCACCGAAACGTGGTGAGGGTGTAGCAGGACAAGCGGCCCGTATCGCATCACAAATGCGAATCGTTGAAGAACTGCAAGGCGAAACTTACGCATCATTGGATGCTCAATTCAAGAATCGTCAGCAGATCGTCGCGTTCCTTAAAGCGAAGAACATTCCTTACCGAAAATTGAATGCAACTCGCGAAAGCTTGCTTAAATCAATCTTGGCTTACCGTGATAACTTCTTTGCGTCACTAAACAATATGTTTGAAATGGCGCATACACGTAAGGACGTTTACGACAAGTTCGAGAACGGCGAAGCGATCTCAATTGAGGACGTTGAAAAAGGCTTTGGTGGTACAAGCGTATATCGCCTTGGTGACTACCAGCTAGCGAAAATCAAAGGCGAAGCCGTTGTGCCAGCGATGGATGAGCAAGGCGAGGACTACCGCACGGTTGAGCGATACATCAACGACATTGCTGATGGCGAATACCCGAACTTCAAAGACGTTTCTGACGAAGATTTGTTTGCGCAGTATTTCCGTTACGCCGGTGTCACTATGACGGATATCCTCTCAACAGAGGGCAGCCGCTACCTACGCAACGATCCAAACCTTACAGAGCAAGAAGCAACCGCAATCCAAAACGGCTCAATGCCTACTTGGTATGTGGCCGCTGTAGAAGCCGAAGCGCAAATGCGCGGCTTGCCGGATCTGCATAACCTGACGAATTACAGCCACAAAGGCGAACTAGCACGCGCCAGCGAGAAGCGTTACGACTACGCGGTATCAATTGGCAAGCAAGATGGTGTTGTGATCGACTTGTTCACTGGCCGAATTGTCGAGCGTAACTTAGACGGCAAAGAAGCCGTAACCAAAGCGAACGAGCTAAACAGCGAACATCAAAAAGCTATTGTGACTGACTTGTTCAAGATGCTGAAAGATGGCGAAACGCTTGAGGAACTAGCAGACCGCAAAGTATCGCGCAGTTACCCGCCGGTGAATCAATCCATGTTCACAACGGTTAATGGTCTGGAGTGTATCTATAACTCATTGGCCGCAGAGAAAGGCACTATTCATGGTGGCTTGCAACTAAAAGACAATGCGCTTGAGCATATCGCGATCGTTAAGGCTGGTGGTGAGTTTGACTTTGACTCAATGACTGAGGACCAAAACGCCAAGCTTGATGAGCTAGGTATTACTACTCAAACGGTCATTACGCCTAAAGGTGAAAAGTTAACGGCAGTCAGCATCAAAAATTCACGCGTGCTACTAACTAAAGCTGGTGGCGAAGAACTGGCGAAACTACTAGGTACTATCAGCGCGGCCAAAGCCGACGATGTAGACGAAGCGACAAAAGATAAGACGGAAGAAGAAAAGCAGCTACTAGCACTAGACAGCAGCGAGTTTAATTCTGGCTCTATCTATGATGCCGAGAATATCGGTGACGTTAAAACTATCGCTAGCCGTGTTCGCTCTTTCCTAACGCAAATGAAAAAAGCGGGTCGCCTACCTAAAGACGTTGTTATCTCGGTTAAGAAAGACAGCTACAACAGCCTAGCACTTCGCTTGGTTGGCTTGCCAGAGAACGTGATGCTTTGGAATCCAGAGTACCTACAGTTCGAAATCGATAACCCTAACTCAACCAACAGCCGAGGCATTTCGTTCTATACGGAAGAAGTGAACAAGCTGATTGAGTTTGTTAATGCGTATGTGGACCAGTACAACTACAACAACAGTGATTCAATGACGGATTACTTTGATGTGAACTTTTACGGTGGCCGCTTAGAAGTGGACTTTGACTTTAAACGTGAACGCAAAGTAATTGAGCTGGAGTCTCTAACTGAAACGCACCAGCAAGGCGATCAGGTTGAAAGCAAATCGCTGGATATGGACTACATCAACAACACAATGAACGATGGCGAGCGAGCGCAGCTTGAAGAACTAGAACGCTTCACCGGCTTTAAGATGGCCCTTGGTAAGCAGGAGGTGACATTCCCAGCTGGTAAGGTTAAACAGGTGAATATCACCGACGAGGACGACGCTTTAGACAAGCTAGAGTCTCTCTACGAAACATTAACTAGCCAGCTAAATGAAAAGTCAGCTCTAGAGATCAAACCTCTTGAGAACTGGCAATCACTACACGCTTACGCTTCACCAGAAGTTAATAAGCTAACGTTCATCACCAGCGGCAGCATTAAAACCAATCATTCGAATGATGTGGCGAATGCTTACGGCGATAAGTATCTAATCGCACGTCATGGCAGCAAGGCTGTTTATGTATATCCAGTGATTGAGAACGGTCAATACAGCCTAGCGGCTTACTTTGGCGGCGAGCAAGTTGGTACATTCGAAAGTGCCAACGAGCTTGAAATGCTATGTATCCACGCACTTGACCTAACTCAAGAGCTACCAGCACCGGAAAACACAGAAGAAATGGAACACGTAGAGAAGCTTAAAACTATTCGCGACTACAAAGGCGAGGTGACTCTAGAGCTATTGGAGCAATACCAAGACGACCTAGAGAAAGCATACGAACACTTCGAAGCTAACGGCACATATCCAGAAAATGAGCCGTTAATGGAAGCCGCGTTTGCTAATTACGCTGAACTTCAATCAAAGATCTAACAACCTACGCCGCTAGTTCGCTAGCGGCCTTATTTACGGAGACAACAAATGTTAAGCATGAAAGAAAAGCTTTCACTAGGCCGTGAATCTAATGGTTTGTTGAAAGATTTGAAAAGCGGCGATCTACCGATGGTGGAACGACTCAAGAAAGGCCGTCAACGGAACGAGATCACTAAGAAGCTAACCGGTCAATCCATCAAGCCAGAACCGCAACCAGAGCCGCAACCAGAACCAGAGCAACAGAGTGGACCTAAAACGCACCGTTACTCATCACAAATAGCCGCTAAGGTTAACCAAGGCGATATTATCTATAACGCTAAAATGGAGCGTTGGGGCAAAGCACACCGCGCAGAGAACGCGTTACGTGAAGCTGGCCTTACTGGCCTAGCTATCGTCAAAGGTGACGACTCTCAAGGTTACTACATCGAGATTAACAAAGAGATTCCGGTGGGTACTGTCCTCGAAGTTGTCGAGTACAAAGGCCGTGATTCTGGTTTGGATGTTTACCTATACGCGGTCCGTCCAAAAACAGGTAGCGGCGTTGCGTTATCGGACCTTTTGAATGTGGCAATAGCTTACGACAAATCGGCCCACATCAAAGGCGATTACATTGAAATGAGCACATACGAAATTAATCGTATGGCAAAAGAGAAAGGTTTTAAGTTGGACCTTTCCGAGCTACCAAAAGACGGTAAAGAGTATTTCGATGATGAGCTAGACACGAATTACATTGAAGATCAGCCAGTAGAACAAAGCGACCTTGTTAAGCGTTTTCTTGCCGGTGAGTTCGCAACGGTTAAACCTAATGTGTTCGTCGATGTAATGCGCGATGTGCATTCTGAGGGACTAGAGTTAGACGAAATTAAGGCGCAAACTATCGAGTGGCTAAAACGAAATCCTCATCTGATAGCCGCCTAATTTTCACCTGTAGCATGTCTCGATGGCATGCTATCTCTATGGAGCATTAACAATGGACAGCTGGAACAAACAAAAAGCTGATTATTATTACAAGCAAGCGACTAACTCAAACATACCTAAGTCTGAGCGTCGAACGTACACGCAAGCTCTAACCAAACTGTTAAACTCCCTATAATCCCCGTCCTATTTTTAGCGTGTCAGTGCCTAGTTGCTGGCATGCTAAAACTCGCCGCTCTTTGGTCCAAAGGAGCGACTTTTGAGTTTCACATCTGCACTAAAAGAAATACGGCCAACGCAAAGTATTGATGAGCTGATCGCTGCATACGAACGCGTTACGACCTTTGACTATGGCTCATTGGTCGAGCACGGCCAGAACATATTAGACGATCTCGGTTACTCAATCCCAACTGACGGCAGACAGAAGATTGCCGACCGCATCAACAGTAATGAAAAGATTAACCGCATCATCAACGCCCAAAAATGGAGTGAGAAGAAAAAGCGCGAGGTACTTGAAAAGCTACCGACTATGATCGCTCCCTATGATGTTTATCGTCTGGTTCGCGGGGATTCAGAACAAGACCGCAATACTCACACTTGGGACGTGTACGACGAATTTAAGAATATCGTTGACGAAGAATACAAAGCCGCTGGCGCTAAGGTGATCCGTGCCGTTTGGGCTATGCGTAATCGCTCGCCGGTAAGCGAGGAAGAATCCAAAGCAATGGCCGCACAGCTGGAAACCTCGCCAAACATCAAGGCCCGACTATCTCGACAAAAGGACGGTGACTACAAGCGAAAAGACGGCTATGACCGACTCCAGTTTGACCTTGCCCGTTTCTACCAGCTGATCGCGTATCAAGGCGAAAGCATGAAACTCGATTACACATCACCAAGAGCCAACTACAGCAATACTTACCGCACTATCAAC